>CALXCR010000074.1 GCA_944386855.1 uncultured Oscillospiraceae bacterium
GCGCGAGGATACGAACAGGGACAGGATATTGAACGAAAACCGCCTTTCAAACGACATTCAAAACATAGCGGCGCGCCGCATAACCGCAGGCAGCGGGGCTTTTGATATCTCGTCCTCCGGAGCTACACTCTTAAGCGGTGTGCCGATGGACGTAACGCTCATGCTCGTGGAATTTTTAAAACTCGGCTATACGCCGTGCAGCGCGATACGCCACAGGGATTTTGACTATATTTACCTTGTGAGCTTCGAGCTTAACGGGAAATTTGATAAAATACCGCCGGAGCTCGCCTCGTCGCCCCTGACGTTCTCCGTCATGCCCGATTCCAAGACATGCGGCACGGACAAAAAGCTTGAGCTTGAGATAAACGGGAAATATCCCGACGCAATATCGTTTACAGATTCCGATTCAGGTAAAAAACACTCGTTTTTCATCGAGAACGTCGCGCTTTCCGATATCTGGGAGGATTTGGAAAAGCAGTTTTCAGATCCGAGAATCGCGAACGCAGCACCGCCGGAGCAGTTGGAGCGCGCTCGCCGTCACATGACGGCGTCACTTAGCGCAATGTGTCCGCGCGGTATGCGTCTGCCCGTGATAGAGTATTACGCGCCGGACGATGTCTCGCTCGAGTTTTTCCTGACGGAGTATCTGGACTCCCCCATAAGAAAGTCGCATGCGTCTTTTTACGGGGGCACGGGAGCAGCAAATGCCGACGGCGCGTCAGACAGGCCTGACAGCGCCGCCGCTGTCGGCATTATAGGAGGGAGCGACGGGCCGACCGCAGTGATTATATCGTCATCGCCCGATAAGGACGAGAAAAGAGACGGGATGAAACTGAGGTGTGCCACGATACAGACCCCCGTGCCGGTATATACGAAAAATATCAGTGTTGAAATGCTGAGGTATTATAAAATGAACCCCGGATATGAGATCACGGTATGAACAATCCGGGATATATGATTTGATATTAAAAACAGAGCGGCGTAAGAAAACGCCGCCCTGTTTTATTATTAATGCCATTAATGCCGCGGTTATCCGGCGACCGGTTTATTTTCAGGTTTCAGAACTATCGTTGCCGCATCTACCTGATGCGCCAAAATATGTTTGATATAGACCATCATTTCAGGCAGCGCAAGTTCTATGTTCTGCTCGCCGTCGTCCGGTATGACACCGAGCGCGTCGAATACAAGCCCTGTAAACGTCGTGTAATCGTCAGAAGAAAGCTCAAGCCCCGTCGCGTCCTCAAGATCGCTCAGCTGGACGTTTCCGATGATGTTCCATGTTGTGTCGTTTATCTTTTCGATATGCGGCTCAGGATTGTTCAGATCCTCGGGCTCGTCGTTGAATTCGCCGACAAGCTCCTCGATCAGGTCGCGTATCGTGATGATACCGGCCATACCTCCGTATTCGTCCGTGACGATCGCAAGCGAGTTGTGCGTCTTTTTCATGTTTCTGAAGAGAACGTCCGCCTTTATCGTCTCCGGCACAAAGTAAGCCGGGTACATGGCGGAATTCAGGACATTTGCGCGGCTTTTGTCGCTCAGACGGAAATAGTCCTTGGCATTTAATACGCCGACAATGTTGTCCGGCGAGCCGTCGCATACGGGGTAACGCGTATGCCTGTTTTCGTGAATAATCCTGTCCCACGCCGCGTCGTCATCCTCGAGCCATAAAACTATAACATCGGTGCGGTGCGTTGCGATATCACCCGCTATTATGTCGTTAAATTCAAATACGTTCTGTATAAATTCCTGCTCCTGACGGTCGATCGTGCCTTTTTCACTTCCCGCGTCTACCATCATGCGAATCTCTTCTTCGCTTACTTCGTCTTCAGATTCAGTCGGATCTATTCCGAACATACGCAGCACAATGTTAGTTGAAGCGGAAAGCAGCCACACGACAGGCCTGAATATAAACGCTACGCCGCTGACAAGGCCGGATATGCCGAGAGCTATCTGCTCTGACTTTTTCATTGCGATACGTTTCGGCACGAGCTCGCCGAATATAAGCGTAAAATACGACAGTATAAGCGTTATCAAAACTACGGCTATCTTGTCAAGCACGGCGCGGGGCAGGCTTACGCCCAGCCCGATAACCCAGTCGACAAGAGGTTCGGAGAAATTGTCAGCAGCGAATGCGCTTCCGAGGAAGCCCGACAGTGTTATCGCGATCTGTATCGTAGCGAGAAAGTTTGCCGGCTCGCGCGTGAGCTTGCGCAGACGCTTCGCCTTTTTATTGCCGGCCTCCGCCATATTCTCAAGCTTCGTCTCGTTTACGGAGAGCATAGCGATTTCCGCACTTGCAAAAATCGCGTTCAGTGCAAGTAAAAGAACCTGAAACAGTAATAGAAAACCTATGGATTCACCCATTATCAAGAAACCTCTTTCAAAACAATAAAATATGATTTAGACTCAAATTTATCCCATAAAAAGCAAAAGGACATAGCCTATGCGTCAATACTGATACATAGGTTATGTCTTATTCTATATAAAAATGAATAATTTTCACATGATGGCAATTGGGATAAGTGTCACTGTCGCCTGTGTCCATTATGTAACAAGTACCTCCTACAATGATATTTGCGAGATATTATACAGTATATATATACTGTTGTCAATAGTCAATTTTAAAGACTCTGAAACAGCAGTTGTGCCGCAGGGTTTTATTTTAAAAGAGGAAGCGTATATTTTGCCGCATAAAAAATATGCAGCATCCCGGATATTGACAAAGCAATGGCCCGTGTTTTTTAAGTGCATAATATTACGGAAAAGCGCACAAAAAGCCCAAAATGAAGCAAATTATACTTTGAGTATTTGATATTGTGTTTTTATAGAGTTATAGTATAATATCTGCAAAGCAAATAAACGTTTTTATTTAAACCTTGAAATCACTTTTATATCAGAGGGGATGTAAGTGAAAAACATTCTTGTAATACAGGGCGGCGGCCGCCCCAGGGGAAATACTGCGCAGCTTATAGAGAGCTTTGCCGGCGGCGCGAAAGAAGGAGGAAATACGGTAGAGGTTATTTCACTCATAAAAAACGAGGTTAAGGGATGTTTGGGCTGCAATGCCTGCCGTTACGGAAAGCCGTGTATCCAAAAGGACGCCTTTAACGATTTAGTGCCTAAAATCAGGGCGGCGGACTGCATAGTGTTTGCCTCGCCGCTGTATTTCTGGACGATCTCGTCAAAGCTCAAAGCGTTTATCGAGAGGTTTTACTGTATTGCAGAGGAGGATTCAAACCCGCCGTTCGGCAGATATGAGAAGTACCCCGCAAAGGACTGCGCACTGCTTATGACTGCGGCCGACGATTTTTTCTGGACGTTTGAACAGGCTGTGTCCTATTATAAGTTCACACTCATAAACTATATCGGCTTCAACGATAAGGGGATGCTGCTCGCCGGCGGATGCGGAGATACGAACGGCAGGCCGCAGATCGATAAGACAAATCATCTGCATGAGGCGTATGAGTTCGGAAAAAACATCTACGCAGAGTGAGACTTCTCCGCACCGGCAAAACCGATAAAGAGATGCGTAAAATCGATGAAATCGGTATGTAAGGCCGATGAACAGAAAGCGGAAGCCAATAGAACAGGCCGGGGAGACGCCTATGTCGTGATCCCTCGGCCTCTAGTTTGTTTCACCGATAAAGCACAGCCTATCATGTGAATGTTGTCAAAATATTCTGCTATCTTATACGCCGGCGTCAAAAACGTGTAAACCGAAACGTTTTCGTGTCATATACATACCTCCGGCGAGCGGCAATGAATATATAGAGATGATAATGACGTCGGCCAGACCGGACAATGACATTTGCGCCATGCAGACTATCAAAGCTCCAGTTCTATACCGTCGTCACCGGAAACACGTCCCAACAGATCCTGCCAGACTTCATCGCCCAATTCATCCTGGAAAAATTCCTGATTAAGAGAGTTCATGCGCTGCGGATAGATCGTGACCATGTCGCCTATCTGGGCGATCAGGGCGTATTCCGTTTCCGCGCGCTCTGCCGCCTGCTCCATCGTAACTCCGATAAGACTGTCGTATTCGTATAGCGGCGCATCCAGAAAGCCGTTGCGTGCCTCCTCAAAAAAGCTTTCTCCGTCAAGCGCGGCCATTTCCGGGCATGGGATGTAATTTGATACCTGCCCGTCCTCGAAAACGACGGCCACAAGATCACCGCTCTTATCCTCGTAAATTTTAGTTGTAATCATTTTTACTGCCTCCTTTTTAATTTAAGCGATATTTACCTGTATTATAGCATACAGGGTTCTGAAAGAGAAGCAAGATCACATCTTTCCGCGCCGACGACGAGGTTACGCGTGCCTAATTACGACACGGCCAAAGTCACAGAAATACTGCCATACATGCGACGATAGATGTGCATTGTAGTTTTACAGGCTTACTTGTGTAATTCCTGGACACAAAAACACAAACCAGCAGAGCGGTTGCGTTTTTGAAAAGAGGAGCAGCAGAATGAGCGCACGATGAGCTTTGCAATGAAATGAAGAAGCTCATCACAAGCGATATGTCGCTTGCGACGAGCTGGTGCCGGTGACCGGACTCGAACCGGTACGCTGTCGCCAGCGGTGGATTTTGAGTCCACTACGTCTACCAATTCCATCACACCGGCAAGTAAAGAGATTATACAACGGAAAACGGCATTTTTCAAGTGGTCAAATGCAGTTTTTCCGGCGGAACGATCAAAAGGTGCTCCGGCAGATCACCGTTAAAGCAGCACGCGGCGACGGCGCATGAGGGGATCTCACCGTAAAGCCGCGCGCGGATGCCAGGTATCGAACAAATGATATTTCCGCAGCGGCGCGAAAACGCGATATCGCGATACTCGGCCGGCGCTTTGCCGAATAGCTTTATAACGCTCTCTTTAAGCGCCCAGAGCTCAAAAAAGTCAAACTGCTCAAGCTCGTGTGCGGCGCAGACGCGTTCCGGCAGGCGCGGATGTATGTTCCGTATGACCTGTATGTCCGCACCAACCTCATTTTCGCCGATAGCGCAGAGCACAAAACCGTCGGTGTGGCTGAGAGAAAAACAGATATCCGGTCTGGAGACAAAATACGGCTTACCATCGGGAGTTTTCGAGATTTCGGGCATCTCCCCGCCGAATAAAGAGCTATATGCCAACTTAAGAAGCATACGCACGAACTCGGACGCGTTTTCGCCGTCCTGTCGCGGCGCGCAAAAAATATCCATAGCTTTATCACCCGGCTATTATCATACCCTAAAATTCAAAGAAAGGCTACACATTTTATGGAGTGTGTGGTAAAATTATATATTAGTGCAGAGTACAAAAAAATTGCTTTAAACAGACGAAACGCGAAAGGAGAAACGGCGTTGAAAACATTGCTTAAAAAAGTTATCGCAGTGGCGGCGCTTATCTTCCTTATGATGACGGTGTCCGGCTGTGTGGGTGCAACGCCGATAGAGGATATGTACGCCCTGCCGCAGCTTTCAAACGAATATTTCGAGCTTCAGGAGGCGGTAGATCAGGTTATCGCGGCGGGTGCGGAGTATCTTGCACCGACATCCGGCTCGAACAGGTCGTCGGTACAGCTCGTCGATATCGACAACGACGGTACGGACGAGGCAGTCGCCTGCTTCAAAACCGATGAGGTGGGAGCGCCGCTCAAAATATATATCTTTGACAATGACGGCAGCAGTGACGGTGCATATGAGCAAACGCTTGTCATAGAGGGAGAGGGTACAAGCATAGAGAGCATCACCTACGTCGATATGGACGGGGATAATATAAGCGAGGTTGTTGTCGGCTGGCAGATAAGCGACGAGATGAAGCTTCTGTGCGTCTATCTGATAAAAGACCTTCAGGCAGCGCCGATAGTAAGGACGGAATATACGACTTATGTCACTCATAAGATGGGCGGAGATCTCGGCGGAGAACGCGGGAGCGACGTCATAACGATAAGTACGTCCGACTCATCGGAGCAGGGTAAAGTGACCGCATATTCTCTGATGCAGGACGGAGAAGTCGTAAGCAGCGAAACGGAACTGTCGAGGGGGATTCTAGCGCTGTCGCGGGTGAGAACGGGATATCTCAACAACGGTGAGGCCGCAATATACGTTGAAAGCACAATGGGAAGCTCTGTTATAACCGATATAATAGCATATAAGCGAAACGGATTGAGCTACGAGCTGGAAAATGTTACGCTCGACCAGGAGACCAAAGTCAGCACATCCACGACGAGGCCATACAGCGTGTACAGCACCGATATAAACAACGACGGCATAATCGAGGTTCCTCACCCCGAGCTTTTGACGTCGCAGTCCGGTACGACAAGCTACTATATCTTAAAATGGCATTCCTATGATGACAGTGGCAGCAGACAGCTCGTTCTGACGACATATCACAACTTCTCCGATGGGTGGTATCTTGCACTGCCTGACGATTGGGTCGGATATATAACCATAAGGAGAGACGATACACAGACCGGCGAAAGAGCCGTTGTGTTTTCATATATAAACGGCGACGGAACATTTACCGATTTCCTGAAAATATACGCGCTCACGGGTGCAAATAGGGAAGAGCGGGCATATCAGCCGAATAGATTTATTTTAAAAGATAACAGTGATAGAAACGGGACGATATTCGCCGCGGAGATACTCGAGAGCGCATATGAGGATATTCCGCTAGATGTGTCGGCAGATGAGATCCGGAGCAACTTTAACGAGATATACGCGGAATGGCTAACGGGAGAGATTTGAAAGAGAGGATATGACGATGAAAAAAGTTCTTGTAATGGAGGACGAGGCTAATATAAGGAGCTTCGTCGTTATAAACCTTCAGCGCTCCGGATACGAGCCGATAGAGGCGGCGACCGGGGAAGAGGCGCTTGAAAAACTTAAAGAAAACCCTGATATAAAGGTCGCGCTGCTCGACGTCATGCTGCCTGATATGGACGGTTTTGAGGTGTGCCGCAGGATACGTGCCGGGGACAATAAAAAGATAGGTATAATAATGCTGACTGCCCGCGCGCAGGAGATGGACCGTGTCATGGGGCTCATGACGGGTGCTGACGACTATGTGACAAAGCCGTTTTCTCCGGCTGAGCTGACGGCGCGTGTCGATGCGCTGTGCCGCCGTCTGGGCGATATGCCTATCGATACGGATGAAATAGTCCAAGGGCCGTTCAAGCTCAATATAAGAAACAGAACATTCGAGAAAAACGGGGAGCGTATAAAGCTCACGCAGGTTGAGTACTCGATAATGAAGATGTTCATGGAAAACCCGGGGAAAGCACTCTCAAGGGACAGCATATTGTCAACTGTCTGGGGTCGAGACTATTACGGCGAGCTGAAGATAGTTGAC
>CALXCR010000075.1 GCA_944386855.1 uncultured Oscillospiraceae bacterium
GGACATATTTTCATATGTCCCGTTTTAGTTTGCTAAAATTCACGGATAGGCGGGGAGTTATGCCGCCCCGCTTGCTGACGACAGCGGAGAATCGTTTAAAAACAGTTTGTAGTCAAGTATAAGCCTGCCGTTTTCCTCTATAATACCGAATTTGCACAGCGAAGCTATCTCGAAGAGTTTTGGGCCGTCGATACCGACGAGATTGTCGATCTTGTCGATGAGTGTCTCCGCGTCCTTGTGAAAAGACGATATCGTCACAAAAACGCCTCGCGAGCCCTGCTCAGCGCAAACGGCGCCGTAAAATTCGCGCACATCCTTTGAGGTCATAACCGCGCGGCGGTTTTTCATCTGCATAAGAGTGTTTTCACGGAATCCCAGCCAGTCTGTCGTCTCGACGATCCCGTCAATGCCGCCGTCGTTGGATCCGCCGCAGACGCTCGCCGCGGTAACGGTCTTACCGCATATCCGGCCGTAGTATATAGATATGAGTTCAACGGCGTATATCTCAAACCACTCACCGCCTTTTATGTGGACGGCGTTTATATAGCAGTCGAAGAGATCGTCCGACGTTTTGGACTTGTTCAGGTAATAGCCAAGCTCCGTGTTGGGCAGGTGCGATACGGGCGGCAGTATGTAACCGGAGCTTTTGCGTATCACCCTGTTTTCCTGCTCGAGGCGCGCAAGCACGCTGCCCATAAGGGCGCGTATGCTGTTTGACGTATCGTTGAGCGGACGAAACTCATCCTCCGCCATCTTGTATATGCGCTGCTTTGACATGGCTTTTGTCGGCGAGAGAATGGAAAGCAGGTATTCAACCGCGTCGTCGTAATCCAGTATTTTGCGGATAGTCGTCTGAACATACATCTGACCGATGTCGTTTTCGCTTATATCGTTTTCGCGCAGCATAGCGGACAAAAGCGTGCCTATGCGCGATTTTGTCTGAACTACGACGCCGCCGGAGGAACGGTCTTTAAATTCCGAGGCGGTAAAATCAAAATGCGATATGCACAGCTCGATAAGCTCCTTGCGGCGAAGGCCGGGATTGTCGGCGAGCTCTTCAAATATGAGCTTTTTTATCTGTTTGTCGGATGAATTTCGGTTAAGCTTTGCCATAAAGACCTCCCGTCAAATTAAAAATCAACCCGCTTTGCACAGCATACACGCCGCGGGAAAAACTACGCATAACCAAAAGCGTGTTTTGCGCCGACCGCGTATGCCAAACCGACCGCTCGGCGGCGTACAACCTGGTGTCTGCCGGCGTGCAACTTTCGGATACTGATGTACAACTTTTTCTATACCATTATACAACATTTCGTGCTCTGTTGCACCGGTAAAATGCGCCAGATCGTAAAGATTTACAAAATCGTCGAAATTATGCTATAATATCCGCTGTATAGATATTATTATATATTAATTTAACTTCTTTTTCTGCTCCCTCTGTATGGGGCAACCCCAAAAAGATGATTATTACAAACATTATGGCGATGCCGTATGATATAAAACCGCCGCTGGGAGGCCTCCTGACAGGAGCACGGGGAATCCTTCTCCGGCGGTGGGAAAACTGCGGATACCAAACAAAATAAACATGATCGATAACTGAAGCGTAGACCGGATCGGTGAATAAAAATGATAGATCTTTCAGTCAAAAGAGTCGTAAAAGCTTTTGAGGAAAACAACAATATATTGGACGGGATATCCTTTGAGGTATATGAGGGTGAGCATGTCGGTATACTCGGGAAAAACGGCGCCGGGAAAACGACGCTGTTCCGACTGATATCGGGTGAGCTTGAGCCTGATGAAGGCGACATAGTAATGCCGGCCGGAAAAAGGGCCGGCATACTTACGCAGATACCGAAATATCCGCCGCACTACACGGGCGAGGATGTGCTTAAAACGGCGCACAACAGGATATATAAAATGCAGCGCCGTCTCGAGGAGCTTGCGGTGCGGATGGGGGAGGACGATTCCCCCACGGTGATGCGCGAGTATGACAAATTGTCGGCGGAGTTTGAACGGCTTGGAGGGTACGAGCTTGACAGGCTGAGAAACACCGTTGCAAACGGGCTTATGATACCGCAGAAACAGCGCGACCAGCTTTTCGATACGCTGTCAGGCGGGGAAAAAACAAGGCTGAATCTCGCAAGGCTGATACTTGAGGACACTGATATTTTGCTGCTAGACGAGCCAACAAACCACCTCGATATGAAGGCGGCAGAGTGGCTTGAGGAGTATCTTGCAAAATTCAAGGGCACGGTCCTTGCAATATCGCACGACAGGTATTTCCTTGACCAGGTGGCGACAAGGACGATCGAGGTCGTAAACGGCAAGGCGGAGATATATAACGGGAATTACAGCTTTTTCGTAAGGGAAAAGCAGCGCAAACTCGAGGAACAGCAGAAGCAGTATGAAAAGCAGCAGAGCGAGATAAAGCGGCTTGAAGAGGCGCGCGACAGGCTGTATCAGTGGGGCACGGGCAACAAAAACCTGATGAAAAAGTCGTTTGCAATACAAAGCCGCATAGACCGTATTGACAAGGTGGAGCGTCCGCAGACGGAGAGGAAGATGCGGGCGAAATTCTCCGAAAAATCGTTTTCCGGAGACGAGGTCATGGTGATCAAGGGACTTTCGAAGAGCTACGACGGGAAAAATCTGTTTGGTGACGTGGAACTTTCCGTGCGCGGCGGCGAGCGGATAGCGCTTATAGGCGATAACGGCACGGGAAAGTCGACGATGCTGAAGATCATCGTCGGAGAGGAAAGACCGGATACGGGCTTTGTAAAGATAGGCCCTGCGATAAAGACGGCGTATCTGCCGCAGGTAATAAAGTTTAAAAACCCGCACAGAAGCGTGCTCGATACGCTTGTCATGGACGAAAATTTCCAGCCGCAGGAGGCGAGAGACCGTCTGGGTGCTTTTAAATTTTCAGGTGAGGACGTGTTCAAGCCCGTGTCGCAATTATCCGGCGGCGAACAGAGCAGGCTTCGTATGTGCATCCTGATGCGGAAAGACATAAATTTCCTTATACTTGACGAGCCGACAAACCACCTTGACATAATCTCGAGGGAGTGGATTGAAGAGGCAGTTGAGGAATACGAGGAGGCGCTGCTTTTTGTATCGCATGACAGGTATTTCATAAACAAGTTTGCGACGAGGATCTGGGAGATAGAGGACGGTGCTTTGCACGATTTTCGCGGCACGTTTGAGCAGTACCGCGAGTATAAGGCGCGTATGGAGCACCTAAAACAGGTCGAAAAAGAGAAAAAGGCTAAGGAGGCGTCGCGCGAGCGCGTGCAAAAGCCGAAAAGACAGAGGCCTGTATCCGCCGAAAAGCAGCTTGCGAAAGTTGAAGCCGCGATCGCCGCGCTCGAGGAGGAAGTTGCACGCATAGACTCGCAAATGGAGGAGTTTTCGTCTGACTACGAGAAGCTGATGGAGCTTGAGAGCGCGAGGGCGGAGACGGAAAAGCGGCTCGATGAGAAAATGGAAGAGTGGGAGCGGCTTTCGGAAAGCGTGCAGGGATAAAATGAACACGACGGACAAAAAATCTTATTTAACGAGACTTTTAGCCGCGGCAGGACTTATAACGGCGGGGGCAGCACTTCGGGCGATATCGAAAAACTACCTCATTTTGGGGAATATGTCCCTTGGCGCAGGGGCGGCCGTTCTGGCATTTTGCGCCGTAAAGGCAATAAAGACAAGCTACCCGCGGATCGCCGCATGGACAGAAAAGCTTTTGACGTACGGCGTGATACTTTTCTGCTTTGCGTTTGCCGTGACAGAGGGAGCTGTTGTGTACGGCTACCAGACCGGAGACGAGGAGCTTGATGATATGGGTATTGACGAGATAGAAGCTGATTTCCTGATAGTCCTCGGCGCAGGAGTCGAGGGATCATCCCCGTCAGACCTGCTCCGGCTAAGGCTTGAAGCGGCACTTGAGTATTTAAACCTCCACCCCGATACCGTCTGCATAGTATCCGGCGGGTATACGACGAGCGAGGAGATGTCCGAGGCCGAGTGCATGGCAAACTGGCTTGCACAAAACGGAATTTCGCCGGAGCGGATAGTAAAAGAGGATAGGGCGCAGGATACCTATCAGAATATAAAGTTTTCATACGAGATCATAGAAGCGGAAAGACCTGACGCCGCCGTTGCCGTCGTTACGGGGGACTATCATGTCCTGCGGGCGAAAGTGATGGCAAAGGTGCAGGGATATGACCCCGCGATGATAGGCGCTCAAACGCGAGGGGTGCTTGTAAGGGTGAACTGCTATGCGAGAGAGGTCTTTGCCCTGTGGAATCGGCTTATTTTCGGATATGAAACAGCATAGGCAGTCACGCGGGAGCGCAAATCTGTGTGACTGAGCATATAAACGGAAGAGGGGCGCAAAATGATGCGCTCTTCTTCTGAAATTTAAGTGATAAACCCCCGCGTCCCAGCATATATATTTCATAGACGGTAAAAAGAGCGCGATCTTTTAACATGACAGGGGGTTTAAACCGAAATGCAGTGCAGGATAGGCGATCTCAGGTGCAAGGAAGTAATAAATATATGTACGGGGATGAGGATGGGCTTTGTCTGCGACGTCATCGTCAATACGGTGACGGGGCAGCTTGTCGCGATAGTGCTCCCCGGACAGTGCCGTTTTTTCGGGATATTCGGCAGGGAGGACGACATCATCGTCCCGTGGGACTGCATACGCAGGATAGGCGACGACATAATACTTATAGAAGTGTCGGGAGAGTTTAGAAGGGAAAAAAGACGTGAAAAATTATTCGTATAAAGGCAAGAAAATCCTTGCATTTTAAGGGACTTTTTGCTATAATCTTTAGGCACTACGCACACGGGCGGACTTTTTGCCTTGTGCCGCAAGGTTGGCAGAAGGGTGGAAGCCCGTGGAGGTAACAACAAACTTAGGAGGAAAGAAGAAAATGGCAGTAGTATCAATGAAACAGCTTTTGGAGGCCGGCGTACACTTCGGCCACCAGACAAGAAGATGGAATCCGAAAATGGCTCCCTATATCTACATGGAGCGCAACGGCATCTACATCATCGACCTTCAGAAGACGGTAAGAAAGCTTGAAGAAGCTTATAACTTTGTCCGCGACATCACGGCGGAGGGCGGCTCGATCCTCTTTGTCGGCACGAAGAAGCAGGCCCAGGACGCAGTTCGTGAAGAGGCCGAACGCGTTGGCATGTTCTATGTAAACGCACGCTGGCTCGGCGGAATGCTGACAAACTTCAAGACGATGCGCACCCGCATAGAGAGACTGGCCCAGCTCCGCAAAATGCAGGAGGACGGCACGTTCGACATCCTTCCGAAGAAGGAAGTCAGCAAGCTCACGAACGAGATTGCAAAGCTTGAGAAGTATCTCGGCGGCGTTAAAGAGATGAAAAAGCTCCCGTCGGCGCTGTTCATCGTCGACCCGCGCAAGGAGAGAAACGCTATCGCTGAGGCGAGGAAGCTCCATATCCCGATCGTGGCTATAGTAGATACGAACTGTGATCCCGACGAGGTGGATTACGTTATCCCCGGCAATGACGACGCCATCCGCGCCATCAAGCTCATCTCACAGACGATGGCAAACGCTGTCGTAGAGGGCAGACAGGGCGAGGACGCCGCTGAAGAGACCGAGGGCGAAGAGACAATGGCCGCAGAGGTCGTTGAAGAAGCTCTGGCAGCAGAAGCGGCCGAGGAGACGGCGTCGGCTGAAGAGGAAAAAGCGGAATAATCTTATTGACTAAAGACAAACGGAGGAAGAGACATGGCATTTACAGCTAAAGATGTTAAAGAGCTTAGAGAAATGACCGGCGTCGGCATGATGGACTGCAAAAAAGCGCTCACCGCTTCCGACGGCGATATGGATAAGGCGGTCGAATGGCTTCGTGAAAAGGGCCTCGCCGCATCGCAGAAGAAAGCCGGCAGGATCGCTGCCGAGGGTATGGCGTACGCCGCCGTTATAAACGGCGTGGGCGTCGTAGTCGAAGTCAACGCCGAGACGGACTTTGTCGGCAAGAACGAGAAATTTGTCGATTTCGTTAAGGGCGTAGCGCAGGTCGTGGCGGAGAAAGCGCCGGCGGATCTTGACGCGCTTATGGCCTGCGAATATCTCGATACCGGAAGAACGGTTACTGAGCAGCAGCAGGAGATGGTCCTCGTAATCGGCGAAAACATCAAAGTCCGCCGCTTTGCAAGGTACAGCGAAGGCCTCAACGTGCCGTATATCCATGCAGGCGGCAAGATAGGCGTTCTTGTAAATATCGAGACTGACGTCGCCGAAACGGCGAAGGTCGAGGAGCTCGGCAAAGATATCGCGATGCAGATCGCGGCGATGAATCCGCAGTTCCTCG
>CALXCR010000076.1 GCA_944386855.1 uncultured Oscillospiraceae bacterium
AAAAGAATATAATGATTGCGTCGATAGTGGTCGTGATCTTTGCGTTATTCGTAACTATATTCAGTATCCCGGCGGTTTACGCGGGGAGAACGGCGCTTGTCGTCAGCGGAGAACCGATCTCTGTCGCAGAATATAACTACTATTATTATACTCTTTACTACACATACTACGAGGAGATCTATAACGAGTACGGCACATATTATGACTTTGCAATGCCGGACGAGGATACTCTGCGCGAGGAGACTCTCACAATGATACAATCCACTGTCCGACTGCTTCAGGAGGCTGAGGCAAACGGTTTTGAAGAGACTGAGGACATGCGTGCCGAGTTTGATGATATGATAGAAGATACAAAATCGGACGCCGAATCAGCTAACAGAACGTTTAATCGTTATCTCAAATCCATGTACGGCAACGTAATGACAGAGGACGCGTTCATGGATGTAAGCTGGGATTTCTATTTTGCAACCGAATACGCTGACAGTGTCTATGATTCGTTTGAATATTCGCAGGAGGAACTTGACGAATATTATGAGGAGAACAGAGACCGGCTTGACGTCGTTTCATTCAGAGTGTTTGAATTTGTTGCCGAAGAGGTTGAGGACGATCCCGATACCGAAGAGGATGAGACGGTAGATAACGAGACCGCAATGGAAAATGCAAGGCTTGCGGCGGAAGAATTTGCGGGGCAGGTTGAAAGCGAAAGAGATTTTATAGACCTCGCGTACGAATACGCGTCTGAGGACGACAAGGAAACGTATGAGGACGAGGATGCAACGCTTTTGAACCAGAGCGTCGTTGATATTGAGTCCGCATATGTCGAGTGGCTGATGGCCGACGGCAGGCAAAAAGGCGATGTCGGCGTTGAAATAGGCAACACAGGCTATTATGTCGTATATTTTATCGGTATTGATGGCAATGACTATCAGACGGCTAATATTCGGATGATATATAACCTCATCGATATTGTTGCGCCAAGCAATTATGAGACAGAGGAAGAATATGATGCCGCTGTAGCGGAAAACATTGAAACAACACGCAGCGATATGGAAGCGATTCTCGATGAGTTTGACGCAGGCGACAGGACCGGCGAATCATTTGGAGCACTTGCCGAGACATATGACGAGAGCAACAGAACCGATCCGGGAGCGATGATCGAATATGTTTATAAATATCAGTACGTCGATCAGATAAATGACTGGCTGTTTGAAGAGGAACGTAACGTTGGCGATATAGAGATGTTCCATCTGGAAAACGACGGATTCTATCTTGTGTATTTTGAGGGGTATGGCGATATCTATCGCGATTATCTCGCCGATACGGCTCTCCGAAACGACGACTACGAGGCTTTTGAGACAGAGCTATCTGAAAGCGCAACTTCCGAGACTACATTCTGGTATAAATTTACTATCTGATCTAATTACATTTTAACGAGGCGCTGGTTTTATCAGGGCCTCGTTTGTTTAATATATTTTATCAATGACATACAGAGCGCGAAAACTTCATATATTTTGATGAGGAATATTTGTGGGAGTGATGTTATTGAAAACCGACATAGAGGAACGCGCGTGCGATCTGGCCCTGTACATCATTGAAAACAGATCAACCGTTCGCGCCGCCGCAAAACACTTCAAGGTATCAAAATCTACTGTACATACAGAAGTAACATTTTAGAGCGCATCATCATTTGTATCGAATATATACCTGTATAAATTGATAAAATCTCTAGGGCGTATACTGGAATTAAAATGATAAAAAGTCTTCCTCAGGCATATTTTAAATGTGGCTTGCAGGGAGACTTTTTATGATGCGGCATATACCGGAATATAAACCGGAATATAAGGAAAAATATCGAAGAAATATAATGTATGAATTTCCATATAACTGGTTGTGCATCCTTATTAATAAATGACGTATGGTACATGAAACTTTTGACATGTTGACCATGGTATATCCAAAACAAAACTGGTATAATTGTTCTGTTTTAAAAGCATGATGAGCATTGGTATGTTATCATATGTTTGACTTTGCTTTATTGCGGCGCAAAACACGTCGCGATTATGATCAGCCATGAAAGGCTCTAAAACAAAGCCCGCTATCTATAACTTGCCTGTGCCGCGGAGATTTTCTGCGGTTTTAATTTTTAATTGCCTTAGTGCTCATCGGCTGTTGAGGGGAGCAAGGCATCACCCCAGTTGAAAGGAGCAGAATATGAGCGGTAAAAAGAAAAAAACCGGGATTATGGTCTGGTTGTGTATTGTGGTTCTGCTGCTTGTTGCGGCAATTGTGACATATCCGGCAGACAGCGAACAAGAACCTATAAAAGAGGTTATGAGAGATGCTGTTTTACACGAAAACGATAAAATAGACCTGTTTGGAGTGATCCAAGTTAATCCTGCGGTCGTGTCAGGGTTTGTCGTGACCGGCGTTTTGCTTATAGCGGCGGCACTGGTAAGGATTTTTGCAATTCCTAAGTTTAAATATGTCCCGGGAAAATTCCAAATCGTCATTGAGCAGATTGTGGGGATTTTTGACTCGCTTGCGAAATCGAACAGTCCGCACCGCAATAAGTTTTTAGGAGCATATATATTTGCTGCGGGAGTATATATTTTCGTTGGCACCATATTTGAACTGTTTGGCCTTCAAGCTGTAACAGTAAACAGTGTCTCAATAGCGCTTCCAGCTCCACTGTCAGATATTAATGCGGCAATATCGCTTGGCTGCTTATCCTACTGCATTATTCTATCCGGTGGTATTGCCCAAAATAGGCTCAAAGGCGTTGCCAGTACATTAAAAGAGTTTTCACTGCCGATATCGATGAGCTTCAGGCTTTTCGGCGCGCTACTAAGCGGTCTTCTTGTAACAGAGCTTGTGTATTATTATATTACCCTTAGCTTTGTACTTCCTGTCATCGTCGGCGTTATATTCACGTTGCTGCATGCGCTTATACAGACTTATGTTTTAACAATGCTTACGGCATTGTTTTATGGAGAAGTATCACATCCAAATGAAAAAAAGCCTAAAAAGCATTCTGCTTGACATATAGGCACACATCTTAGGAGGTAAATAAAATGAACATCAAAAAACTTGTAATGAACATTATGCTTGTAGCCTTAATTGCCGCACTCGTCGCCGTACCGGCGTTTGCGCAGAATCAAGACGGATCGGGCAACACAGGTGATGAGGCTGTAACGATAGCGGCAGAAACAGAGGAAAACGAAGATAGTTCTACCGGCTCGAAGGCTATGGCTGCTGCGCTTGCTGTAGGTATTGCTGCAGCGGGCGGTGCTATCAGCATGGGTATTGCAATAGCAAAATCATCAGAGGGTATTTCCCGTCAGCCTGAGGCCAGTGACAGCATCAGAACATCGATGATGCTCGGACTTGTCTTTATTGAGACCGCTATAATTTACGCCCTGATCGTGGCAATACTTATTATATTCGTTCTGTAAAGGTGAGTGACTAGGTTGAACATTCCATTAAATATAGATTTTAATCAGATCATACTGCACCTTTTTAACTTCGCCATTTTGGCTGGTGGACTCTATTTTCTGCTTTATAAACCCGTAAAAGAGTTCATGGACAAACGTTCTGCATATTATGAGGAGCTTGAGAAGACAGCTAATGATAAGTTGTCCCATGCTACAACTCTTGAAAGCGAATATCAGACCAAAATAGACGAGATCGAGACAGAAATCGTGCAGATGAAGGCAAAGGCTGTCAAAGAGACCGAAACACTGGCTGACTCAATGCTAAAAAGCGCAAAAGAACAAAGCTGTAAAATGGTTCAGTCTGCAAAAGAATCGGCGGAGCAGGAGCGCAGCAGAATGCTCAGCGAGGCCAGAGAGCAAATTGCGCAGATTGCCGTTGAGGCAACAAGAAAGCTTTTGGAGGAAAACTCATCGAAAATTTATGATGAGTTTTTGACAGCGGCGGCAAAGGAGCAGGACGTTGAGTGAGTTGCGAGCAGTATTAAAGGGCATAACGCCGCCTAGCGACGAGCAGATGTCCGATATAAAATCTTTTTTAGAGAAAAAATACGGTTCTGATATCGTCCTCGCCTGGGAAGATGATAAAACAATAGCCAGCGGCTTTAAGCTTGAGATAGGCTCGGTCGTATACGATTGGAGTCTAAGAGGCAGGTTTACCCAGCTTAAAGACGCGCTGGCAGATCTGCCTTTTTCTAATGGGCAGATCATTCCTCTCATTAAAGATATGGTTGCTGGCTGGACACCGCAGGCTCTTGCGGAGGAGATCGGTACGGTCGTATCGGTCGGAGACGGTATTGCCCATGTAAGCGGTCTCGATCATGCCGCATATGGTGAGATCCTGCTGTTTTCGTCAGGTATAAGAGGAATGGTTCAGGATCTTCAGGCCGACAGGATCGGCTGTATACTTTTCGGTGATGAGCAGGAGATCGAGCAGGGTGACACGGTCAGACGTACCGGAAAAATGGCCGGTGTTCCTGTTGGAAACGATTTTGTAGGCCGCGTGGTCGATGCACTTGGCTCTCCGATAGACGGAAAAGGACCAATAAACGCAGATGATTACCGTCCGATCGAGTCGCCTGCACCGAGTATACTGGACCGTCAGCCTGTCAATAAGCCGATGGAGACAGGACTCATAGCTATTGACTCCATGTTTCCGATCGGTCGCGGTCAGCGTGAGCTTATAATAGGTGACCGCCAGACAGGCAAGACAACGATAGCCTTGGATACGATCTTAAATCAGAAAGACAACGACGTAATCTGTATATATGTAGCTATCGGACAAAAGGCGAGTTCAGTCGCGCAGCTTGTGCAGACTCTCCGCCAGCATGGCGCTATGGATTATACAATAGTCGTCAATGCGTCCGCAAACGAGCCTGCGCCGCTACAGTACATTGCCCCATATGCCGGTTGTGCTTTGGGCGAATTCTTTATGAATGCGGGCAGAGATGTTCTCATCGTATACGATGACCTCTCAAAGCATGCTATTGCATATCGTGCGCTAAGCCTGCTTTTGGAGCGTTCGCCCGGACGTGAAGCCTATCCTGGTGATGTATTTTATCTGCACTCAAGGCTTTTGGAGAGGGCGGCACATCTGTCTGATGAAAAGGGCGGCGGTAGTATGACAGCGCTGCCTATAGTAGAAACTCAGGCAGGCGACGTATCGGCGTATATCCCGACAAATATTATTTCTATTACAGACGGTCAAATATTCCTTGAGAGCGATCTGTTCTTCTCGGGCCAGCGCCCGGCGGTCAATGTCGGCCTTTCCGTATCTCGTGTCGGCAGAGACGCGCAGACCAGCGCAATGAAGTCAGCAACGGGTACGATACGCCTTGATTTGGCTCAGTATCGCGAAATGGAAATATTTACACAGTTTTCAAGTGATCTTGATGATACTACAAAACATCAGCTCATATATGGACAGGGACTTATGCAGCTTTTGAAGCAGGATCAGCACCACCCGCTTAAACAGCACGAGCAGGTGATCCTTCTTGTTGTTGCGCTTGCACATACGATCAAGGATATTCCGCTTGATAAAATAAGTGAGTTCAACAGTGCGCTGTTAAAGTATATTGAAGCGCAAGCTCCGTATATAAGTCGGGATATTGAGCAAACTGGTAAACTTTCTGAAGAAAACCGTAACAGTATTATTGAGCTGGCGGAAGATTTTCAAAAACGTGTAGTAGAGGGAAAAGCTCGGTTAGGGTAAGGAGCAGATATGCCGAACACTAAGGAGATAAAAAATCACATAAAGAGCGTTAGGGATACGCAGAAGATCACAAACGCTATGTATCTTATTGCCTCGACTAAAATGCGCAAAGCAAAAAGTGAGCTCGATAAGACGACACCGTATTTTACCGCTCTCCGCAATGAGATAAAACGCATTTTCAGGACAGACAAGGAAGTTGACAGCAAATATTTCTATCCTGTAGAGGGCGGCGCGACTTTAAATGGTACTTATGCCTGCCTTGTTATCACCGCCGACAAAGGTCTTGCAGGTGCATATAATCTTAACGTAATAAAAGAAGCACAGAAACTGCTGGCAGAACATGAAGATACAAAGCTTTTTGTTGTAGGCGAATATGGGCGTCAGTTTTTCTCTCAGCACCATATCCCAATAGAACGAAGTTTTCTCTATACTGCGCAGAACCCCACTATGCACCGCGCGAGGGAAATTTCGTCGATACTCCTTGAGATGTTTAATAACGGAGAGCTTGACAAAATATATGTCATATATACCGATTTCAAAAACGGTTTAAATTCAGAGGCAATTTGTACAAGGATACTGCCGTTCCATCGCCGTCAGTTTACTGCGACTCCCGGAGCGGAGGAAAATTACGAGTCATTTGAGTTTTCTCCGTCGATAAGCAGTGTATTAGATAATGTCATTCAGAGTTATGTATCCGGGTTTATTTACAGCGCGCTGGTAGACAGCTTTTGCAGCGAGCAAAATGCGAGGATGACAGCGATGAATTCAGCAAATCAAAATGCGGAGAAGATCATAGACTCGCTGTCGGTACAGTTTAATCTGGTACGACAGGCAGCGATCACACAAGAGATTACTGAAGTGTCCTCAGGAGCAAGGGCACAAAAGCTTAAACACAGTAAGGGGGTGTAACGCACCATGAATACAGGTAGGATAAAGGCAGTTTCAGGACCTGTTGTAGACGTTTCTTTTGAACATGGTAAATTGCCGAGGATCAAAGAGGCGTTGACTGTAACAGTCGGCAGTGAAGAACGTGTTATGGAGGTCATGCAGCATATAGGCAGCGATACTGTACGCTGCATCATGCTGGCCGAAAGCGATAATCTCGTACGCGGTATGCAGGTAACTGCAAACGGAGAAGGGATAAAAGTCCCGGTCGGCGAGTGTACGCTCGGCCGTATGTTTAATGTACTTGGAAAGCCGATAGATGACGGCCCGGAAGTCCCACAGAGTGAACCGCACTGGAAAATACACCGCAAGCCGCCGGCGTTTAAGGACCAACGTCCTGTTGTTGAAATATTGGAGACTGGTATTAAGGTTATCGACCTTTTGGAGCCGTACCCAAAGGGCGGGAAGATCGGACTTTTCGGCGGCGCCGGCGTTGGTAAGACCGTGCTTATTCAGGAGCTTATACACAATGTCGCTATGGAACATGGCGGATATTCTATTTTTACCGGTGTAGGTGAGAGAAGCCGCGAAGGAAATGACCTCTATAAGGAAATGCAGGAGAGCGGTGTTTTCAGTAAAACTGCCCTCGTTTTTGGACAGATGAATGAGTCTCCCGGCGTCAGAATGCGCGTTGCCCTGTCGGGGCTCACAATGGCGGAGTATTTTCGAGATGTCGAGCGTAAGGACGTTCTTCTGTTTATCGATAATATTTTCCGTTTTGTCCAGGCAGGCAGTGAGGTTTCAACACTGCTCGGCCGTCTGCCGTCCGCCGTCGGTTATCAGCCTACGCTTGCAACAGAAATGGGTGAGCTTCAAGAGAGGATAACATCGACGACACAGGGCTCGGTCACATCGGTACAGGCAGTCTATGTCCCAGCCGATGACCTTACAGACCCGGCTCCGGCAACTACTTTTACGCATCTGGATGCAACGACTGTTTTGAGCCGTCAGATCGCCGAGCAGGGCATATATCCTGCTGTCGATCCAATATCATCAACATCGAGGATTCTTGAAGCCAGCGTAGTAGGCGAGGAGCATTACAATATTGCGCGGCGCGTTCAGGAAATACTTCAAAAATACAACGATCTGCAGGACGTTATTGCAATTTTAGGTATGGATGAGCTTGGTGACGAAGATAAACTTATAGTTGCTCGTGCCAGAAAAATCCAGAGATTTTTAGCACAGCCTGTTCACGTCGCAGAAAAATTTACTGGCATTCCCGGAATTTACGTCCCGCTTAAAGACACTATCAGGAGTTTCAAAGCGATCGTGGAGGGCGAAGTGGACAATGTCCCAGAAGCCGCATTTTACAATGTCGGCACAATTGAGGATGCTTTGGAAAAAGCGCACAAGCTTGAAAGTGAGGCATAGCTATGGACACTTTTCAGGTCTCTATATTAGCCGCTGACAGCGCATTTTATGAAGGGCCGTGCGAATCTCTTGTTGTTCCTACACTCAAAGGTCAGTGCGGAATTTTGGCGCATCATAGAAATGTCATCGCAGTTGTTGTGCCGGGTACTCTGAAATACAAAATCCCGGAGCATCCTGCGCAGATTGCAGCCGTTTCCTCCGGGATAATAAAAATAGAGGATAACACTGTTCTGGTTTTGGTCGACTCAGCGGAACGCCCCGAAGATATCGATGCAAACAGGGCAAAACGAGATGCTGATGAGGCCAGAGAGGAGCTTTTGCAGAAGAGGAGCATTCAGGAATACCGCTCAAGTCAGGCAAGACTTGCCAGAGCAATAAACCGCTTGAGGGTTAAGACTGAGTATCTTGAGGGCAATAAGTGAATAATGACAGTATATCCCCAGACGGTATTTTACAGTTTGGGGATATTTTTATTGCCGCCTGCCGGTAATATTTTTACCTGTACACGCATACAAATTAAATAAGAAGACGGCGGAGAGGGGTTGTTGGCGTTATGAAAAAAAGACAGTTACAATTCCGCATACACGATCCTAACCCTCAAAAAATTACCGCCGCATTTCTGGAAAGGCTGTTCGTTCAGATAAGTGCGGACAAGCTCAAAAGTGAGCTTATAAAATCACTTGAACCGCATAAGAACGAACAAAAACACGAAATAAACAGAGCAATTACGGAAGGCGGGAAAAACAGATGAATATTGCTGCATATTGCCGTGTTTCAACGGACAAGCAGGATCAGTTAAACAGTTTAGAGGCGCAAAAGGCATTTTTTGCTGAATATACGAGCCGCACAGGTGATAAGCTTGTGCGGCTTTATGCTGACGAAGGGATCTCAGGCACGAAGATTAAAAATCGACATGAGTTTTTGCGTATGATGGCAGACGCGGAGTACGGACTTTTTGATATGGTTGTAGTAAAAGACATCTCGCGGTTTGCGCGAAATACAGTCGATCTTTTGCAAAACATCCGAAAGTTAAAGTCTCTGGGTATTGAGACTCAGTTTTTGACGGCAAATATGACGAGCATGGGGAACAGTGAGTTCATCTTAACGATTTTCGGTGCGCTGGCGCAGGAGGAGAGCGCAAACACCTCAAAGCGAGTCAAGTTTGGCAAAAAGCTTAACGCAGAAAGAGGGCGTGTTCCCAATATCGTCTATGGATACGCTAAAACCGCAGGAGAATATTTTAAGCTCACTATTAACGAAGAAGAAGCGGCAATAATATGCCAGATATACAGATGGTATGTATGCGACGGATACGGAGCGGCAAAAATCGCATCATTTTTGAATGAGCGCGGCATAAGGACAAAGCGCAACTGCAAATGGAGTCAAAACTCTGTCTGCCGCATACTGACAAACGAGCTGTATACCGGAAAGATAATAAACGGAAAACAGGAGATCACTGATTTTTTGACCGGACGCCGGAAGGATAAAGACGAGTCGGAATGGATTATTGTTGATCGCCCTGAGCTTCAAATTATCGAACCCTCTCTTTTTGAGCACGCAAGAAAAATTATGATATCGCGCGGCAATGCCTTCAGGCAGAAAAGCGAAAGACAAAGCAATAAGCACCTTTTCTCAACTCTAATAAAATGCGGTGAATGCGGCTGGTCGTTTCGCCGCACAGTGCGCACTTACAAGAACACATATGTTCGGTGGGTCTGTTCGGGACGTAATATAAATGGTAAAGGCGCTTGTACAAACAGTGTAAGTATAGATGAAAAGGATCTCATGGAAGTTCTACACAAATATTTTGTAGCGACATTGGAAGCTGCAAGCGATCTGAAGCTCATCCGCAGTAAAATATGCCGTGCCTATATGGAGCAAGATTATGACATATACAATAGGAAAACACTTGATAAAACGCTTGAAAAGCTTGAGATCAAACGTACAAAGTACATGGATATGTATACAGATAACTTAATATCGCGCGAAGAACTTTTAGAAAGAATCACATCGATACAAAGTGAGACGGCGCAGATAAAAAATGAGATCAGGATACAAACTCTAATTTATGGGGAAAGCAGATCTGTCCAAGACGCCGCCGAAAACATGATAAGTGATCTAGAGAGTTTTACCGATATAAAACTTTTGACGAACGCACAGCTAAAAACTCTGGTACATAATATAGACGTACAGAAAGACGGAAGTGTCGACATATACATACGCAATTTCGAAAATGTGCCTGTTTAAAACCGTTCCATTTTGTAACGACGAAACATAAAGACTTATCAGACCGTCTTCCTTATATAAACAGATCACTTTATCTCCAAGTCAAAGAGATACTTGAGATAAACAAAGCGGAACGCCATATCAGAGGGGGAATGGCTACACGAATGAAATATAAGGGGATATGAAGGGGAAAGAGTCCTGCGCGGATTGCGCCGGACTCTTATTTTTTTATACAAAAAGCATTCCATACTTCTATCACAAAGTTATCTTATCTCCATGCCAAAAAATAAAAAATCATGCTTGACATATATCCGATTCCGGATTATAATCTGTAACGTTCGCCATGAAAAATATCCGATTTCGGACAAAAATGGAGGTCGTGTATGTGCCAGAATATAACAGGCCCGCTAGCCGAGTTTAATAAGATATATAAGACGATCGACGGTGTTTACCATTTGTATGCAAAGTCTCTTGGGATATCCGACACGAGGATGTGGCTTCTGTACTCGATATATGCTGCTGATAAGGCATATACGCAGCGCGAGCTGTGCAGCGAGTGGAATTATCCGCCGCAAACACTCAATTCCGCTCTAAAAGAGATGGAAAAGCAGGGGATAATATCGCTGGAGCATAGCCCCGGCAATATGAAAAATAAACGCATAATTTTGACGGAGCAAGGCCGAGAGTATACACAGAAGATGATAGCTCCGCTTGTTTTAGCAGAGCAGCGCGCGCTTGAAGCTATGCCCGAAGACGAGAGATCGGCGCTTTTGTCGCTTATGGCAAAGCATGCCGGTATTTTACAGCGTGAAGTCGGAGGTATAGGCCAAAAAATCAATTAATAAATGTAGAAAAAATTTTAAATAGAAAGGATAGGTGGATAAAAATGGATTCTACTGCTTTGTTTTCAAAAACACCGCCGTTGAAACTGTTTTTTATTGCTTCGTTGCCCGGAGCTATCGGTATGCTTGCTTCGGCATTGTACCAGACGCTTGACGGTGTCTTTATAGGACAGTTTTTAGGCGATGTAGCATTCGCTGCTTTAAATCTGGCGATGCCGTTTGTAATAATAAATTTTTCACTCGCCGATCTCATCGGTGTCGGTTCCTCCGTACCGATATCAATAGCGCTTGGCAGAGGTGAGCGCAAAGAAGCAAATAATATCTTCACCTGTGCCTGCATTATGATAGTCGGAGCCGGCATAATAATCGGATTCGTTATGTTTACGGCAGCACCGGCGATCATCAGAGCCATGGGTGCGGAAGGTGATTTTGCCGAGTTCGCTGTCCAATACCTCCGAGTATACGCACTATGCTCGCCGGTAACGACTATCATGTTTGCGGTCGACAATTTCCTGCGTATCTGCGGGTACATACGGGGCAGTATGATGCTCAACATCTTTATGTCATTGCTGAGTGGTATAATGGAATATATATTCCTCGGAGTGCTGAAATGGGGGATATGGGGGGCCGCGGCCGCTACATGCCTTGGTATGTTTATCAGCGTGCTTATCGCCTTTATACCGTTTCTCCGAGGAAAGGCGCTGCTGCATTTCTGCCGGCCGAGCTTTAACAAAAAAATGATAAAGCAGACAGTAACCTGTGGCAGCCCAAATTTTTTAAACAACATTGCAGGCAGGATTACGTCTATTATCTTAAATGCGGTTCTTGTTCGCATAGGCGGTGAAAACGCAGTCTCCGTATGTGGCGTGCTTATGTTTGCAGAAGGCTTTATACAGCCGCTCATGTACGGTATGTGTGATTCTCTCCAGCCCGCAGTCGGATATAACTGGGGCGCCGGCAAATACTCGCGCGTCCGCGCGATAGAAAAATGCTGCTTTACGGCAAGCTGTATTGTTTCGCTTGCCGCGGCCGTTGTCGTTGCGGCCATACCAGAGCAGATCACGCGCCTGTTTATGGCCGACGCGAATAGTGAGATAATGGAAATGGCCGTTATTGCACTGAGAATATTCAGCGTTACGTTCATATTCCGCTGGTTCTCTTTCGCAACGCAGAGCTATATGCTGGCAATTGAAAAATCATTGCAGGCTTCGCTGATCTCAGTATCAACGGCGCTTGTTTTTCCCGTCATACTAATCGTGGTGCTTCAGCCATTTGGCCTAAACGGACTCTGGTGCAATTTTGCTGGTACTGCTGTTTTAGCTGGCATTATGGCGGCTTTTATACTGAAAAAGACGAGAGCGGAGTTAAACCGGCCTGATGCCGTACGGCAAAACGCACAAACGGGTGAATAGATCCAACTTACATAAAAGGTAAACCGGCGCTTTTAAAAGCGCCGGTTTATTTTCACTATATTAAGTTATCAAATCAGCCTATGTAGGTTTCGCAGTAGCTCTTGATGCCGTTAAAAGCACCCGCAGCCATTTTCTCCTGCCATGCTTCATCCTGAAACAGGGTACGGTCACCCTCATTCGTAATAAAGCCCATTTCTACAAGGATAGACGGCATGCTGACTTCCCTTGTCACCTGATAATTTTCACCAAATACTGGACAGGTTGCATCAAGTTCAGAAGCAATGGCCGCGGCGACTGTCTCCGCATACTGTATGCTGGCCTCGCTTGCGTGGGTGTAATGGTAAAGCCTTATTCCTGATACGGATTCGTCATCCTCATATGAATTGCAGTGGAGGGATATATACAAGTCGACATCGCTGGAATTTGCAAGCTGACACCTTGAGTCAAGGGAGAGCAGCGAAATATCGGGTGAAGAATTTGTTTCATGAGTCATTATGACCTCAAACCCGTTCTGAACGAGGAGGTCACGCAGCTTCAGTGCGACAGCAAGGTTGATCTCACTCTCCAGAACACCGTCATAACTGGTACCGGGGTCATCAAAACCATGTCCGGGGTCGACGCATATTGTATAACCGTTAGAAGCGGCAACCTGGGTGTCGGATGATTGCTCAACAGAAGAGCTGGAAAAGTTGATGCTGCTGCCCGATATCTGCGAGTAATCGCCGAAATTTCTTTCTCCGAAAATATTGTCGCTTCCGCCGAGGGCAAATGTCATGATCATAACAAGAATGACTGAGAAAAGCGATCCGAACATGAAAAGCCGCGCGCGTCGGCGTCTACGGAGCTTTAATGCCTTCCTTGCATATGCAGAATTGTATTTCTTTCGTACCATGGAACAAACCTCACATTTTTTGATACATATGAAAATATACCACATTTTAAAAGACACTACAAGCGGCTAAAGGATTTTTTAAAGAATAAAATATAAAGTGAAATTTACACAATACAAACATAATTTTTTCGATAGATTAATTGTTAAATTTAGACACAAATAGAGACAAGCGACGTATTGTGTGCTATAATACTATTTATATGCGGAAAAATTATTTCGGAGTGAAAGCTGTGAAAAAACAGATTGTAGCATCTGGCGCATTGATTATCGCCATGTGCGTCATAATTTTTTCTTTGACCATGACTGCGTTCGCGGCGGAGGAAGCGCAAAATTTAACCGATTCGCTGTCCATATCATTTTCTGACGGTCAAGGCGTCGGAAATGTAACCGATGACAGTATAGAGACGTTTGTCTCTGTCGGCGGCGGTAGCACTGTGAACATTTCGTGCGATACTCCCATGAGCGGGTTCTATATAATGTGGAACAAAATCCCGGGGGAATGGTCTTATGTAATAGACGGTTCAGAACATGCCGCCGGTGAAAACGGATTTTTGCATGAATATATCGCGCTTGATTCTCCTTCAGCGCAAATAACGATAAATATACCGCAGGATGGCGCACAGATAACGGATATTTACGCATTTTCAGAAGGCGAACTGCCTGACTGGGTGCAGGTATGGGAAGAACCTCTCGAACGGGCCGATATCCTGTTGCTTTCAACGCATTCTGACGATGAGCAGCTTTTCTTCGCAGGACTTCTGCCGTATTATGCAATAGAGCGTCAGGCGTATGTACAGGTTGTATATATGACAAATCACTGGGATACTACAACACGTCCGCATGAACAGCTAAACGGTTTGTGGACTGTCGGTATCAGAAATTATCCGATTATATCTGAGTTCCCGGATGATGCAAGATCGCTCGGCTCTACCAGCGAAAGTACCCAGACGGTCTTAGAGCGCGCCAGAAGCGTTTATAACGAGGATGACTGGATACGGTTTGAAGTAGAAATGATACGGCGGTTCAAACCTCAGGTCATAGTTGGGCATGATATAAACGGTGAGTACAGGCATGGGGCGCATATTTTGAATACCGACGCGCTCATGCAGGCTGTTGAGCTGTCCGGCGACGAGACATACGATCCCAATACTGCCAAAGAGTACGGGGTTTGGGACGTGAAGAAGACGTACATCCACCTGTATGACCAAAATCAGATCGTCATGGATTACGATACGCCGTACGAGAGCATGGGCGGCAAAACACCGTTTGAGATGTCAAAGCTCGGTTATGCGTGCCATCTATCTCAGCAGTGGACATGGTTTACTGACTGGATCAGTGAGGATAAGGCGACTGACATCGCGACATACAGCCCGTGTCAGTTCGGCCTTTACAGGACGACCGTAGGTGAAGACGTCCAAAAAAACGATATGCTTGAAAATATCACGCCATGGGCGGAGATAATAGCGCAGGAGGAAGCTGACCGCCTTGCTCAGGAAGAGGCTGACAGGCTGTCGCAGGAAGCAGCGGAAAGCGCACAGCAGAGCCAGGCGGAGCAGAATGGTCAGAACGCTGCGGAACAGGGCAGCGAATCCGGCAGCAAGAATAGGATAGGCATATGGATTATCGTTGCCGTCGTGGTAATTGTTATTTTGGCCGGGGCACTCTATTTAATAGGTATGATCAATGCCAAAAAACGCGCACGACGCCGCAGAAGAAGACGCTCAAGAGGACACGGAGGAGAACATAGAAGATGAAAGTACCTGTTATAATCCCGTCTCTCAATCCGGACGAAAAATTGATGCAGGTCATAAACGGGCTTGTAAAAATAGGCTTTGACGATATAATAGTCGTAAACGACGGAAGCGATGCTGCTCATATGAGGCCGTTTGAAGAAGCCGCCTCGCTGCCATGTGTGACTATACTCACGCATGAGGTGAACAGGGGCAAGGGACGCGGTCTTAAAACTGCATTTGACTACTGTATAAAAAACAGGCCTGATATTGACGGCGTTGTCACGACCGATGGCGATAACCAACATACGGCGAAAGATATCATGGCCTGTGCTAAAAAAATGGTGGAACTTAAAGATCAGGTCATACTAGGCGTGCGTGACTTTTCGCTTGAACATGTGCCTTGGACGAGCCGCGCGGGAAATATGATTACAAGATCTGTGTTTTATATCGCCTGTGGCATAAAGATAACTGATACTCAGACTGGGCTCAGGGCTATCCCGTCCAAATACCTGCAAACTATGATGGAAGTGCAGGGCGAAAGATTTGAATACGAAACAGAGATGTTACTTGTTATGCAAAAGAAAAATATCAAATTTACAGAAGTTACTATCGATACGGTGTATATAAACGATAACGAGACAAGTCATTTTAATCCGTTTAGAGATTCATTTATGATATATAAAATGATCTTTAAATATACGCTCAGTTCTTTTTTTGCGGCGCTCGTTGATTTTCTCGTTTACAGCGGTATCCTGCTACTCATCGGCGGCGACCAAGAACGTCAAATACGGCTTTTGATAGCTGTTGTTGGTTCGAGAATAGTATCTTCGCTTGTTAACTTTGCCGTGAATAAAAAATCGGTATTTAATAATGACGCTCCGGTCAAAGGGACACTGCTGCGCTACTATACGCTGTGTATTTTGCAGCTTGCAGCATCATACGGACTTGTATTTTTGCTGAGTTCGATCTTTGAATCTGCAACGGCGGGTGAAATATTCTTAAAAATACCTGTAGATTTGCTTTTATTTATCATTAGTTTTCAAATCCAGCGTCGCTGGGTCTTCAAGGACTGACATTTGATATGAAAGGAGAACGGTATATTGGATTATCAAATGAATCCCGGATATAACGAACAACGGCCGCAGCCGGGCAGGCGTTCATCAAAAAAGCGTAAAAGAAGCAGGCCCAGTATCGGGCAGATGATCGGCAGAATTATCGCTGTACTGCTTGTTACGATACTTGGAGTTGTTCTTACGCTTTATCTTAGTTTAAATATGATATGCAATGGCCCTTCTCAGTCTGCAAGAGAGCTTTTTGTGACAACGGTACTTGAGTCCGGCAATTTGAAATTCCTTGCGTCTATGTTCCTATCAACAGACGAAATCAACGAGATCGTAAACAAGACATCTATGGGTAATATCGACACTAATATTGACACGGGACTTATATCGATCGACGATCCAAATTCTGAAACTTCCGAGAACACCTCGACAGAAAACGTGTACAATGACAATTTTGACGAAAACGGTGTAGAGATAATGGAGATATCCGGCCGTACATTTTATGCAAAGCTCATGATAATCAAAGACCCATCAAAGGTCAAAGTTGCGACGACGTACCCGTGGGGAGAGTACGGTGAAGAACTCAGCGAGCTTGTCACCTCAAACGGGGCGATTGGCGGCGTAAACGGCGGCCTGTATGTGTCGTCTAGCAACAAGGGCGGTTCGCCTCTCGGAGTTGTCGTCTCCGAAGGTGAGATACAATACAACTCACCGGAGGGCTGGGCAGGTCTCTACCTGATCGGCTTTGATGAGAGCAATATTCTCCAGATCATCGATATTGAGGGCATGTCAAGCGGTGAGGTCGAGGCACTTGTCGCCGAAAAAAAGATTCGTGACGCAGTTGCCTTCCAAGACGAGACAAGCGACGCAAACAACCACTTTGTTCCGCTTGTTATAAACGGCGTTGCCAGAGAACTCAGCGGGCAGGGGAGCGGTGCTAACCCCAGAACAGCTATCGGCCAGAGAGCCGACGGCGCTGTAATGCTCCTTGTGACGGACGGACGCGGATCATCCGGACATCTCGGCGCTACGGCGGCTGATCTGATAAATATCATGCTTGAATACGGGGCAGTTAACGCCGCAAACCTCGACGGCGGAAGCTCGTCATGTATGTATTACGGCAATGAATATGAGATGACAAGCGTTACCCTGTATTACGCCAACTCATCATGGCGTCTGCCGACAGCGTTCGTAGTGGAGGGGTAAGCAATATATGGCATACGAAAATAATATGAGCCGGAACAGGTCAACGTCACAGCATAGAAAAAGACGCAGAAAAAAGAAAACGTATATTTTCAGAAAAGCTTTGTTAGGATATGTCGCGGTCTTAGCTATTCTCTGTATTGCCGCACTGCTCTATGTCCGAAGCAGTCTTGTTGCGTATGAAAATTCGCAGCCCGATGTATATATGCAGAATCTTGTAGCCGATCTCTCCGGCGACAGTGAGGTCGCCTCGACGCTTGAGGATAAATATTTTTCATCTGTGACGCTTAGCAAATTCGACGATATAGAGGCGTTTAAACAGCAGTTTACATCAAAAATAACCGACGCGGAGATAACATATGCAGCTAATCCGCAGAGCTATGATACAAGCGCACCCGCATACGACCTCTACTCTAACGGAGAGGTATTTATGACAGTCACTCTGAGGTCTACAAATCCGTCGACAAGGCTCGGCATTATGACAATATCGGATTGGGAGATCCAAAGCGTCGCATTTAGTGCAGATGACAGCACGACTACCGTACAGGGCGGAGCATATGAGTATACTATCTCAGTTCCAAGTATGTACTCCGTTTTTGTAAACGATATCCAGTTAGGTGAAGAGGAACTTACAGGTGAAACAACGGCAATAACGCAGTTCCAATATGCCGCTGAATACGTTGAAATGCCCCAGCTTGTGACATATCACATTGAGGGGCTGTTCTTTGAACCGGTGATAACAGTTACAGACTCGGCGGGCCAAAATGTCGAATTTACAGAAAACAACGGTTCGATAGTAGTTGAGCCGGCGTTTACCGAAAACAGTTCCGCTGACGAGATCAGCGCTGATATCTCGCCGCTCGATACTGCTAAAACGTGGAGTCGTCTTATGACAGACGATCTTGACGGTGCAAACCACGGCCTTGCTCAGGTCAAGACATTTCTCATACCCGGTTCATACCTCGATGAGATGGCCACTGATTACGCAGGAAGTGTCGACATAACCTTTGTAAGTGCACACACGCTGAATTCATTCACTGGGGAGAGTGTCAGCAATTATATCAAATATAATGACAACTGCTTCTCATGCGATGTGTATTTCGAGAAAAATATGTACCTTACAAGAACCGGCGAATATCGCACGGATGTATTTAACAGCCGAATGTTCTTTGTCCGGATCGAGGACGAGTCTGTCGCAACTCCGGGATGGTATCTTGTCGATATGCAGGCAATAATCGAAGAATAACGGAAAGCAGCACGCCGGGTTTTCCGGCGTGCTTTAAATTTATCATCTGTTTTCGGGAAACGGACCAAGGGTTATTATGGAAAAAAATCTGATCATCATAAACGGCACTATGGGTGTAGGCAAATCTACGGTATCACAGCATCTAAAAAGGATACTTCCGAATGCTGTGCTGCTTGATGGTGACTGGTGCTGGGATGCAGACCCGTTTATTGTCAGCAACGAGACAAAGTGCATGGTTGTCAATAACATTGCTTATCTATTGACATCATTTTTAACTTGCAGCGCATATAAAAACGTGGTATTCTGCTGGGTAATGAACGAATCTGATACACTGCAGTCGATTTTAGATAAAGTTACGGCGGATAACTATAAACTCTATAAGTTCTCGCTCATATGCACTGAAACGGCGCTGAAAAACCGCATAGAAAACGACGTACATAACGGGATACGTGATAAAAGCGCGTTTTTTAAAAGCGCGGAGCGTCTGCCAGACTACGACGTTCAGGATACGGTCAAAATTGACACAAGTGAAATCGATGCGGGGACTGCTGCCGGTACGATTTACAGATACATTACGGAGAGTAGTATTATATGATAGAGATTAAGATACAGATCGACAATATCGATTACGACTCGGCGGCTGATACTCTTCTGCCGCTTCTGGCAGACCAGCTTGCATGCAGCACCGATAATCCAATGCTCAAACAGCTTTTTTCGGGCAGACAAAGGCTGTCTCTTTCGGCGGCCAAGAGCTTTATCAGTGTGCTGCCAAAAGAGAAGAAAGATGAACTTGTCGTAAAGTACGTGAACAGCAACAAAGTACAGCTGTCTCAAAAACTTATGCAGTTTGCAGCCGATAATAAGATCCGCCTAAATATAAAAAATATTGAGGTGGAAAACAGATAATATAAATCTACGGAGGTTATAAAAATGGCGTGGGAATTTGCTGTGCTCGATTTTTTACAGCAGATACGGACAGAAATAGGAGACGTCTTTTTCAGTGCTATAACCCATTTAGGTGACGGCGGAATCGTATGGATAATGTTATCGCTGATGTTTTTATGCATTAAGCCGTATAGAAAATACGGTGTGGCGATGTCGCTTGCGCTTATTTTCGGGCTGCTGATAGGAAATATGACGCTAAAACCGCTCATAGCTAGGATTCGGCCGTATGACATTAACACGGCAATTGAGCTTCTTATAAAAGAACCTTCCGATTTTTCGTTCCCGTCGGGGCACACACTGGCATCGTTTAACGCCGCACTCGCACTTTTTTACTGTAACAGGAAATTCGGTATTTTTGCGATTGTCTTAGCTGTATTTATAGCTTTTTCGCGGATGTATCTTTATGTCCACTATCCGACCGACATACTCGGCGGAATCTTGCTTGCGGTATTATGTTCGTTTGCCGCTTATCGGATCACATTATACCTCTGCGAGAAAGATATAAACGGGAAATTCTTTCAGCTCGAAAGGAAACCGGCGGACGATTGACCTTTCCACAAAAACTATAGGAAACATCAAAAACAAAAACCAGCCTGTTGTTTCAGGCTGGTTTTTTAGTAAGTCAATTGCGTTCTCAGGCGTCTAAAATTTGTTTCATGCTGTAAAGGCCGGGTGTTTTTACATTTGCCATGAACTTCGCAGCGCGCACAGCGCCTGTCGCAAATATCTCGCGTGAATAAGCCGTATGTTTAATCTCCAGAACCTCCTGATTTCCGGCAAAAATAACCTCGTGCTCGCCGGGGATAGTCCCGCCGCGTACAGACGATATACCTATCTCGTTTTTGCCGCGCGGCCCGTAGTTGGAATTGCGGTCATAGACGTATTCCGGCTTATAAGGAAGGGCAGAAGCGACCGATTCGGCAAGCATGATGGCCGTTCCGCTCGGCGCATCTACCTTCATATTATGATGCTTTTCAACGATCTCGATATCAAAGCCCTCATAAAGAATCTCGGCCGCTTTTTTAACGAGATCGATCATCAGGTTGATGCCTAGCGACATATTGGCAGACCTAAAGACTGGAATATGATATGCAGCGGCAGCTATTTTCTCAAGCTGTTCCTGAACATACCCCGTGGCGCATAAAACAGCGGGCATATTTCTTGACATACAAAATGTCAAAATCCCGTCGAGCGCCGCCGGTGCAGAAAAATCAACCAGAACATCGGCCTCTCCTGTATAATCCTCGGGATTAGTAAATACAGGGTAGAGCGCGTTGGGATTTTCAGTGATATCAAATCCCGCAACTATTTTAATATCTTCAAAACTGTTGCAGACGTTTGTGAGCATCTGCCCCATACGCCCGTTGCAGCCGGAAATAATTATCTTTAGCATATTGTTCTCCTTATTGTATAAGGCCGTTCTTTCTCATTGCCGCTTTGAGCTTTTCAAGATTGTTCGGATACATATCACAAAGCGGGAGACGGAACGTGCCGACATCCATTCCCATGAGATTCATAGCAGTCTTTACAGGTATCGGATTTACTTCTATAAACAGATCGGAAAACAGCTCGACATATTCAAGGAAGAGCTTCGCCCCGTCTGCGAAATTGCCGTCAAGACACAGACGGCAGATCTCGGCCACCTGAGCGGGAACGATGTTTGATGCTACGGAAATAACGCCGAGAGCGCCGAGCGACATCATCGGCACTATCTGGTCATCATTACCGCACCAAATATTCATATCGTCGCCGCATACTGCGCGCGTACGGGCAAAAAGGGTAAAATCACTTGAAGCTTCTTTAATGCCGTTGATGTTAGGATGCTTTGAAAGCTCTTTATATGTATCTACTGAGATACCAACGCCCGTCCTCGAAGGCACATTATAAAGGATCATCGGCAAATCGACGCGGTCGGCGACATATGAGAAGTGCTTTACAAGACCCTGCTGCGTAGCTTTGTTGTAATACGGCGTGATCATCAAAACAGCGTCCGCACCAGATTTCATCGCACTTTTGCCAAGGCGAAGCGCAGTCATAGTGTCGTTGCTGCCTATACCGGCGATTATCTTCATTCTGCCGTTATTGTGCTGAGTGCAGAAATCGACGATCTCCTCATGTTCTTCGACTGTCTGAGTGGCGTTTTCACCAGTCGTACCGCAAACTACAAGCGCTGCTGTACCGTTTTCGGCCTGAAAATCGATGAGCTCCGCCATCTTATTGAAATTAATAGAGCCGTCATGGTCGTACGGCGTTATTATAGCTGTACAAGAGCCTGTGAAAATAGGAGTTTTCATAGTCATATACTTCCTTATTAAAATTATTTTTGGGTAATATAATTTTCCGCGCAGAGAAGTTCGGCTAAAAGCATCGCACCGCCTGCGGCTCCTCTCAAAGTATTATGGCTTAGACAGACAAACTTATAGTCATACTGTGTATCAGGTCTCAGTCTGCCTATTGACACTGCCATGCCGTTTTCAAGATTGCGGTCCAGCTTTGTCTGTGGCCTGTCATCCTCTGTGAAATAGTGCAGAAACTGTTTGGGGGCAGAGGGGAGGTCAAGCTCCTGCGGTCTGCCGCTGAAATTTTTCCACTTTTCAAGTATCTGCTCGACAGTCGGTTTTTTATCAAAGCTCATGAAAACCGCCGCCATATGTCCGTCAGAAGCCGGCACGCGCAGACACTGCGCTGTGATAGACGGCCCTTCAGCCGATTTTATGACACCGTTTTCGATCGTGCCCCAGAGTTTGAGCGGCTCTTTTTCTGATTTTTCTTCTTCACCGCCGATGTAGGGTATGACGTTATCTATCATCTCGGGCCATGTCTCAAACGTCTTTCCAGCGCCGGATATAGCCTGATATGTGCATACTAGAGCCTTTGTAAGGCCAAACTCATCTTTAAGCGGATGGAGTGCAGGTACATAGCTCTGAAGCGAGCAGTTAGATTTGACGGCGATAAAACCGCGTTTAACGCCGAGACGTTTTCGCTGTGCATCAATAATTTTTATATGTTCAGGGTTGATTTCCGGCACTACCATAGGGACATCATCCGTCCACCGATGAGCGCTGTTGTTTGAGACGACAGGACATTCAAGTTTCGCGTATTTCTCCTCAAGTGCGCGGATTTCCTCTTTTTTCATATCAACAGCGGAGAAGATGAAATCAACCTCCCGCGCAATATCTTCCGCATCATCCTCGGCGTTCTTGACAATGAGACCAGCGGCATTTGCTGGCATTGGAGTGGCCATTGCCCATCTGTTTCCTATGGCATCTTTGTAAGTTTTTCCGGCGGAACGCGGGCTTGCCGCGACCGTGGTAAGCTCAAACCACGGATGATTCTCTAAAAGAGAGACAAAACGCTGCCCTACCATACCTGTAGCGCCTACTACGCCGACTTTAAACTTATTCATAATTGCCTCCGTTAAACTATTATATTCATTAAAATTTTTTTGCCGCACAAAAGAGTGCTGTTCAAAAAAGGAAAAGTGTACTATAATCTAATGTATAAAAAGAATATTATCACAACTGACTTTTTGTGTCAATGGAGATGTGACTGTGAAAAGAACCGATTTTTATTTTGACTTGCCGGAAGAGCTTATAGCGCAAACTCCGATAGAAAAAAGAGACGAATCGCGGCTTATGCTGCTTGATAAGCATACGGGAGAAACGCAGCATCGTCATTTTTATGAGCTGCCCGAGTTTTTAAATCCGGGCGACTGCCTTGTCATGAACGACTCCCGCGTCATACCGGCGCGCCTTTTGGGCACGCGCGAAACAGGAGGCATCGTAGAACTCGTTTTATTGAACGACAGGGGAGACGGCGTATGGGAGTGCCTGTCACGCCCGGGAAGAAAGACAAAAACCGGCACTAAGCTCGTTTTCGGTGACGGTGAGCTCCGCGCCGAGGTAGTAGACGAGATTGAAGGCGGAAACAGGCTTGTGAAATTCTATTACGACGGCATCTTTCTGGAGGTGCTGGAACGGCTTGGGAAAACTCCGCTTCCGCCGTATATACATGAGGAGCTTGAGGATTCCGAGCGGTATCAGACGGTATATAACCGCGTATCCGGCTCCGCCGCAGCACCGACGGCCGGACTTCATTTTACAAACGATCTCCTAGACAAAATTTCCGCGAAAGGTGTACATCTCGCATATGTGACGCTCCATGTCGGCCTCGGCACATTCCGCCCCGTTAAAGTAGATGATATAACGGAGCATATTATGCACGCGGAATACTGTGTTATACCGCAGACGACGGCGGATATAGTAAATAAAACAAAATTGTCTGGCGGACGTGTCATAGCCGTTGGGACTACCTCATGCCGCACGCTTGAGTCCCGCGCGGAGGACAGCGGGCATCTTGACCCATACTCCGGCTGGACAAACGCGTTTATATATTCGGGATATAAGTTTAAATGCATAGATGCGCTTATTACAAATTTCCATCTGCCGGAGAGCACACTTATAATGCTCGTCTCGGCGCTTGCCGGAAGAGAAAACGTGCTGAAGGCGTATGAAGAGGCAGTAAAAGAGCGTTACCGTTTCTTCAGTTTTGGCGACGCAATGTTTATAAGTTGAAATCTGTTTGTTTTGGCATATGTCAATTTCAATATTGACATATGCCAACAATTTTAATATATTTAAATGTATAAATAGATATCAAATGCCGGTATACCGTATAACACTCCGGCATGCGATTTGCGTCTCCCGGTTGACACGTTATCGGCGAGCAATCCGCTTTGTGAGTAATTTACGAACCGGTTTATCTGAAAGAAAACGGTTTAATGTGATTATGTCACTGAAAAACCTTTGTAATTATTTATAATTAAAGAAAGGAGGCACAATCCCTATGAAACAAATGGTTTGTTCTGTATGTTCGTATACCTATGATGAAGAAAAAGGCATTCCCGAGGCAGGGATCGCGCCGGGCACAAAGTGGGAAGATATCCCCGATGACTGGAGATGTCCCTGGTGCGGCGCGGGCAAGGAAGCTTTCCGGGAAAAGAGGACAGTGGTAAAACACAGGCGGCAACACCTGTTGAAAAACCGCACACAGAAAAGCAGCTGTCGCCCATGGAGATGAGCGTGATCTGTTCAAATCTCGCACGAGGATGCGAGAAACAGTATCTCCAAAAACAGTCGGAGAATTTTCTGAAGCTTGCAGAGTTTTTCAGATCCGAGACTGAAATCCCTGACGATGCCGATACCGGAAAGATTTTGGAACTTATCGAACAGGATCTGTCATCAGGTTATCCGTACGCCAACGCTGTGGCGGCAGAAAAACGCGACCGCGGGGCGATGCGCGCGCTTGTTTGGAGTGAAAAGGTGACGCGGATGCTGCAATCTCTTCTGAGCAGGTATAAGGCCGAGGGGGATAGGATGCTGGAGAATACCGGTGTCTATGTCTGTACGGTGTGCGGTTTCGTGTATATAGGAGACGCTCCCCCCGAAATCTGCCCTGTGTGTAAAGTGCCAAGCTGGAAATTTGAAAAATCGGAAAGGAGGGCGTGACAATGGCCGAAAAATACGCGGTGCGCAATCTTCGCCTCTGTACAAAAGACTGTCTCTGTCTGTATGTGTGTCCTACCGGGGCTACAGATACGGAAAACAGCGTGATCGATGTAGGAAAATGCATCGGATGCGGTCGGTGCGCGGAAGCGTGTCCGTCATCCGCCATCTCCATGATGCCTGAAAAATTACCGCCGCAGCAGCACAAAGACAAGTTGGTTGTTGAGGCTATGCGTGGCCTGCTGCAAAGCAAGGCAAAAGCGGAATGCCTTTCATCACAGCTTCCCGATGCGCTCAGCGCGGCTATTGCAAAATCAAGCCGCCTTATGGCGGAGGATCTGTGCCGTGAAGCAGGTTTTATGCTTCCGCAGAGCAACAATACGAAACTTTTTCTGGAAAATATAAAAAATTATCCCGGTATTCCGGCCGATGTTGTCGGAAATCTAGTGGATACTATAAAATTTAATGAAAGAACGGAGGAAAAAACAATGGAAAAATGGAAATGCAGCGTATGTGGCTATATACACGAGGGGCTCATTACCCCTGATTTTAAATGCCCCGTATGTGGACAAGGTGCAGACAAGTTTGTTAAGGTCGAGGATGCGGAAACGCCGGCAAAAAATCCCTATGCCGGCACTAAGACAGAGAAAAACCTGTGGGAAGCTTTTGCCGGTGAATCACAGGCGCGCAATAAGTATACATTTTTTGCTTCTGTCGCGAAAAAAGCGGGATTTGAGCAGATCGCCGAACTGTTCCTGAAAACAGCCGCTAATGAAAAGGAAAAAGCGGAGTTTTTTTTTTTTTCTCTCGGAGAGATCGGAAACACGCCCGAGAATTTACTCCATGCCGCCGAGGGTGAAAACTATGAGTGGACAGATATGTACGACCGTATGGCACGCGAAGCGGATGAAGAGGGATTCCACGAACTGGCCGAGCAGTTCCGCGGTGTTGCCGCTATCGAAAAAACGCACGAGGAGCGCTACCGCAAGCTTCTGCACAATGTAGAAGCAAAAGAAGTATTCGAGAAGAGCGGCGTAACCCTGTGGGAGTGCAGAAACTGCGGCCACTTGGTCATAGGTACTAAAGCGCCGGAGGTCTGCCCCGTGTGCAAGCACCCGCAGTCTTTCTTTGAGGTCCGCGCTGAGAATTATTAAGAGAGAAATCAAATTACTTTAAGGAGAAAACTATAATGAAATCGAGATTTTATGTCTGCCGTCACTGCGGAAACTTAGTGGGAATGATCAATGACGCCGGTGTCCCAATCGTATGCTGCGGCGAAAAAATGGAGGCTCTTGAGCCTAATACCGTCGAGGCGAGCTCGGAAAAGCACCTCCCGGTTGTCACCGCGGAAGGTGATGTTTTACGCGTCAATGTCGGCAGCGCCGATCACCCGATGCTCCCGGAACATTATATCCAGTGGGTATATGTTCAGACCGAAAACGGCGGACAGCGCAAAGCGCTGAAGCCGGGATACTCTCCGAACGTTACATTCCGTCTTGATAACGACAAAGCTGTCGCTGTCTACGCCTACTGTAATCTCCATGGTCTCTGGATGACCGAGATTTAAAAGTATTAGATATAACCGTGCGCCTGTCGGGATATTCCGGCAGGCGCTTTTTCTGTTTTTCTGCTAAAACTTGCCTTCGCGCGTTTGAGATAAACAGCCCAATGATGTATAATATACAAAATGCTTTATAGAGGTAATGCGCGCAGCGTATATTTAATCGTTACGCGTCTATAAAATGAGCCCGAAAAACCAGGGCGGCAGAGGTGAGAATATAATATGTACCGGATTTTAATAATTGAGGACGATGAGGGGATAGCGTCTGCAATAGCGGCTCAGATGAAGATTTGGGAGCTTGACGCGAGATGTATCTCTGATTTTCGCAATGTTATGTCGGAATTTTCCGAATATGACCCGCACCTGATACTGCTTGATATATCGCTTCCGTTTTTTAACGGCTATTACTGGTGCAGTGAGATACGAAAAGTCTCGAAAGTGCCGATCATTTTCATATCCTCCGCCTCCGACAATATGAATATCGTTATGGCCATGAACATGGGCGCAGACGATTTTATAGCAAAGCCTTTTGACCAGAGCGTGCTTATGGCAAAGGTTCAGGCGATGCTGCGCCGGACGTATGATTTCGGTGCGGCCGTGCCGATCATTGAACATCGCGGCGCAATGCTGAGTACCGGTGACAGCACGATAACTTACGGAGACGAAGTGATTGACCTTACAAAAAACGAATACCGTATTCTGCTCGCACTTATGGAAAATAAGGGCAAGGTCGTAAGCCGTGAAAAACTGATGGAGCGTCTTTGGGAGACTGACAGCTTTGTTGACGACAACACCCTTACGGTCAATGTAAATCGCTTGCGCAAAAAGCTCGACGCGGCGGGACTGCATGATTTTATAACCACAAAATTCGGCGTGGGCTATATCATATCCTAATATGGGGAGTGAGAGGAACATGTCACTTTTAAAAATGTATCTTAGGCAGCGCAAAACGGCGCTTATATTGTTTTTCCTGTTTGCACTGGTGTTTTTATTCACATTTTATCTGTACGATCTGCCTCTCGGCGCTGTCGGTTATCCCGTTTTGGTATGTGCGGTGTTTGCGTTCCTGTTCTTCATGTACGATATCGGCAGCGTAAAGAAAAAGCACGATCTGCTTGTTAAAATCAGCCGGCTGCCTGCACAGCTTATGGATCATTTTCCCGATGTGCGGTCGCAGGATGACGAAGATTATCAGGCGATTATAATGGCTCTGCGGCAGGAGCAGAGCGACCTTCGGACAAGCATGACTCTGCGCTATCAGGATATGGTGGACTATTACACTATATGGGCGCATCAGATAAAAACACCGATCGCCGCTATGCGGCTGACGCTTCAAAGCGAAGATTCCGCAATGTCTCGGCAGCTTTCGGAGGAACTCTGGCGTATAGAACAGTATGTAGAGATGGTCCTTGCGTTTCTGCGGCTTGATTCCGATTCAAAGGACTATGTTTTCAGGGAGCAGGAACTTGATCCCATAATAAAAGACGCCGTAAAAAAGCTTGCCGGTACTTTTATAAGGAAAAAACTCACGCTTAATTACGAGCCGGTGCATGCAAAAGTGCTTACAGACGAAAAATGGCTCTCGTTCGTTATCGAGCAGGTGCTGTCAAACGCACTGAAATACACAAACTCCGGCAGCATCACTGTAGGCATTGAAGAGCCTGCGACATTATATATACGCGATACGGGAATAGGCATTGCGCCGGAGGATCTCCCGCGCGTGTTTGAAAAAAGCTTTACGGGGTATAATGGGCGCAGCGATAAAAAGGCAAGCGGCATCGGACTTTATCTGTGCCGGAGAATATGCGATAACCTCGGACATAAGATATCCATAAATTCATCACTTGACAGCGGAACGACCGTATATATACGCCTTGACCGCAAAAAACTCGATGTAGAATAAACTTCTTACAAAAGCGTAAGAAATAAACGGGGAAATGTAAGCCAAATCGATGGCGGAGCATTTCCCCTATTTGCTACAATGATGTTGCAAAACAAAGGAGGCACAAATTAATATGAGTATCTTAGAAGTTGACGCAGTTCAGAAAATATACACAACACGCTTCGGCGGCAATCAGGTTCAGGCTCTGTCAAACGTGAGCTTCACCGTGGAGGAGGGAGAGTATGTAGCGATAATGGGAGAATCCGGCTCAGGTAAAACTACGCTTTTAAATATCCTCGCCGCGCTTGATAAACCTACGTCCGGAAGCGTTCGCCTTGACGGGAAGGATCTTTCAAAGATAAAAGAGTCCGCCGTCGCTGTTTTCCGGCGTGAGCACTTGGGCTTTGTATTTCAAGAATTCAATCTCCTCGACACATTTTCGCTGGAGGATAATATTTATTTGCCACTGGTGCTATCGGGGAAAAAGCCGTCTGAAATGAAAAAACGTATAACTCCTATCGCGGAACAGCTAGGTATTTCAGATATCTTAAAAAAGTACCCATATGAGGTATCCGGCGGGCAGAAGCAGCGTGCCGCAGTTGCGCGGGCGCTTATCACGCATCCGAGAATCATACTGGCAGACGAGCCGACCGGTGCGCTCGACTCCAAGTCCACAGATGAGCTTTTGAAATTGTTTGGACAGATAAATAGAAACGGGCAGACTATTTTGATGGTGACGCATTCCGTAAAAGCGGCAAGCCACGCAGGACGCGTACTATTCATAAAAGACGGAGAGGTCTATCACCAGATCTACCGCGACACCAGCACGGAAAATGAGCTTTATCAGAAAATTTCAGATACGCTGACGATACTCGCGACAGGCGGTGAGGCAAAATGAAAAAGGGGTTATACACAACTCTCGCATGGAGCGGCATAAGAAACAACAAAAAGCTGTATGTGCCGTATATTCTCACCTGTATTATAACGGTCATGATGTGCTATATCATATCATTCTTAAGCATGACGCCGACATTTGCAAATATTGCGGGAGCTAGGACGATGCAGACTTTTCTCGGCTTGGGCTTTGGAGTCATGTGCGTATTTTCACTTATTTTTCTGTTCTACACAAATTCATTTCTGATACGCCGACGCAAAAAAGAGTTCGGTCTATACAATGTCCTCGGACTGGGCAAAAGACATCTTGCAGTCGTACTTTTTATAGAGACGCTCATGATTGCGTGCATGACCATATTCGGCGGACTGGCGCTTGGCGTCTTGTTTTCGAAGTTTGCGGAGCTCTGCGCCGTAAAAATACTCGGCGGCGCGGCGACATTTGAATTTACAATAGGAGCACAGTCGCTTTACAGAACCGCCATACTGTTTGGAATAATTTTCGCACTCATATTCCTGAACACGCTGCGGCAGGTACACCTGACAAACCCGATAGAGCTGCTGCACAGCGAAAACGTCGGTGAAAAACCGCCGAAAGCAAATTGGCTGTTGGCGCTTATCGGCGTGCTCATACTCGGCGGCGCTTATTACATGGCGGTTACGATAGAAGACCCCGTTACTGCTATAACGCTGTTTTTCGTCGCCGTTATCATGGTCATCATCGCGACGTATATTCTGTTTATTTCAGGTTCTGTCACCCTCTGCCGTATATTGCAGAAGAACAAGAGGTTTTACTATAAGGCAAAGCACTTCGTGTCCGTCTCGTCGATGGCGTACCGTATGAAGAGAACAGGCGCAGGACTCGCCTCGATCTGCATCCTATGCACAATGGTGCTTGTAATGATATCGTCCACTATTTGCCTTTATGTCGGCATGGAGGATAATCTTCGGAGCAGCTATCCGAGAAATATCGGTCTTGACGCCGTGACAAATGAGGTCTCTCTGCTCACCGGCGATCAGGTGGATCAGACGATCGACGTCGTGGAACAGGTAGTAGCCGAAAACGGTACTCAGCAGGAAAACATCCTGACATACGGCATGGCCACGTCACTCGGTATACTGGAGGGAAACCGCTTTGTATTCGATAACGCCGTATACGATAACAACTTGGGTGCTATGACCGACATATGGCAAATTTATATTGTCTCCCTGTCGGACTACAACCGCCTGATGGGAACTGATGAGACATTAGGAGCAGGTGAAGCGATCATATATGTCAGCGGCGACTGCGACTATGTGGGGAACGCTATAGATTTGGGCGCGGCGGGATCGCTCGATATCGTTAAGCGCGTAGACGGATTTGACGCATACGTCGTCGAATCGGTACAGCTGTTCCCTATGCTCTATATTTTCGTGTCCGACCTTGACGCGGTAGTAACCCCGCTTATGGAGATTCAGACAGAGGAGGGGCTTGACCTTATGGCGCTCCACTGGTATTACGGATTCGATCTTCCGTGCGATAATGATACGCAGATAGTGATAGAAGATCAGATATACGAGCGCATGCAGACGCTCGAGCATGACGACGATCTGTTTTCATATTTCCACGTCCTTGTGGAGGGCGTCGCATCGCATCGCGGTGATCTATACGGCACTTATGGAGGACTTCTGTTCCTCGGCGTACTGCTCGGTATGGCTTTCGTTTTCGCCGCCGTCCTTATCATATACTACCGGCAGGTTTCCGAAGGCTACGAGGACCAGTCACGCTTCGATATCATGCAGAAGGTCGGTATGACGAAAAAAGAGATAAGAAAAAGCATCGATTCTCAGATACTTATAGTATTTTTCATGCCGCTTATTGCCGCAGGCGTACATCTGGCGTTCGCGTTCCCGCTGATCAGGAAACTTCTGCTCCTCTTCAGCGTAATGAATTCACGACTCCTGATAATCGTCACGATTTGCTGCTATCTCGTTTTCGCTGTATTTTACATGATAGTTTACCGCATAACGTCGCGTTCTTACTTCTCGATAGTCAGCGGAATGCGCACCGAAAGCGCCTGAGCGGTAAGACACACATACAGCGACGTATATTTCCGGCGGCGCAATAGATCATTAAAGTATGCGCCGCCGGATCTTGAAAGTACCATGTCAGAATATATAGAGGTGAAAAAGATGAATGGTGAATTATGCCGTGAAACTGCGGCGTCATACAGCTCAAAGATCGAAATGGGAAATATAAAGAATATAATATGCAAAATTTTTACGCGCCTCATCTTCTGGTTAGGGGCGGTCGTTATAGCGCTTCTGGCTCTCCCGACAGGGATACTGTTTTTAATGATTTGCGGTATATGGACGGCGGTAGACAAACTTACGTCCGTCATTGGCGGGAAAACGAAATAGTTATTTATGGCGCATCTGTAAAGGGGATAAGACTGGTGAAAAGGGCATTTAAATTATGTGCAAAGCTGCTCGGCGCTATCGCCGCTCTCTTACTTGTCGCAGTTTTAGGCGTAAGCGCGTTTTTCGGAGTAAAAGGATACAATATGTACAAAGACGCGGTGGAGCAGATGTCGATGGAGGAGCTTGTTGAGGATATCCGCAGCGCGGACAATTTTATCGAATACGAAGAACTGCCGGATATATACATAGACGCCGTTATATCGGCCGAGGATAAACGTTTTTTCAGCCATAACGGCGTGGATTACATAGCTATAATGCGGGCACTTATCAACGATATCAGGACCATGTCGTTTGCGGAGGGCGGAAGCACAATAACGCAGCAGCTTATGAAAAACGAGTATTTTACACAGGAAAAAACGCTGGAGCGAAAATTTGCGGAGATTTTTGCCGCATGGGAGTTTGAGGATATTTGTGACAAAAAAGAAATATTCGAGCTTTATGTCAATACGATTTATTTCGGCAGCGGGTATTACGGGATCTACGATGCGGCGCAGGGCTATTACGGAAAAGATCCGTCAGAACTCACGGAATATGAGTCGATCATGCTTGCGGGACTTCCAAACGCGCCCTCAGCGTATTCGCTCGACACAAATCCTGAGCTCGCCCGGCAGCGCATGAAACAGGTGCTAAACAGAATGGTGGAATGCGAGGTACTCTCACAGACGGAGGCCGACAGCATATTCTATGCCGGATAATATCGTTATCCGTTAAATATATTATATCGAATCATAACAAAGCGGCGTCGGCCTTTCGGCTTGACGCCGCTTTGGCGTATATCCTGTCCTATATTTGCAGTAAGTACCGGTCTAAAGCCCTCAAAAATGAATATACAAAGAATAATATTCATTTTATTCCATCTGCACTTATCGCATGATTTTACGATAGCGCGGGTTTTGTTGTGCATAATGACCGAATCGCTTTTCGTATTATCAAATAATATGGCAAAATCAGGGTGAAGTTTGTGTTGACTATTCTTTTTTACGCGTGTATAATAATTCGCATATAGTGAATATCAATTCAACTGCTTTACGAGGTGCAAATAAAATGAATAAAAAAGATATCAAAAAAGTTGTTCTCGCGTATTCCGGCGGGCTTGACACGTCGATCATAATCCCGTGGCTCAAAGAGAACTACAACAACTGCGAGGTCATCGCCGTATCCGGCAACGTAGGACAGAACGACGAGCTTGAGGGACTTGAAGAGAAAGCCATCAAGACAGGCGCTTCAAAGATCTACATAGAGGATCTGACGGACGAGCTGGTAAACGAGGTTATTATCCCGTCGATGAAAGCGGGCGCTGAATATGAGGATTATCTGCTCGGCACCGCGTTTGCGCGTCCTATAATTGCAAAACGCCTTACCGAGATCGCCATAGCCGAAGGCGCTGACGCAATATGCCACGGCTGCACAGGCAAGGGAAACGATCAGGTCCGTTTTGAGCTTGCAATCAAGGCATTTGCGCCGGATATGCAGATCATCGCACCGTGGCGTGAGTGGGATATCAAATCCCGCGACGAGGAAATCGACTACGCCGAGGCTCACAATGTCCCGCTGAAGATAAACCGCGAAACAAACTATTCAAAGGATAAAAACCTCTGGCATCTGTCGCACGAGGGGCTTGACCTTGAGGACACAGGCAACGAGCCGCAGTATGAAAAAGAGGGCTTCCTCGAGATGGGTGTCTCTCCGCTCAAAGCTCCTGACGAGCCCACATATATAACGCTTGATTTTGAACAGGGCACGCCCGTGGCTCTCAACGATGAGAAGATGAGCGCGAAGGACATCATTTTGAAGCTCAATGAGATCGGCGGTGCGAACGGCATCGGACTTCTCGATATAGTCGAAAATCGTCTTGTCGGTATGAAATGCCGCGGTGTGTATGAGACCCCGGGCGGAACGATCCTTTATAAAGCACACAGCGTGCTTGAGTCGATATGCCTCGACAAGATGACGGCGCATAAGAAGAAAGAGCTTGCAATTACATTTGCAGAGCTCGTATACAACGGCCAGTGGTTTACGCCGCTGCGTGAGGCGCTCTCCGCTTTTGTGGATAAAACGCAGGAGAAGGTGACCGGCAAGGTTCGTCTTAAACTGTACAAGGGCAATATGATAAACGCCGGCGTTTGGAGCGATTACTCACTCTATTCAGAAGAGATTGCCACATTCGGCGAGAGCGATTACAATCAGAAGGACGCCGAGGGCTTTATTAATCTCTGGGGTCTGCCGATCAAGGTGCAGGCAATGGTAGATGCCAAAAATAAAAAGTAAGCATAGCAAATTCAAAGAGGTGGATGGCGTTTTCGCCGTCCACCCGTATTTGCTATATGGATTTAATGCGGATTGGAGAATGTAATGGAAAAAATGTGGGCAGGGCGTTTTGCCAAAAGTCTCGATAAACTCGCCGACGATTTTACCTCATCGATACATTTTGACTGCCGGATGTTCAGGCAGGATATAAGAGGCTCTATCGAACACGCCGTTATGCTCGGCAAGCAGGGGATCATATCAACGGATGACGCAAAGCGTATAACGGATGAGCTTTCAAGCATACTCTCTCAGCTCGAAAGCGGAGAACTTGAATTTGATATGGAATGCGAAGACATCCATATGTTTATAGAGAAGATATTGACCGAACGCATCGGCGACGCCGGCAAAAAGCTCCATACGGCGAGAAGCCGGAACGATCAGGTCGCGCTCGATATAAGAATGTATCTACGCGACGAGACTAATGAGATCATCGTGCTGCTCAAAAATCTTATTTCTACAATTACCGAAAAGGCTGAGGAGCATAAGGCGTCTATCATGCCTGGATATACGCATCTTCAAAGGGCGCAGCCCGTCACCTTCGGCCACCACCTGATGGCATACGCCATGATGTTTCTGCGCGATATCTCACGGCTTCGCGACGCGGTAAAGAGGATGAATATGTCCCCGATAGGCTGCTGCGCACTTGCGGGTACAACGTACGATACGGACCGCGACTATGAGGCGTCCGCGCTCGGATTTGACGGAATAGTGCAAAACAGCATGGACGGCGTATCTGACCGCGATTTTTGTATCGAGCTTTTAAGCGCATATTCAACAATAATGATGCACCTGTCTCGCTTTTCCGAGGAGATCATTCTCTGGTCAAGCTGGGAGTTCAAATTTATCGAGCTTGACGATTCGTATACGACAGGCTCCAGCATAATGCCTCAGAAAAAGAACCCCGACATGGCGGAGCTTGTACGCGGGAAAACAGGCAGAGTTTACGGAAACCTCATGGGAACACTTACGATGCTCAAAGGGCTTCCGCTGGCGTATAACAAGGATATGCAGGAGGACAAGGAAGCGATTTTTGACAGTATCGATACGGTTAAAGTGTGCCTTCGCGTGTTCACTCCGATGATAGCCGCGATGCAGGTTTTGACAGACAATATGTTCAAAGCCGCGCAGAAAGGATTTATAAACGCAACCGATCTGGCTGACTATCTTGTAAAAAAAGGTATGCCATTTAGAAGCGCATATAAGATAGTCGGCGAGATCGTAGCAGAATGTATATCTAAAAGTATCGTCCTTGAGGAGATGACTCTTGACGAGTATAAAAAACACAGTGAGCTTTTCGACGACGATCTGTACGGAGAAATCGACCTTGTAAACTGTGTCGAAAAGAGGATATCCAAAGGCAGCACGTCAGTCTCATCGGTGGAACAACAGATCGAATATGTTACGGAGGCGCTTGAAAATGACTAAAGTTTTTATAGACGGAAAATCAGGTACTACCGGCCTTAGGATATACGAGCGGCTTGAGAGCAGGAGCGATATAGAGCTTTTAACTTTGAGCGAGGATGACCGCAAAGATCCGCAGGCGAGAAAAGATGCTTTAAACGGCTGCGACATTGCATTTTTGTGTCTGCCCGACGCCGCCGCGATAGAGGCCGTCAGCTTTATTGAGAACAATAATGTCATCGTGCTCGATACGTCCACGGCGCATAGAACAGAGGCTGACTGGGCGTATGGCTTTCCGGAGCTTTCCGAGGCACACTTTGAAAAGATAAAAAATTCAAGGCGCATTGCCGTACCGGGATGCCACGCAAGCGGTTTTATTGCG
>CALXCR010000077.1 GCA_944386855.1 uncultured Oscillospiraceae bacterium
TCCGACGCGCCTCCCATGAGCTTCGGAAGCGAGAGTATCGTCCCCAGCGCGCTCGATAAGCCGGCAAGCAGAGCTATGACGCCGAGCGAGAGTATTTTTCCTATCGCGATATCGCCTCTTTTTACGGGCGTGACGAGCAGCGTCGCTATCGTCCCGCGCTCTTTTTCACCCGCGATAGACTCAGGCGCAACAGAGATACAGCCGCTGTACAAAAATACCATAAGGAGCATCGGCAGCATTGACGAAAATATCATGCCGGTGGTGTCCTCGTTTGTCGCCATATCGTAGTCGAGCGTCGAATTATTAATATCGAATTTATTTGCAAGCATCGCTTCAAGGCTGTCGAGAAGCCCTGTTATGAGCATATACCCCTCCGACGACTCGGTAGATGCGGAATTGTAATAAATGTCGATATTAGGCGCCGCTTCTCCGAGTGTTGAGTCATATGCCGCGATCTCGCTGTCAAAATTTTCGGGGAACACGATGCACAGGTCAAGCTGCTGCCCCGCGATCATGTCTTTGGCCGCATCAACCCCGGTCTCGTCTATCTCCTCTACCTCCATTGATACGCCGTCTGAGTTTATCATTGCCTCAACGGAATCCGGCATATTTACCGCCTGCACCGTAGCTATATACTCATCGCCGACCGAAAACGCGTCGCTCATCGCGGTTCCCATAAAGCTGTACAGTACATATATCATTATCCCTGGCAGCAAAAGCGTTGATACAACCATACGCCTGTCGCCGAAAAACCGCGCAAATTCCTTTTTTGCAACCGTTAAGATATCACTTCTCATACAGCGTCACCTACCGTCTCTCTGTAAATATCGAAAAATCTGTCTTCGAGGTCTTTGCCGTTTTTAACGGCTTCCAGCGTGTCACACACGATCATTCTGCCGTCGATAATTATTCCGACCCTGTCGCACAGCTTATCTATAAGGCTGAAAATATGGGTCGATACAATTATCATCTTCCCCTGAGCCTTAAGCTCTTCAAGGAAATCCGTGACCACCTTCGCCGTCAAAACGTCGAGTCCGTTTGTAGGCTCGTCAAAAATTATGATATCCGGGTCGTGTACTATCGATATTACTAGCGATACTTTCTGTTTCATACCCGTCGACAGATTTGCGACCTTTACCTCGGCAAATTCGTCGATGCCGAACTTCTCAAACATCTCCTTTTTGCGCCTGTCGCGGGTAGCCGTGTCCATCCTGTGCAGCGCCGCAAAAAAATCGAATAAATAATTCGGTGTAAAGAATTCCTCGAGCTTCAGTTCGCTCGTCAAAAAGCCTATCTTCTTTCTGACTTCCTCGGCGTTTTTCACGATGCTCGCCCCGCCGACGAGCGCGTCGCCGCCGTCCGGTTTTATCAATGTCGCGAGCATTCTGAGCGTCGTCGTTTTTCCGGCGCCGTTGGGTCCCAAAAGGCCGAATATTTCGCCCTTATACGCCGAAAACGACAAATTGTCGACGGCGATTTTGACCTTTTGTTTTGTCTTTTCAAGCTTCTGCTGCTTAGCTGACAGCTTGAACTTCTTTGAAAGACCGTTCACTTGCAGGATTTCGTTCATATCGTTCTCCCTTTTTTACTTTATTTCTCCTTAATTTATTTTATATCGAGCTCCGGCGGCACATCCAGCTCATCAGAAACGTATTTACCGTTTTTCTTCCGCTGCCGGACGCATTCCGAGAGCAGATACTCTATCTGGCTGTTTACCGAGCGAAAGTCATCCTCCGCCCAAGCGGCTATCGCGTTATACAGCTTTTCGGACAGTCTCAGAGGTATCTGCTTTTTCGCGGCGCTCTTATTTTTCTGCTTGTCGCCGCTCATGGCTTAATACAGGCTTCCCGAGTTTACAACCGGCTGTACATCGTGATTCCCGCACAATACAACCAGCAGATTCGAGACCATTGCCGCCTTTCTCTCCTCATCCAGCACAATCTCTTCGTTTTCACTTAGCCGCGCAAGCGCAAGCTCCACCATGCCGACCGCCCCGTCGACTATCATCTTTCTGGCATCCACAACGGCTGATGCCTGCTGGCGCTGCAGCATGACGGCGGCTATCTCCGGCGCGTACGCAAGGTATGTGATGCGGGCCTCTATGACCTCAAGCCCGGCCTCCTCGACCTTTTGCTGTATCTCGTCGCGTATGCGCGCCGCAACTATCTCGCTCGACCCGCGAAGGCTTCCTTCATCGGCGACGCCGTCGCCCGTCGTATCGACGTTCGGCGCCACGTCGTACGGATATATCCTCACGACGTTTCTCACGGCGCTGTCGCACTGCAATGACAGGTACTCCTTATAGTTATCGACGTTGAAAACGGCTTTTGCCGTATCGGTCACGCGCCACATCACAGCGACACCGATCTCTATCGGATTGCCAAGGCAGTCGTTTATCTTCTGCCGGAAATTGTTGAGCGTCATTATCTTCAGCGATATCTTTTTGCTCGGCAGCTCAACCGTCTGCGCCTGAGTGTTCAGTACGACCGAGGAGCGCGACGACGCGTCCACGTCTCCGCTCTGCCCTAGCTTTGTCTTTGCGGCCGGGTTTATGCTTGAGCAGAACGGATTTACATAATAAAACCCCTCGTTTTTCAGCGTGCCTATATACTTGCCGAACAATGTCAGCACCAGCGCCTCCTGCGGCTTTAATATCTTGAGCCCGCAATACGGTATCCACCCGAGACACACCCACAGAATCCCGACCGTGAGCAGCGGCGCGCCCAGAGCCGTCCTTCCGCCTTCTAAAAATATCGCGCCGAATATACAGGCGGCGATGCCCGCGGCATACAGGATTGTGATCAAAAACAGCATCGCCATGCCGTTTTTCCTGTTTTCCAACACTATCTCTTTCATTTTTACTCTCCCTTTCTTTTTTATTTTCATATCGCCGTTTCAGCGTTATCTTTTTGATATCAAAATCATATCACTATCCGTGTAGTGCTGTCAAGTGTCTCCTACTAATTTTACTTAAGCTTTACACGACGGCTTTGTCATACCGGCTAAACCGCAGCTTTTATCTTTTATGACGGATCAGACTTTTATTTTACGTTGAAATATGCTATCATATGGGAAATAAAATTATTTTAACAGGGAGGTATATCAATGGAGACCAAGGGCAAATATCAATACGATCTTGTAAAAAAGCTTAGCTTTGTCAGGTGGGGCGGCACGGATGAGGAACTGCGCGCTGCCGGCATCCTTATGGATGAGATCAAAAAAGCGGGCGGAGAAGCGGAGTATATGGAGTTCACCATACCGGCGTACGAGCTGCAAAAATGCAGTGTTTCCGTCGTCTCCCCGTTTCAAAAGGAGCTTGAGTGCGTCCCGCACGGTATGACGGGGTCACTGCCTGACGGCGGCGTCGACCTGAAGTTTATGTACGCCGAGCGCGGCGTTGAGGAGGACTATATCGGGATCGACGACCTATCCGACACCGCCGTGCTCATAAACGAGCTCAATTTTGACGCGTATAAGATCCTCTGCGAAAAGCACGCGGCCGCGTTTTTGACAATCTCCGGCAAATACTACGATTCGGCCGAAAACTCCGACCTTATGCCGCGCCCCATGCGTCCGAAATTCCTTGAAAACGGCAAAATACCCGGTTTTGTCATCTGGGCAAAGGATGCCACCGATATAGTGCGTGACAAGGCGGAGACAATACATCTTGAGCTAAAAGAGACGGAGACGGAACACACATCGCGCGATATACTCGCGGTAATACCGGGCACGCAGTATCCGAACGAGTCTGTTGTTCTGACGGCGCATTACGACAGCGTGCTTGTCGGCACTGGCTCATGGGACAACGCGACCGGTTCTGCGACGCTTATGTACATATACAAATATTTCCTCAAAAACCCGCCGAAACGCACGATGCGTTTTATATGGTGCGGCTCCGAAGAGCAGGGGCTTTACGGCAGCAAGGCATATGTGGAACAGCATGAGGATCTGCTCGATGAGATAAAATTCTGCTTCAACTTCGATATGTGCGGAACGGTTTTGGGGCCGAACAACATAAAAGTCACCGGCGGGGACGATTTAAAGCACCTGACGGAACAGTTCTGCCGCGAAGTCGGTTTTTCCGCCGAGATACGGGTCGGCGTCCACTCCAGCGACTCCGCTCCGTTTGCAGACCGCGGTATTCCCGCCGTCGGTATATCACGCGGGACAAAAACCTCCGAGATACACACGAGAAACGACATTATGTTCCCGCTGTGCCCGGAGCAGCTTTACAATACGGGTGAATTTGCTATAAAATTTATCGACCGGGTCGTCAATTCCGCTATGATGCCTATTCCGAAGGGTATGCCCGACAATATGAAAGAGGCAGTCGATAAATATTTTCTGAAGGACAAAGTACCTTTTACGGAAAAGGCGGAATAACACAGGATTTTATAATTCAGGAAGCGTTTCGCGCTGTTGTAAATGTTCCCGGCCGGAGGTTCTTAACGGAATCTTAACAAATATGAACCCCACTATATGGTATACTTTCATAGTACAAGTAAAAATTATTCAATATATACAGGGGTGATGGTTTGAACAAAAACAGTAGGATAATCTTAAAACAGAAGCTCAACGAATCGATAACGTCGGTTCTTCCGGTGGCGGCGATCGTTTTTTTGCTTTGCTTCTTCGTCACTCCGATACCGGCAGCACTCCTAATGGTGTTCGTGTTCAGCATCATTCTCCTGATACTGGGAATGGGACTTTTTACGCTCGGCGCCGACGTCGCCATGACGCCTGTCGGCGAGCATATCGGTTCTGCCGTGACAAAATCGCGCAGGCTCTGGTTCATCGTGATAACCTGCTTTCTTGTCGGCATGATCGTTACCATCGCCGAACCCGATCTTCAGGTACTTGCGGAGCAGGTGCCGAATATACCGAACCGTGTGCTGATCTTTTCGGTCGCGGCGGGCGTCGGCATATTTCTGGTCATCGCGATTCTGAGAATACTGTTTAAAATACGGCTTTCTTATGTGCTGATCTTCTTTTACGCGATTGTTTTTACGCTTGCCGCGTTCGTTCCGAAAGAGTTTTTGGCGGTCGCGTTCGACTCCGGCGGCGTTACAACAGGTCCTATGACCGTCCCGTTTATCATGGCTTTCGGCGTAGGTGTGTCGAGCATACGCTCTGACCGCGACGCTGAAAACGACAGCTTTGGTCTTGTCGCTCTCTGCTCGATCGGTCCGATACTCGCCGTTTTGGTACTGGGGCTTTGCTATGGGTCAAACGGCGGCGCATACACGCCTGTTGAGATACCGACCGTGACAACGTCTACCGAGCTGTGGCATCTGTTTGCGGAGGCTTTCCCGGCATATTTCGAAGAGGTTGCCGTTGCGCTCTTGCCGATTATAGGATTTTTCTTCATATTCCAGTTGTTTCGGCTCAAGCTGTCGCGTGAAAATATTATCCGCATCAGCGTGGGTTTCATATACACCTATCTGGGACTTGTTTTGTTCCTGTGCGGTGTCAACGTCGGCTTTATGCCGGTCGGCAACTATATAGGCTCACAGCTCGGCGGGCTGGACTACAATTGGATAGTCATTCCGATAGGTATGGTCATAGGATATTTCATAGTGGCGGCTGAGCCTGCCGTACACGTTCTCAACAATCAGGTTTACACGATGACCTCCGGCGTTATATCGCAGAAATCGCTCGGAAAGAGCCTTGCGATCGGTGTTTCGATCTCTATCGGGCTTGCTATGCTCCGTATAATCGCCGATATTCCCATCATGTATCTCCTGATACCCGGATATCTTACGGCTATCATCTTATCTTTCTTCGTTCCGCCTATTTTTACGGCGATAGCGTTTGACTCCGGTGGCGTTGCGTCCGGTCCCATGACAGCTACGTTTCTGCTCCCCATGTCCATGGGCGTATGCGCCGCCTGCGGAAGAGATGTCGTATCAAGTGCGTTCGGAGTCGTTGCAATGGTCGCTATGACGCCTCTTATAACAATACAGATATTGGGTCTGTACTATAAGCACAAATCCGCCGCTGAAAAGCGTGTATCAGACGCCCTTATCGATGCAGAGCTTGGCGACAGCGAGATATTCGAAATGGAGGAAAATGAATGAGCGATTATTCTCTTCTTATGGCTGTGCTCGGACGAGATTATGAGCACGACTATATCGAGTTCTTTAAAAAGCACAATGTAAACGCCATATTCACGGAGCTTGCACAGGGAACAGCCAGCAAAACGATCCTTGATTTTCTCGGTATTGAAAACAACGGAAAGATCATTATACAGACGATCGTAACTAAAGAAAACGCATCTATGCTGCTTTCAAAGCTCGTAACAAGGATGGGCATAAACATCCCGGGAACAGGCATCGCGCTGACCATCCCGATAGCAAGCATTGGAGGAAGCTCCAGCGTTAAATATCTGACAGAGGGACAGGAAAAAGCAAGCACAGGAGATGTCAAAATGATTGAACATAACTATTCGCTGATAACGGTAATAGCTGAAAAAGGATATTCTGACATGGTAATGGACGCGGCGCGCGCGGCCGGTGCCACCGGCGGAACTGTCGTGCGCGGCAAAGGCACCGGCACTGAGTTTACGGCAAAATATTTCGGTGTATCGATAGCCGCAGAGAAGGAATTCATCTACATTGTGGCAAAAAAATCCGAAAAAAGCGCTATCATGAAATCTATTATTGAGAACGCCGGCTCTAAAACGCCGGCTCATGCAGTTGTTTTTTCTCTTCCCGTCGACGAGGTCGTCGGCCTCGCCGCTCTGGCAAACGATGATTGATTTTTAAGCCAATAAAAAACGGTACGTTTAGAGTTTTCTAAGCGTACCGTTTTATTTTTATTCCGGATCTCCTATCGGAAACGTCACCGTAACTGTGGTTCCCTGTCCGACCTTGCTTACCATATCTATTTTTGCGTTGTGATAAGCCGCCGCGTGCTTTACTATCGAAAGTCCGAGGCCTGTGCCGCCGGATTCTTTAGAATGGCTCTTATCGACGCGGTAAAAACGCTCGAACACTCTCGACTGATGTTCGACCGGAATTCCGATGCCGGTATCGCGCACCGTGAGCACCGCGTCCTTCCCGTCGGATGTTACGGAAACGTCAACCGACCCGTTTTGTACATTGTACTTTATTGCGTTGTCGCACAGGTTGAACACTATCTCCGATACAAGCCTGCGCACAGCCTTGATCGTGACGCTCTCGCCAGTTACCGTAAGCTTTACTTTCCCTGCAGCCGCGGCATCGTGCAGCGATGCGGCAACCTCTTTTGCCACAGAGAGCAAATCGACGGATTCATATGGCAGTTCGTCACCCTCATCAAGCTGCGACAGCCTTATAATATCGTCTATCAGCGCGACAAGGCGCACAGCTTCGGTGTGGATATTCGCCATAAACCGAGGCATATCCTCCTGCTTTACAAGACCGTTTTCTATAAGCTCCGCACTGCCTATTATAGACTGAAGCGGAGTTTTCAGTTCGTGCGAGACGTTCGCGGTAAATTCGCGCCTGTTCCGCTCTGCAAACGCCTGCTCCGTTATGTCGAACGCGAGAATCACCGCGCCTATCACAGATCCGTCCGACTCGATGCGGCTTATATCGAACTGGTACTCCTTGCCGTCACGCTCCGCACGGATCTCCATGTGGCCGTCTGTAAGCGCGCCCTGTACGGCGTGGCTCATATCGGTGCTTCTCTCGATTGTCAGGAAATCCTGACCTATGCACGATGCGTCCGTATGGAAGATCTCCATTGCGGCGCGGTTGACGCTGACGACAACATTCTTGTCGTTTATAAGTACAAGTCCCTCGCTCATATAGCGCGTTATTTGTTCAAACTCATCGCTTTTGCGCTGAAGCTCTTTAAGCTGCGCGTCTATCTGCCTGTGCTGCCTGTTTATGCGTGTCAGCAGCGGGGACAGTTCCTCATACGCATCGTTTTCCAGCGGATGGTCAAAGTCAAGTTCGTTTAACGGCATAACCACGCGTTTTGCCATCCGTCTTGACAGTATAAGCGACAGCACTACGGCGAGTATTATTACAAATGCGGTCGGCTGGAGCATTCCGATAACGAGCATGAGCACTGTCGCCTGATCGACCGATATGCGCAGTACATTTCCGTCCGAAAGCCGCTGCGCGTAATAAATCGTCTGCTCAGTAAGTGTTGAGGAATAGCGCGAGCTTGAGCCTCTGCCGGAAACAAGCGCTTCCCTTATCTCTTCACGGTCGGCGTGATTTTCCATCGTCTGCGCATCGCTCTGCGTGTCATACAACACGTTGCCGTCAGCTGCTACAAGCGTAAAACGGAAATCGTCCGAATTAAGCGTCTCGAGGTACTCCTGCCCCATTTGCTCGACGCCGTTTACGGCGAGCTCCATCGTCGTGCGGAGCTCATCCTCCTGCACCTGCGAAAAATATCCGTATAATACGCCGAGTACGACAACAAGGCTCGCAATGAGTACAGTCATCGACGCCAAAAAGACCGAGCGGAATATCTTTTTTGTCACTGTCTCACCTCCAGCCGGTAACCGACGCCGCGCACTGTTTCAATCATACTTCCGTAACTGCCGAGCTTTTGCCGCAGCGTTCGTATGTGCATATCAACAGTCCTGCTCTCTCCGATATAATCGGCGCCCCATATGTCGTTAAAAAGCTGATCCCTCGTAAACGCTATGCCGGGGTGTGATAAAAACATGCGCAAAAGCTCAAATTCCTTGAATGTAAGGTTGATTCTCTCCCCGTCAGCGGTAACAGTATGCTCGTCGAGGTTTACGACAAGCCCGCCGGCCTTAAGCAGATGCTGCACATTTGTCGTCTTGTACCGCCTCAGAACCGCCTTTACACGCGACACCATCTCCATCATGCCGAACGGCTTTACAAGATAGTCGTCGGCACCGAGATCAAGGCTTTGGATCTTGTCGTATTCCATGCCCTTCGCCGTTGCCATGATAACAGGTATCTCCGCGGTATCCGGGCTGTTTTTAAGGAATTTTAAAAGCTCAACACCGTCTTCCCCGGGCAGCATGACGTCAAGTATGATAAGCTCCGGCTTTTCTGTTTTCAGCGCCTCTTTAAATTCCGCGCTGTCAGCAAAACCGACCGCCTCAAATCCGGTTGAGTTTAATGTATAGACCTCTATTTCCCGGATGCCGACGTCGTCTTCCACACACCAAATCACCGCTATACCTCCTCGTTATGAACGCCGGTAACTGCAAAAACTACCCACTCCGCGATATTCGTTGCATGATCGCCTATACGCTCAAAATATTTTGCGATCATCAAAAGGTCAAGCGCATACTCGCCGTCAGACGGGCTTTTGGCGACCATCTCGATAAGCGACGTTTTTACTTTATCAAAGTAATCGTCAACGACATCGTCGTGCGATATGACCGATTCTGCAATCTTGACGTCGCGTTTAACGAATGCGTCAACGCTCTCGGTGACCATTTTTATGGACGCTCTCGCCATCTCGCTGATATAGTCGCACTCCTCTCCCGATCTACCGTTCAAGAATCCGATTATCTCCGCAATATCCGCCGCCTGGTCGCCTATACGCTCCATATCCGTTATCATTTTCAGAGCGGCGGATATGAGGCGCAGATCGCGCGCGACCGGCTGCTGCTGCAAAAGCAGTTTTAGGCAGAGCGACTCTATATCGCGCTCTAAGTGGTCGATCTCTGCATCGAGCGGGGCAACTTTTTTTGCAAGCTCAGTGTCACCGCCAAGTAAGGCTTTCGCCGCTATAGCGATCACCTCCTCGCACATTGCACCCATTTCGATAAGCTTTTTGTTAAGCAGCGCAAGCTGCTCGTCGAATTGGCTTCTCATTATCCAAACCTCCCCGTAATGTAGTCTTCAGTACGTTTGTCCTTAGGCTGTGAGAACAGTTTTTCTGTATCATCACATTCTATAAGCTCACCCAGCAGGAAAAACGCCGTCTTGTCGGAAATACGCGCCGCCTGCTGCATATTA
>CALXCR010000078.1 GCA_944386855.1 uncultured Oscillospiraceae bacterium
AGGCTAAAGCCGGCTCAAAGAGCCGGCTTTTTAATTAATATCTCCGATTTTAAGCGTTATGTCGAACTTTTTTTCTATTTCAACGTGCGACATATACTTGTTTTCAAGTGGTATCCACCGGCTCTCAAACGCCTCAAGAGAGGCCTTGCCGTTTCGCGCCGCTATCCGATCTCTCTGCGTTTTTTCGTCTACGTCGCAGAATACCTTTATATCATACGATGCCGTAATGTTCGGGTTCAGCGCATATGCCCCCTCGACTACCGCGAGTGCGCCGCCGGCGACTTTTCTGCTGTCTCCCAGCTCCATCTTTCCGCAGTCGAAAACACGGTATTCAAACGGTTGTCCGCCGCCAAGATTCGGCGCAACCTCGCGGTTGAACCGCTCGTAGTGGACGTTTCCTCCCGGCTCGGCGTAGCGCTGCTCCGTCCTGAGCTCCGGCGGCAGGAAAAAGTCGTCCATATGTATAACCGCGGCGTCAAACGTATCCTCCAGCAGTTTGGCAAGCGTGCTCTTTCCGGCGGCGGAACGCCCGTCCACCGCGACAACACAGCGCCCCTTTTCCGTTATAACGTCCGATATCATGCACATGAGCTCGGATATCTCCGCATATTTCTTCAGCACGACGCGGTAGTGAGGCCTGTACAACTCGTTATAGCGCGCCGAGTGGCTTACAGCGGGGTGGCCGCTTTTCATGTACTCATTTATATACACGTCGAGAGCCTCGGCCGTAAACGGTGTTTTGCCATCCCTTGCCAAGCTTTCAAGTATTTGAAGCGTGTTTTCAAGCTCCCCCGTGCCTCCCGTCAGGCAGTGTGACGAACGTATAAACATATCCGCGATCATCTCGGGCATCATCGTCCTTGCCGCGAGGCTGTTTAAATAAAATCTCGCCCATGCAGATCCTATATCCTCAAAGGCGGCTGTCTCGCAAAGCTCCGCGCTCTCTCGAAGCTCCGTCTCGATGCGGCGTATGCAGGTTTCTCGGTCATTCACAAAATGGGCACAGCCGAAAACGGACTGATATGCGAGTTTGACGGCGTCCGAAATCTCCATCTCGGGGTACTTTTTCATATGCTCTAAAAATATTTCTGTCATAAGCACACCTCCAATACAGCACGGGGCAAGCAGTTTTTTTAACAGTACAAAAACGCCGCCACGGCGATATCCGTGGCGGCGTGGAGCTGGAAATCAGACTTGAACTGACGACCTGCTGATTACGAATCAGCTGCTCTACCGACTGAGCTATTCCAGCACGGCTCTTTTTTGAGCTACGAGCGTAATTATAACGCAAACTCTTTTTGTTGTCAAACATAATACGCACAAATTTTGAAAAAATAACAGTTTTGCTCCCCGACACCGGCCGGGGAGCTTATTTTCTAATAAAATTTACCATGTCTTTAAATAATCCCCTTCCAATCCCATCATCTCCATGATCTCTCTGTAATATTGTACATTTTCATTCCTGTCTGCCGCGGTTACAAAGCAGTATATCCTGTCCTCAATGAGCAGCCAATGCCTGTACACGTCTATGAGCGTCTCTCCGTCATATGCCCTACCGCCGCTGCGCAGGAGCGAAAAATTCTCACCGGCTATCTCACTGAGCTCATCATCAGTAAATATTCTGCCATAGTCACGATAAAGTTCATACTTCTGTGCGGCAAGTTCTTCCGCAGTATATCTGGCATAGTATCCGTATATCAGTTCATCCTCGAGATACAGCCACTCAAGTATCTCATCTTCGAGCATATCCGCAAGTGTGAGCGACGCTGTCAAGCTGTTTTGACTGCCTATCTCTATCAGCTCGTCCCTTCCGAGCGGCGTCGCCGTTGTTTTCACAGACAGCACATTTACGGCGTTTACGTCTTTTTCCACGCGTCCGAGCGAGCCGAGTGTCGCCGCGACGGCCAGGATAAGGCACACGGCCGCCGACGCCGTCAGCGCAAGTTTCAGGCTTTTGAGTTTTTCCCTTATCCTTATACAGAGCGCGGCCAGAAGAGCGAACAGCACCGCAGAAACAGCCGCTATGTACATAATAGACTGTATCGTTCGGCGCTCGATCCCGTCCCGATACTCGAGATAATTTGACATTGTGGCACCAACAGCGCTGTCGTCACCGCTTTCACTGTACGCCCCCTTTTCATAGGCAATCAGCGCAATGTCCGTCATGGTATCGACGATCTTCCTTATCAGCACATCGTCACCGCGCATGTGCCCCGCAATTCTGTCCAGCTCCGCATCGGTAAACTGCGGGCTGATCCCGTCCTCGGACACGGCGACGCACTCGTTTTTCTCAGCGTCATATAGGACAAGCAGCCTGTTTTTTACGCCGGCGAGCTCCCCGTCGTCCATATAAGCCGCGGCGGCCGACCGAATATCCTCACCTCCCGTCTGCTCCACAAGAACTCGCGCAGCTATTCCGAAATCACGCTCGATCATCGTCTGCATATCCGCCATGACCGTCCAATCGCCGTCATCAAGATAGATGACGCGCTCTCTCCACACGCCCCATGCGCTAAAACTTAATGTAAAGCCCATCAAAAGTACTGCCGCTATAATTGCCGATAACATCTTCTTCATATTAGCACTCCTTTCGATATTTACTTTTTAATTACATTGAATTTTGGCGATTTTTGTATTCTTTTATTATATTATAAAAAACAATCCACTAGTTGTCAATACGTTCTTTCATGATTTTGCGCATAAAAATTGTTTTTAAGAGTATATTTTTGTGCATATTGACGATACAATGATTTTGAACTTTACACCATTCAGAGCATAGGTTTTACTATAATTACAAAAAGTATAATGAAATTTTCAATTCAGTCGAATTGCAAAAAAAAGTTTTTCCATCCATCTCTATGCTCTGATTTTTAGTAAAATTCCCAATATTTTGTCGTTTAAAATCGTCATTTCGCCTATTGCTTTTTTGCCGGATTTATGAGGGGTTTATTAACATAATCCCGATTATTTTTTCTATCTACAAAAAGTTATCCACAGTTTCCACATAGTTTTCCACATAGGAATTCCACGGTTTTACACAATTTCCGCAGGTTTTACACAAGCTCCTTATCGGCTTTACATTCTTTTTCCATGGAGTCTGCGTCCTTGTCAAGTTTACATAAAAATTTTTATTTGACCTTTTTCGAGTATGATCGCGTTTTTGTAACAACTCTAAAGTTTTTCATGCAAAATTTGTCGTTTTTTGTCGAATGAAAAAACGGCCGCCCGAGCTTTTGCCGGACGGCCGTCTGTTTCCTTATCTTATTATGCAGTATCTTTCATATGAGGACACCGTCAATCTCCATGGTGGCATATGCGTTTAAATCGCTTCCCGCCACAGCTCCGCGCAGGTACTCGTAATACGCCTGCGCGCCGATCATCGCCGCATTGTCACCGCACAGCGAGAGCGGCGGGACAAACAGTCTTTTTCCCTCTTTATCGCATTGTTTTTCAAAATCCGCCCTTATGCGCGAATTTGCGGCCACTCCGCCCGCAACAACGACCGTATCGTAATTAAGCTCCCGTACTGCCTCCATAGTTCTCGGCACTAATGTATCGCTCACGGCCGCGGCAAACGACGCGGCAAGTCCCGGCCGGTCGAGTTCAATCCCTTTCTGCTCGGCGTTGTGGACTATATTTACAACGGCCGTTTTTAGCCCGGAAAACGACATATCGTACGGATGGCCGTCTATTTTAGCACGCGGTAGCGCATACGCCTTATCGTCTCCGCCCTGCGCCAGCTTGTCCATAGGTCCTCCGCCGGGATACGGAAGTCCGAGAACTCTCGCCGCCTTGTCAAAACATTCTCCGGCCGCATCATCGTGCGTCGTGCCGATTATGCTCATATCAGTATAGCCGCGAACGTCTACTATCGCCGTATTCCCGCCCGATATCGCAAGGCATACAAACGGGGGCTCGAGCTCCGGATACGCGATATAGTTTGCGGCTATATGTCCCCTGAGATGGTGTACCGGTATCAGCGGCAAGCCGAGCGCGAGAGCGGCGCCCTTGGCAAAATTTACGCCGACGAGCAGTGCGCCTATAAGCCCGGGGGCGTATGTCACGGCTATCGCGTCGAGCTGTTTTTTCGTAAGCCCCGCTTTCTCGACGGCAGAGCCGGCAAGCCGGCTTATAACCTTTATATGGTTTCTCGATGCTATCTCCGGAACGACGCCGCCGTACAGCGCGTGCATATCCGCCTGAGACAGCACCTCGTTTGACAGGACCGTTCTGCCGTCTTCGACGACGGCGGCCGCAGTCTCGTCGCACGAGCTCTCTATCGCAAGTATTTTCATAGTTCATCCTCCGGCCGGCATATCATGATCACCGCATCCTCGTTTGGGAAGTCGTAATACCCGCGGCGGATGCCAATCTCCTCAAATCCGCACTTTTCATACAGACCGCGGGCGGCGAAGTTGCTCTGCCTTACCTCGAGATACACGGAGTCTGCTTTTTTTGACCTCGCGTAGTGCAGCGCTTCCATAAGCAGCATTTCGGCCGTGTGCCGGCGTCTGTATTCGGGCAGAACCGCTATATGGAAGAGCTCCGCCTCCTCCCCGTATGCGCGCAAAATGCAAAATCCGGTTATTTGGCCGCTCTCTTCCTCGCTTACGGTGAAATGCGCGCCCATATTAAGCTCCGCTTTGAAGCTGTCTTTCGACCACGGCATCGTGAACGACTTTTTCTCTATCTCAAGCACCGTATCGAGGTGCTCTTTTGTCGCGTTTACTATTCTCATCTTTCTACTTCGCCTCGTACCAGTTTTTTCCTATCCCGGTCTCCGCAGTGAGCGGCACGGTGAGCGATGCGGCGTTTTCCATCTCCTCTTTCAGGATGGTGGCGGCCGCATTCGCGTCCTCTTCGGGACATTCGACCAAGAGCTCGTCGTGCACCTGCAAAAGCAGTTTTGCCCGCGGGCACTCGATTTTCAGCCGTTTATGCGCATTTATCATGGCGATCTTCATTATATCCGCGGCCGTGCCCTGTATCGGCATGTTAAGCGCCACGCGCTCTCCGAACGAGCGTGTATTGTAGTTTGACGAATTAAGCTCCGGCAGATAGCGTTTTCTGCCGTACAGCGTCTCTACATACCCCTTATCCTTGGCCTCTTTGACGACGCTCTCCATATGGTCGCGCACGCCGTGATATTTTTCGAGATAGCTGTCCATATACCGCTTTGCCTCTGCGACGGAGACCTTGATATCCTGAGCGAGCGAAAACGCTGATATGCCGTAAACT
>CALXCR010000079.1 GCA_944386855.1 uncultured Oscillospiraceae bacterium
GGCAGATGCCGCACAGCGTAGAGGCTGAACAGGCCGTTTTGGGCTCGATGCTTATCGACTCCAGATGCGTGCCGGATGTTGTGGGCGCACTCAGTCCGTCCGATTTCTATATAAAAGTCAATCAGGAGATCTTCGAGACGATATACTCCATGTTCAACTACTCTATGGTCATAGATCCCGTCACCGTTTTGGAGCAGATGCGCGTCAACGGCGTATATAATCCGGACACGTCGCCCGATTATATACTCGAACTTATGAACATCACGCCGACGGCCGCAAACGTCATGGAATACGCGGAAATCGTCCGCGATATGGCGCTTATGCGCTCGATAGCGGAAGCGGGCGGTGATATAAACACACTCGCGATGAGCGGCGCGGGAGACGCTATGGATGTTCTTGAAATAGCCGAGAAAAAGGTTTACGCGCTGCGTCAGGGCCGGACTAACGGCGGGCTTGAGCCGATATCGAAAATACTTGTGAGCGTCTATGACCAGATAACGCTCGCCTCCAAGAGCGCCGACAGTATGCCCGGCATATCTACGGGGCTTCCGGATCTTGACAATGTAATAATGGGTCTGAATAAATCAGATCTTATACTTATAGCCTCGCGCCCCGGCATGGGCAAGACGAGTATCGCACTGAATATAGCGACGCATGCGGCCAAGACCTCCGGCAAGACGGTAGCCATATTTTCACTTGAAATGTCACGCGAGCAGCTCTGTATGAGGCTTTTGTCCGCCGAGAGCTTTGTAGACAGCAAAAAGCTTCATACAGGCCGGCTCTCTCCGGAGGAATGGCGCAGCATAGCCTCAGCCGCCGGAGTTATAAGCACGCTGAAGCTCCTGATCGACGACAATTCAACGCTCAGCGTCTCCGACATGAACGCCCAGTGCCGCAGGATAAACGACCTTGGCCTTGTCGTCATCGACTATTTGCAGCTTATGCAGAGCGCGTCCGGCGCGCCGAACCGCTCCGGCGAGAACAGGCAGCAGATCGTAAGCGACATAAGCCGTATGCTCAAGATCATGGCAAAGGAGCTTAATGTCCCGGTCATCTGCTTGAGCCAGCTCTCCCGCGCAAACGAATCGCGCACGAACAAGCGCCCCATGCTGTCCGATCTTCGCGAATCCGGCGCCATTGAGCAGGACGCCGATATAGTCCTGGCGCTTTACAGGGAGAGCTATTACAACAACAATGTTGAAGATCCGTCGCTTGCCGAGTGTATAGTCCTCAAAAACAGGCATGGAGAGACCGGTACGGTCGATCTCCGCTGGGTGCCGGAACATACGTCGTACGTCTCCGTCGAGCGGCGGTATCGCGATGAGGATATCGGCTGATGACAGAAGCTTTTTTGAATAAAACAGAACAGTATTGCAGGCAAAACAACCTTCTCCCTCACGGCGGGGAAATACTCGCCGCCGTTTCCGGCGGATGCGACTCGATGTGCCTGCTGCACACGCTTTTAAAATTGTCCGGACGGTTCGGCTTTACCGTCTCGGCCGCGCATTTCAACCATATGCTGCGCGGTGCGGAGTCCGACCGCGACGAGCGGTTTGTCAACGAGCAGTGCGCGTCTCTCGGTATCCCCTGCTATACAGGCAGGGCGGATGTGCACGCCGAATCAAAGCGCCGGAAAAAAGGCGTTGAGGAGACAGCGCGGACACTTCGGTACGCGTATTTTGAAAAACTGTGCTTACAGCGCGGCATACTGAGGATCGCAACGGCGCATTCGGCCGACGACAACGCCGAAACCGTCCTTTTAAATCTAGTGCGCGGAGCAGGAATCGCAGGGCTCGGCGGCATTCCGCCGAGGCGCGGAAATGTGATACGTCCGCTTCTCTGCGCGACACGGGCGGAGATAGAGGTGTTTTTAAACGAAAACAACATACCGCACGTCGAGGACAGCACAAACTCGGAGGACGACTACACGAGAAACAGGATACGTCACTGTGTAATACCCGTCCTGCGCGGGATAAATCCGTCGCTTGCCGGCTCAATAAGGCAGACATCTGAGCTTATGCGCGCCGATGAGAAATACCTTTCGGGACTGGCGGCACAGTTTATAGCGGAAAATTCACAGAAAGCCGGCAGACTTCCCGCGGCGGAGCTTTTAGCTCTCGGTTACCCTGTAGCGAGCCGCGTTATACGGCAGATTGTTCCCGGCATATCGAAAAAGCACACGGATATGGTGCTTTCCCTGTGTGAAAGTACATCCCCCGGCGCGAGCATCGATTTGCCCGGTGTTACCGTGCGGCGCGAATACGCTGATATAGTTATCGGCGGCGAAGAGCCTGCCGGATTCTCCCCATTTGAGCTACGCGCCGGAGATGCAGTTGAAATAGCCGAGTCCGCGCTTAAAATAACGTGCGAAAAAACCGTTTTTTCGCCCAATATTCATAATTCATTCAATAATTTTGTATTAAAATATGATACTATTCAGGGTGCTGTAGCAGTGCGTCCGCGTATGAGCGGCGACAGCATCTCCCTAATCGGAAGAGACGGCACCAAAAGTCTTAAAAAGCTCTATATTGACGGACGCATTCCCCGGCTTAAACGGCCGCTCGTCCCCGTAATAGCCGACAGCCTCGGCGTTCTGGCGGTATACGGTTTCGGAGTCGACAAAAGAGCGAGGGCATCCTACGGTGATACCGTATTAAATATTAAGATTGAGGAGATTATTTAACTATGTTACAGGACATCGAGAGAGTTTTTTTTACCGAGGATGAGATAAAAGCCCGTGTTCAAGAGCTGGGAAAGCAGATATCGGATGATTACCGCGGAAAGACACCGCTGTTCGTGAGTGTGCTGAAAGGCTCGTTTGTGTTTATGGCGGATCTCATGCGGAGCGTCGGTATCTACTGCGATATCGATTTTATGGCAGTCTCGTCGTACGGCAGCAAGACCGTATCGTCCGGCGCCGTTGAGATCACAAAAGACTTGTCATATGATATTGACGGGCGTGATATTATCATTATCGAAGACATTCTCGATTCAGGGCTCACGCTGGCTTATCTTAAAAAATATATGGAGATGCGCAACCCCGCGTCCATTGCAATATGCGCACTCCTCGACAAGCCGGCACGACGCAAGGCGGACATAGTCCCTGATTACAGCGGATTCCTCTGTCCCGATTCTTTTATCGTCGGCTACGGCCTCGATTACAACGAGAGATACCGCAATTTGCCGTTTATCGGCGTACTGAAACCTGAGATCTACGAAAACTGAGTTGTTTTCTTAAATTTATAATAGAAAGAAGTGACCGTTATTTGAATTCGCAGAAACCTACCTCTAACAGAAAACGCGACATTGGTTTTTATGTGCTGATGTTCCTCATCTGCCTGTCCGTGCTGTATCTCGCCACGTCCGGCAACTCGCAGACTGCCACGGAACTGAGCTTTTCCGAAGTCATCCAGCAGTTTAAAGCCGAAAACGTCAAGTATTTCGTCTTAGAGGACAACATTTTATATCTTGAGCTATACGAAGCCTACGAGGGCAACACATATGCCGAACACGAGCTGTACAGCGCGACCATTTTTTATAACGAACTCGGCGAACTTATTGACGCGCAGCTCGACTCCGGCCGCCTTACTGAATACGACTACCGGGTAGGATGGCAGGCGCCGTGGTGGGTAACATTCCTGCCGTATATCATCGTAATGGGCCTGTTCCTTGTATTCTGGTTCTTCGTCATG
>CALXCR010000080.1 GCA_944386855.1 uncultured Oscillospiraceae bacterium
GTGGGATGCAACAGCGTTTTGAATCCCGGCACGGTCATCGGGCGGGGCACGCATATTTATCCGCTCTCTTCCGTGAGGGGGATAGTACCAGCCGGGTGCGTATATAAGTCAGCTTCTGAGATCGCGGCATTGATAAATGAGGGATAAAATGAGAAAGTATATTAAGTATCTGCTTTTAGTTGTATTTGCGGGCATTTTTTTATTCAGCGCATACAAGCTCTGGTCGATTTTTTCTGAGTACAGGGCAAGTGAAAATTATTACAGCGGGATGCAGAGTTCTTTTGTCGTGGAAAAGGACAATACACAAGGCGGTACGTCGCAGCAGACGTCGGGTACAACCGAGCTGCCGAATACGGCCCCTGTTGAGATAGATTTTGACGCGCTTAAAGCCGTCAATGACGATGTGGTCGGCTGGCTTTACTGTGAGGATACCGTTATAAATTATCCGATTGTGCAGGGAGATGACAACGCATACTATCTGCACCGGCTGTTGGACGGTTCGTATAACAGCGGCGGTACGCTGTTCCTAGACTATAGAAACGCCGGGGGATTTTTGGACGGAAATGCCGTTGTTTACGGGCATAATATGAAGGATGGTTCCATGTTTGGCTCATTTATGAAATATAAAGAGGAGAGCTATTACGATGAGCACCCCGTAATGTATCTGCTGACCCCTGAAGCCGACTACAGGATAGAGCTGTTTTCGGGATATGTTACCGATTACAAGTCGGAGGCATATACAAAAACATTTGAGAGCGATGAAGAGATTATCGAGTTTATAGAAAACTCAAGAGTCGATTCCACGTTTGAATCTGATGTAGAGCCGAGTATCGACGATATGTTTATTACGCTGTCAACATGCTCATATGAGTTTGATAACGCGCGATATGTGCTTGTCGGACGGCTTGTATTGCTTGAGCGTGACGGTGAATGATCAAAAAAAATTCCGTAACCTTAAAGTTACGGAATTTTTGATGTTTTTGTATGTCAGATCAATAATTTTCTTTTCTAATCTCAAAAAAGCTCTGTGGATGCGCGCAGACGGGGCAGACATCCGGCGCTTTTTTCCCAATAACGATATGACCGCAGTTACGGCATTCCCATACTGAGATCTCACTCTTCTCGAATACGGCGGCTGTTTCGACGTTTTTGAGAAGTGCGCGATAGCGCTCTTCATGCGCCTTTTCTACGGCCGCGACCCCGCGGAATTTTTCGGCGATTTCATGGAATCCTTCTTCCTCGGCTTCGCGTGCAAATGTGTCATACATATCGGTCCACTCATAATTCTCGCCGGCGGCGGCGCTTGCCAGGTTTTCTGCTGTCGTTCCTATGCCGCCAAGCTCTTTAAACCACATTTTCGCGTGTTCTTTTTCGTTTTCAGCGGTTTTTAAAAAGATCTCCGCGATCTGCTCAAAGCCCTCTTTCTTCGCCGTCGAGGCAAAATAAGTGTATTTATTGCGTGCTTCCGATTCTCCGGCAAAAGCTGCCATCAAATTTTTTTCGGTTTTTGAACCTTTTAATTCCATATATAGTCTCCTTTGCTATAGTATTTAGCCCGACCGGACTTTAACTCAATAATGACTCATTTTATCGGACAAGTCAAGTAGATTTCGGCATTTAAAACAAAAACTTTTGTTTCAAATTGTTACCTTATTGTAATTTGACTTTTTTTATTTGCCATTATAGACTAAAATAAATATTAATTAAACAATTAATTTACCAATAGAAATACGGGATTAAAAACAGATATAGGCGGCGAGACCAAGGCGGCTTGCCGCCCGCCTTTGATATTAAGGAGAAGTGTGCAACATGAAAAAAATCATGGCAGTTTTTCTTATAATTATCTATGCATTATCGACCTTTTCTGCCTGCGGTGGGGACGCTTCTACCGGCTCGACTCAGCTGCCGGACTCAGAGGTCGAAGAACCTGAAGAGATAATCGGCGAAATGATCGACGATTCAATATTACAGATAAGCGCAGCAGATATCGACGGTGACAAATATCAGGTCGTCGACGCCGTAATAATAGATGAGCACTATCTTCTTGTGTCATGGTGCGACTACGATTATAAGGAGAGCGGTCTGTGGGCATATGATCTGTATACGGGCGAGATCACCTGGGAGTATGAGCTATCGGGCGGTGAGATGTATACTTTAAACGCATATCCGGACGGGAGCTTTGAGGCGCACAGCTATTTGTCCGAATATCTGTATTTTCCAAAACTCGGGGATGATTACCCTGATACAATATCATTCCCTGAGCCTGATTTTACAGAGAACGAAGGACCTGCTTATTTCGAGGCGTACACAATCTACGCTCCTAAGAAGTATGTTCATGTAAAAGAGTCGGAGATCTATCTAGGCGAGTATTCAAAAAGAGAGACACTTTTGTGCGATTTAAGTGATTTTTATGAGGATTTTATAGACTTCTGTTACGAGCATGACGGGAAGTTTTATTTTACTGCGTTCAATAAATTTACGCTTGAGAGCGATTTCTTGGTTGTGTACTCCAACGGGACGTTTAAATACCTGTATGAGAACACGAGAGGCGTTCCTATGACCTCGGATAAAAAGGCGTACAGCTATGACAACACGGCCGGAAACGTAAATGTCCGCTATAAGGACAGCATGTTCTATGACCTTGAGATATCGTTCGATACGAATAACGAGGGGCTTATGGTAGTAAACGATGACCGTTTTGCGACGTTTGACTACTATACTGCCGGAGAGGGAACGGCTGTTTTCAGAGTATATTCAACGGAGGACGGGTCGCTTTTATATAAAACCGATAAGTTCGGTGACTACGGTTGGCTTGCCGCCAGCGATTTTGTCGACAACGATACGGTGTTTCTCGCTTTCAGCAAGTCGCGTATGATATCGGACGAGGACTACCGTCAGGATACGACGTTTTTCCTTGTTGATTATTCGCAGCTTGAACCGCTGGAGCGAGAGAGGCCGATCGGAACAGATATAAGCGTGCCGCTTGAGCTTGAGGCTATGCTCGAGCGCGAATATGGTGTGGAGATATTTACAAAAGAGGAAGCGGTGATTGATTTTCCCGATTTTTACGCTGTAGAGCTTGACAATGTGGCCACGATAACGGAAACGCTCGAGTCGCTTCAGTGGGTAATGGAAAAGTTCCCGTACGGATTTTTTGATGAGCTGTATTCAGACGAGTTTGAATACGGACCGACGAAATTGCAGATATATATTACCTCGACGCTTTCACCGGCGAATTCCACCGGCACGTCTTATCCTGCAGCATATGCATACTACGATTATGAGAACAGGGCACAGGTGATTGTGCTGGACGGCACACAGTCGTACAGTATCAAGACGAACTTCGCCCATGAGCTGATGCACGCGATCGAGACGAATATAAACACGCGCACGGATCATATTACCCTGTTTGGCTTCGACAAATGGAACGAATATCTTCCGGAGGGATTTGAGTATAATTACAGCTACCGCGGAGACGACGGCTTTGATTACAATGATGATGAGTACACCGCGATATACGGCGGAGATCCGGAAACGACGTATTTCCTTGATGCATACTCAAAGACATTCCCGCTGGAGGACAGGGCGAGGCTGTTTGAACATCTGTTTGTTGCTGAAAGCTCTAATGAGACAATATTTGTAAATCCGCACATTAAAGCGCGCGCGGAGTACCTTTGCTCCGTTATACATGAGTATTTTGAGACGGTCAGAAATGCCGACAACATTTGGTGGGAGAGATTTTTTGACTGATTTTTGACGGAAGGTATTTCGCGGATATCAAAGGTTTTAAACGTATAGTACAAATACAGGCGGGAAAGCGTATGGAGCTTTCCCGCCTGTTAGTTTTTGCCGATATCAACATAATTTTTCGTAGATTTAACCTAAATTTATTTTCTGAGGCAATTTTATGTTGGCAGATATGACACTTTGGTGTTATACTGTATTTGTAGAAATTTTTGTAAATGATAGAGATGCTAAGGGCATTTTGACAAGGAGTGATGATCTTATGCGTAAAACTAAAATAGTGTGTACTATCGGTCCGGCGTGTAACAATACCGAGACGCTTAGAGAAATGATATTAAGTGGTATGAACGTAGCCCGTTTGAATTTCTCGCACGGGGATCATGAATATCACAAGAACAATATAGATATGCTGAAGCAGCTTAGAGACGAACTGCAGATGCCCGTGGCGATAATGCTGGACACAAAAGGTCCTGAGATCCGTGTAAAGAGCTTTGAAAACGGCAGGGCGGAACTGGCAGACGGCGCTACTTTTACATTTACGACGGAAGACGTAGTAGGTAACGACAAAATTGTAACGGTAACATATGCTGATATGCCGGGGCAGCTTAAAGCAGGGGACAAGATCCTTGTCGATGACGGAAAAATCGAGATGACAGTTGTGTCAACGACAAAAACGACGGTTGAATGCTCCGTTATATGCGGCGGCGTCATATCCGACAATAAAGGCGTAAACCTGCCGAATGTATCTCTTGCCCTTCCGTATTTAAATGAGCGGGACAAAAGCGATATACTGTTTGGGATCGAAAATGATGTCGATTTTATTGCCGCTTCGTTTGTAAGATCGAAACAGGATGTCATTGATCTGCGCAATTTCATAAATTATAACGGCGGGCATGGTATCAAGATCATATCAAAGATCGAGAACATGGAGGGCGTCAACAATTTTGACGAGATATTGAAATATTCGGACGGGATCATGGTCGCGCGAGGCGATCTGGGTGTAGAGATCGAGTATGAGCTGCTCCCGGGTATACAGAAGCGCTTTATATTGAAGTGCTACAGATCAGGCAAGATGGTAATAACGGCCACGCAGATGCTTGACTCCATGATCAACAGCCCGACCCCGACGCGGGCTGAGATAACCGACGTTGCAAACGCCGTTTTTGACGGCACATCAGCGGTCATGCTGTCCGGCGAGACGGCTGCGGGCAAATATCCGCTTTTATCCGTTAGGGCTATGGCCAAGATCGCGGAGCAGGCGGAAAAAGATGCGTTTGAGATGAAAGCGTACGATAAAGGCGAACATGAGGTCGATATGAATGATACGACATACGCGCTCTGCGATGCCGCCTGCACGACGGCGAGAGACATAAATGCGAGAGCCATCATCGCGCTTACAAAGAGCGGGCAGACCGCAAGACGCATGTCTAAGTTCAGGCCTATAGAGCCGATTATTGCGGCGACTCCGGATGAGAAGACGTATCATCAGCTTGCACTGTCGTGGGGAGTATATCCGACGCCGTCACTGAAGCAGGAGACATTTGAGCGCCTTGTTCAGCACGCTATAGACTGCGCAAAGCGTATCGATATGGTGAGTGACGGGGACAGAGTAGTTGTCGTCGCCGGCGTGCCGCTTGACACCCCGGGCAATACGAATATCATGAAGGTGGAGCTTGTAAAGAGTGAGATCGGATAACCGGACGAAAGGGTGCTACTTATGATTTTTGAATTTTGTATTTTCCTTTCGATCTTAGGAAATTTTGCGGCAAGTTTGAGGCGCTTGATTGCCGAGAGGAACAGGGGAAATTGGATATCATTTGCAATAGCCGTTGCTCTGCTCTGTTTTGGCATTTATATGATGTTGGATATTCTGTTATAACGGGAATGATATAAAAGCCGCCCTCGCCAGACAAGCGAGGGCGGCTTTGTGTATAAATCGCTCATTTGCCATAAACTTTGACCGATCTTTAATTAGAAGTATTTTACTGTTGATGGGTTGAGGACGATTTTTTCTTACATATTGTACTTGCTAAAACCTCTACAACCACTATCGTTCCGAGGATTCCCCATGGAATGATCCAAGAAATAGAGGACGGTAGTTCAAAATGATAAAATGCTGCAACTCCAATTATTATCGCTAAGATGCCAATACCACCGCCCACAACTCTGCATAGCCGTTTCTCATTGTATTTTTGCTTTTTCTCTCTAGTCGAGGTGTTATAACCGGCAATTAGCCAGCTTCCTTTTCCTGCGAGTAATATCAAAGAAAAAGCTGCAAGTAAGCCAACGACAGACCAACATATCGGCATCGGTATATTCATTTGCACAGCCTCCTACTCGTCGTACTCGTGTTTTTTGTTGTACTGCTTTTTAAGCATATATACAATGAAAACAGACAGAAACATCAATCCGTAAACTGCGCCCAATGCACTTGCGGAAATTTTGCCATTATCAACTATACCGGTATTTGCCGATGTCAAATCATACACACAGGCTACCAAAGCCACTAAACCAAACAATCCGCAAAAATATATCAGGTGTTTTTGTTTGCCTTCTGTCAAAGGATATATGTCATAAAAAATAAATTCAATGCCGCATAAAACGACGGTGAAAAGGACGATTGTTAATTCAGCCCATTTTCCTGAGGCCCACTCTATCCCTTGCGAATATAACAATGCGTTGAGTAATAGCAAGCCAATAAGACAAAACAGTCCATGTTTGAATACATTTCCTCTTTTTAGTAATTGAAACTCATCTAAATTTTTTATCTTTCTCACGATCTATTCCTCCCAAAATAACTCATCTAATGTTTTTTCTAACACCTTGCATATTGCAATGCAGAGCTTTACGGATGGGTAGTAGTCGCCTTTTTCAATCGCATTTATTGTTTGACGACTAACACCAATGGCTTCAGCTAAATCTTTCTGAGTCATATCAAGTGCCGC
>CALXCR010000081.1 GCA_944386855.1 uncultured Oscillospiraceae bacterium
ATCCGTCACCGTATTCGCCTTATCGACCCAATCCCCTACCCGGTCGTCCGGCACATACTCCGCAGCGTCCTTTACCTTGCGGAAATTATCAATGGCCTTGGTCATCATATCCCAAAAATCTTTGACAGCCTTTTCCCGGCGCTGCTGGTCAAGGCTCTTTTCTCCCGGCTTTAGCTGCAGCAGCGTCCGATAATATTTGATGTTATAAACAGCTTCGTCAACATCTTCTTTTGTAGCCTTGGCATTACTATTCACGTCAATACCGGCATAAAAGGCCGTCTCCAAAGGCTTCCAGCTATCCTCCGTAAAAGAGCGGGAATACGGATAATAATTTACGCCGATGTCCTTGAGCAGCGCCTCCAACTCTTTTTTATCCACCCGTTCCGTTTCAAATTTCCAGCCGGGAGGCAATGGCGGGTCTTCTCCGAAAGTTTCTACATATTCATCGTAGGAATAATTGTAAATAGGGATTCCGTTATAGCTTCCAACGTCCTCAGCACGACTATAACGCACATTATTGGCAAACAGCCCGTCAACCCCACCGAAAAGCTGAAGCTCCTGAGGGAGGATCTCATTATTTGCATAATCATCATATTCTACGGTATGCGGCCTTCCGTAATTAGCCGAAAGCATAGTCCCCCCTTCTGCAACATTATGGTATTCAATATCTGCCAGATTTCCCCGATACCAGAAGACAGGCGGTACTTCATTCAGATCATACATTCCGATTGCAGTGCTTCCGTAGCTCCCTCTCGGCTGTAAAAGCTCATCCGGTACAGTTTTGGTTTCAACAGCCTGACGAATATAATCCGTCAAACCCTGTCCTTCCAGATATTTATTGGAGAGCAACGTACCCATGTTAAATCCGAAAAACCAGCCATTCCCCAGATTATATGCGTAATTTGAGCTAAAATAAAAGGTATTATTTGCCTCAGTGTCGTACTCCCAGAAAAAATTATAGCGCGTCAGTTCCCCATTGCCTGCCGCAAAAGCACTTGAGGTGCTCGGAACAATAGATACCATGAGCACAGCAGTCAAAACAACAGAAAGCCATCTTAATTTCCATTTTCTCATGCTTCGTCCTCCTCCGGCGCTTCGGTCATGGTAGAAACCAGCTCATATAAAAAGTCCTGTTCCTGCTCGCTGACCGGTTCGTCCCCTTCCCGATACCCGACAAAGGTATAAACCTGTCCGTCAATAATGGTATGGTACACGCTGTAGTCAGTTTCCAGCGCCTCATCGTGATAGGCTAAAAGCAGATAAGGATATTTTCCCACCACTGCCGCCTGCCAGCCCGCAATCTGATAGCTTCCCTCCGACAAAGAGCCCACATACAACTCTAAGGTAGCCTCGTCCATATCTGTCAGAGAAATATTATGAGGAAATGGGTCTGACGACACAACCACCTGATAATCCCCCATATACAGGTAAATGGTTTCGCTGCCTTCCACTTCCGCTTCTCCGTAATAGGTACAGTTTGTTGGCAGGGCAAATTCCATATTTCCTATCTGGCACATCTCCGGCATTTCCTCCGGCCGTTCCACTTCGGCCGGTGGGTTACTGCTACAGCCAGAAAGTAAAAAACAAAAAGCTGTCAGCAGCAACATGCTTATGTATCTTTTCATATAGCTCCTCCTGAATTGGATTTTTTATTTCTTTTCTTCCTTCAATAAACTGTTACTGAATGGTCTCACTATGGACAGATACCCCTAAAAATCAAAGCGGCTTTACCGCTCGTTTTTTAAATCGGAAAAGATCTTAAATGAAAATGTTATTTGAGCACTAATCAAATATGTACTAAAATTGTATCAAATCCAGCAAGCCTTATCAATTGTTTTTCCATTAAGTTTGGAGAGTTTAGCTCCTGATGATTATTCTGTTCCACTTCCGAGCTAGAAATCGGAGGAATTGGAAACTTCAAGAACCAAAAGATGTGCAGACATGGAATAAATGCGGGACAGCATAGCCGGTTTTCCATGCTGTCCCGCATACATTGAATTACTGTTTTGTAGCTGTGCAGGCAACCAAATTCCTTGCCCGCGCGGTTAAAGAACTTAAGGCTATTTAACGATCCCTTTCCGTTTGAGGATAGTCAGAAGCGTCACGAGAACCCCACTCGCCGCGAAAACAAGTAACCAGCCGGTTGCATTGACTGAATCCCCCGTTTCCGGGATCTCCGATGAAGACTCGCCATCGGTCTGTCCCGACTCTCCCGGACGTCCGGAATCGTCTGGATCATCCGGATTTTCCGATTCGCCGGGCTTTTCGGTATCATCAGGCGTCTCGGCGTCTCCGGGCTGATCAGTATCCCCGGGCTTTTCGGACTCCGCCTCTGCAAAGTCCGCCGTGATCCGTATATCGCCCGTGATGTAAGCGCCGTATATCACAAGCTCACCGGTCACGGCATCATAGCCGTATCCCTCGGAGGGGAGTTTTGCTCCGCCTATCGTGATATCGATCGTCTCTGGAAGAACGTATCCGTCTGCGGGTCTCAGCGTCGCGGTGTAGTCGACACCCTCCTCCGCCGTCGCAGCACCGTCCGCCGTGCCGTTTGTGAGTGCAAACGTCATCTTATACGTCTCGGAGGGCTCGGTCTTGACCTCAGCCGTTATCTCGGATCGGTCGCGCACCCGCAGGCGATTGCCTTCCGCGTCATGTGATACGAATCCGACCGCGCTGATGTAAGCGCCCTCCGTCACAAACTCCTCAAGCGCCTGAGACGACGCGTCGGAGTATCCGATATAGCCGTCGATGAACACGCGGCAGCTCTCTCCGCTTTCGTCCATGACCTCGATGCTGTCTATGATGCCGTTTGCGAGCCTTACGCTTATAACGTCGCCCTCGACCCTTACGAGCTTTCCGAAGTTTTTGTCGTAGTCGTTCGCCTCTTTTGTCGTCGTATCGGTAATAACAACTTCCTTGCTGCCTTCAAGTACAGTCACATTGATTGCCGAAAGCTGTTTATCGCCGATATATTCGCTGATCGAGCCTGTTATCATCACCTGATCGCCGCGGTGTATGGTGTTGTCGTCGATCGGGAATACGTTTATGCCGTGGCCTTCGTCGTCCTGAATATATATCGTGTTGAAGAACGCGTTTCCACTCTCCGCCGTGCCGTTAGCAACAGTGCCGATCACGGTGAACACCTCGCCGTCCGCGCCGGCACGCGCCTGCTCGATCGTGCCGACAACCGGTTGCTTCTTGACCATGTCGAGGATATTCTGGGCTATGATGCCGTTTGAATAGCTGACCGTATCCTCGGCCGCCACCTCGAAGTTGGAGCAGAACACCGTGCCGGAGAGGAACACGCGCCCCTCGCCGACGGTTTCCGTCGCCATCGCGACGACGTCGCCCTTCTGTACGACTGCATCCTCTTCGCTGTACTCGTCGCTGTAACTCAAAACGGGCTTACCATGCCCCTGCGTCGGAGCTTTGCTGTTTATGGAATAGGTCGTATCGTGTCCGTACACTATGGCCTCGCCGTCTCCGACGGCAACGGAGCATCCGGAGTATGAGCTGTAGGCAAGACCCGATTCCACAACGCCCTTAAGCGCCTGCCGTACAACGGGATCGTCGCTTTCCGTATTGAAATCGTCAAAGTACAGCCTGTATGGCTGACCGCCGTTTTCATCCTGGTCGATAAGCTCGTCGTCGTTTACACGCATCGTCGTGCCGATCGCCTCAAGCAGCGTATTGACCTGCTCGTACGTCGTATACGGCAGACCGCTGTTTGCGTCCTGATAGTCCGCAAGCCCACAGACGATGACCGTGCCGCCGCCGTTTACATACTCGCCTACGACCTCGACGAAATCATCTTCAAATACGCTGACCTCAGCGTCTCCCGTGTAATCGCTCGTGTATTTGAGCGGCGCGGAGATGACGAACAGTGCTACGTCGGCGAGAGTTTCCGCCGTTATCTCCTCACCGGGCTGAGCAATCCTCACCTGGATATTGTCGGCCGTGCCCATGTTTATGAAGTTTGTCATGTTTCCGGAATAGTAGCCGTTTACATAGTCGTTGTAATGCGTGCCGTCGATAAGCACCTTTGTCGCAATGCTCGGATCGGATACGCTGAGCTTGAGCACGTCGGTAAACGTGAACTCCTCGCCGTTTATAAGAGCCGTCATGCGGACGTTGACGTTAAATCCGCCCGCCTGCGCCGCCGTGTACGGGAACGAGTATGAATACGACATTCTCGCCGCTACGACGCCGTTTTCGCCTATCTCGGTTACGTCCGCCGTGTGGAAAGGCTCTTCCTGACCCTCCATCGTGTATGTCAGGGAGGTGATCTGCATATCATCGCCGAGATTATTGTATATCTGGCTCGAGACGGTGATCTCGTCGCCCTTTATCGGGAGCGCGACGTCGCTTTCCGTCTTTGAAACGCCGGCGTTTACGCTTTCGCCCACCCATACGGGAGCCGTTACGGCGATGTTCTTATCTGCCTGCGTTATGCGCAGGTAGTAATATCCGTATGTCGCCGGTAAATTTTCAAAGGTAAGTTCAGCCGAGCCGCCTTCAAATGTCTTCTCTGCCAGTGTCTGTCCGCCGTTTACGATAACCTCGACTTTGGTGCTGCCTATAGTATCGGTCGGTCGCTTATGGATACCGCGATATTTACCACATCCTGTTCTCCAAGGATAGAGCCCATCGCATTGCCGTTGAGCGAATACAGGATAGAGAGATCGTTATCCTCCGTGGCGTACACTCTGTAATTTTTCATCGCATCGTAAATGGCTTCCTCTGTCAAATCAGTAGCAAGTACGACGCTTCTCGCCGTATTGGAGTCGCCCCAGTTGCCCTTATGGTTATCCTGATTGTTCGTCGGAGCTACATGCCAGCCCTTGTCAAGGGCGCGGGTGTAATAGCTGTATGACGGGAAATAGCCGCTTGCACCGATAGCTCCCTCGCCGTTTCCGACTTCAATAAGTGTTATCTGGTTATCGGTAACGGGGTCATATAGTGCGAAATCCATGAAATCGCCGAAAGTATCACCCGGGTGATTGAACTGGGAGATGGTTTCGGGATTTTCGTTAAGCGTATCGTAATATGCCTGAAGAACGTCGTAGTTGTCGCCCTTTCTGTACGGGTCGTAGTTGCGGCTCTCAAACCCCTCTGAATTAAAGGTGTTGATATGTCCCGGAGCTCCTCCGGACCATGTCATTTCAAAGCCGTACAGTCCGACAAATGTGCCGTTTTCACGCTCCGTTATCTCCCGCGCGCCGGAGCGCCCTTCTTCCCACTCGCTGCTCAGATCCTCAGCGTTTTCGGAGTCGAGATGGACATTTGCATCGTTGTCGAACGAGTTTGAGTGATCTGTGAGAGCCAAAAAGTCGATGTTTTCCACTTTGGACGCATGGTCAAACGCCTGCTCGACAGTACCTGTGCCATCGGACAGGTTTGTATGAGCATGGAGCTGACCGAAATACAGCTCATAGTCGTCAAGACTCATCGGCGCTTTATATGTGAAGGTGTATACCTCGCCGGTCTGCGCTTCCGCCTCTCCGGTCGCGGGGATATATGCTACCGCCTTGATTATAACAGGCTTGCCCGTCTCCGGCGTTTCGGTTATCACGATGGGAGCTTCATATTTCTGCTCCTCCGCCGTTGTATCAGGATCTGCAGGCTCTGTACCATCTGTGGTCATCGTGTAGTATATCTCTGCTCCCTCTGCCGCCGTGAGCGCTATCTCCTGTCCCGCCTTTACGCTTGCGCCGCTGTTGGGAGACGCATCAACTTCAAGTCCCTCTACCGCCGGAATATCGGGGTCGGGCGTAGCGGGGGTATCGCCGTCCACCTTATAGAATTTGAGCTTGAACTGATCGTCTGTCGCGGCAGATGATGAATTATATGTGCTCCAGTTACTGTACTGGTCGTACCACTCCATATAGTTGCCGCGTCCTGTGTTCTTTATGTTGTATGTGCCGTCCTCCAGGTCGATGATTTCCCAATCGTGATGTGTCTCGCCCAGATTCATACTCGCAAATGAATCGCCCAGTCCGATGTTCTGACCATTTTGCTCGAAACTGAACGTGCCGTCATCATTTGCAACGACCGTCCATATATCGGTGTCTCCATAGCCAGTCACGATACCGTCCTCTTCGATGGCGATGTCCGTTCCGACATTGTAATAGCCAGTCTTTTCGGACGAAAGCGCCTTATTGTACGCCGGTGCATAGATAACCACCCTGTCGCCGTCCGCTATGGGCGCGGCGGGCTCATCATCGGCAATGGTATATTTGAGCTCCTGCACTTCGCTGTAAACGCCTCCAAGCAGCGCTACGGCTCTGAGCGTGCACGCCGCCGTGATAACGGGCTTTGTCGTCTCCGTATACTTCACGCGATTCGCGTTATTCCCGTCGGACGGGTCCGAGCCGTCAAGCGTATAGTAAATCTCCGCTCCCGCGGTCGATGTCGTAAGCGTTATCTCCGTACCGGAAGCTACGGCTCCCGCCTGCGGATTGGCTATCGGCGCCGCGACAGTCGTCGTATCTCCCTCGTCGCCCGCGCCGCTCTCGTCGAGCTTATACAGCGTGAACTCGTGCGGGTATCCCTCTGCCGTAGTGTTTTTATAAGCGCGGAATTTATTATCATATTGTTCATTGCTGGCAAGCGTTACGGTATCTTCACCCGTTCCGGCAAAGACAAACTTTCCGTTTTCTTCCGTCCAGTCCCAGTCGTATTCACCGACTTCTATGCCGTTATCATTTCCGCCCTTCGGCGCGATGTAATTCCCGTCGCTGAGCTGAATTTTGACAGAATTGCCGCTCACGGTCAGCGTAGTTACCGCGGTTTGCGGGTCTGTCACAGTGTCGCCGGACGGCGTCACGGATATGGCTGAAACCCATGTGCCGTCCATCGGTCCAACCGCATGGCCGGTGTCCACTACCATCACATATTGTCCGGTAGTAAAATCGGCGCTGTCCGTGATCTTCTTATACGTCTGCGCCCCCTCGGCATAAGCCGGTACAGGGAGAAGCGAAACTATCAGAAGAAACGTCAAAAACGCCGATAAGACTCTTTGCATGCTTTTTTTGATTTTCATGCTTGCTTCTTTTCCTCCTTTAAAAACTTTCGGTTTTACAAATACCATCTATATTTACGAAACGCGCTTTCCGCGCGCCATAAAGCTGGCGCTTATGAAAGCAACGATCGGTACTGTGAGAAGTATCCCCATTGCCCCGGCGATACTCTGTATTATTTCGATACATATGTAGTCGGTGTTGACAAGCTGTATAAACGGGATATCATACGTCTGAACGAGTATAAGCATATTGAGAGAAGCTCCCGCAAAGGCAAGGATAAGCGTGTTTGCCATCGTGCCCATCGCGTCGCGCCCGATATGCATGCCGGAGCGAAACAGCTCTCCGGCGGACATGGCGGGATTTTGCTCATGAAGCTCCCATACTGCGGAGGCGATGCCGAGAGATACGTCCATAACAGCGCCGAGCGCTGAGATAAGTACGCCGCAGACTAAAAGTCCGCTGACCTTCATCCCCTTATCCGCTCCGTAGAGAATAAGGTTTTCCGCCTCCGGCATATTAAAGCCGTTCATAGGGGTGATGCTTCCCACCGTCGCCGCAATCGCGCCTGCCGCAACGACGCCGATGACGCATCCCAATACGGAACACAATGTCTTTTTGGAAAATCCATTTAACAGCACGAGTGCTCCCGCCGCCGTCACGGCTACAATAACAATGGTTACGGCGATAGCGGGAATGCCGCGTATCAGGCACGGGATAAGAACAAACCATATGCTTGCCAGCGAAAACAGCAGACCGCAGAGCGCGCCAATCCCCTTTTTTCCGCCGAGCGCAATAAGAAGAACAAAAAACAGCAGAACAAACGCGCCGAGCACGATCCCGCGGTTATGATTAAAAAGCGACGCATAGTAAGCGCCGTCATCATCTGTCATAATACGCACTATCACGCGATCGCCTTCGTCTAAATCCACATTGAACAGGGCGCTCATATAGTTTGTTAGAGTCATTATCTCGCCCTTGTGAGTGCCCGACGTAATCCGTATCTCGAGCTCCTGAGTTCCGATGCGTCTTCCCTCGGCGTTTTCATAGTCGGGATATGCGTCATCCTCCAAAACGGCTGTGACAGTGGCCTTTTCATACACCATTTGGCTTGCGCTTGTCGGCACTTCGCCGTCTACCGGCTGATTTAGCCAAACGGCACAGCCGATCAGCCCGCCCAAAAGGATAAGCCCTACAAGCAGGCCGGCGAGATTCTTCCGCTGTTTTATCCAGTTTCCCAGAGAATTTATGCTGCCACCCAGTTTCCTATACAGATTTTTCAGCATATGGATAGATCCCCTCCGATAAGTATCCCGGAACTTGCATTTCATACTAAGATTCCTGTTTAAAAGCCGCGTTAAAGTATCGTTAGCCGGGGATAAGATCTTCATAACGGATACTGTACGCGATAATATTTTATATCGGCCGCCGTTTTCCAGCCGCCCCGCCCATGTAAAACGTCAGTAAAACTTTGAGTGTATAAAACAGAATTATGTCAAAAACTCTTTAGACAATAAGTCCTGTGCCCATAATTTAACAGCCGGGTTCCGGTAGGATAGCCTTAAAATACGTCATCCCACCGGAAACTGGCTGTTTTGCCGTTGCAAATAAAATATTGGAACAGCAAGCGATTATTAAAAATTCCTGTTTTTCTCTCAGCTAAACATCGTCGTAGCCAAAACGGCCATCCCGATGGAACAGGCCCTATCAACAGCACCCAATGTCTTTTCACAGGCGCGCAATTCCGGAATATCCGGCCTTTCTTGCAGCTTTTCTTTTATAGACTTCGCTTCCTGCCGATTATAGGAATCATCCAGCAGCCCGGTTTTCAATAGGACTTCCGCCAACACCCATTGTGCAGGAGTAACAGCATGATCAGAACACAAGGCGAGCACTTGCGCTTTGCATTCTTCTACTGACTTCTGTTCGGCCTTCAGATCTTTGCTTTCGAGCCCGAACAAACTCTTGTTTACCTTCTCGGAAACCAGCCGGTTATCTTTCAGATAGCCTTCTACTTGATCGGTATAGTCTTTCATGTACCGTGTCAATACCGTGAATAAGATAGAGTCCAGTGTTTTGCCGCTTGACTGCTTGATTGCCTCACACAACGGACGCAAATAGGGCAGCTCTTCTTGTGCCCCGCTGGAGAAATGGCATGTGGATGCCTCATCCCAGAAAATTAACTTTCGTTCCTCTAACTCATATAATCCAAGCACCGCAAGCCCAACCTGATAATCCTGCTGGAACATAGTGCTATTTTTGTTAGCGGAAACAGCAAGAACGGCATATCGGATTACATTGGATCGAATCATAGCCAGCCTCCTGAAAAGAAATTACTGCAAAAATCATCTGCATTTGAATGCAAAGGGAAACATACTATATTTTTAACATGATCCGCTTGATACGGTTACCATGGATATATAAACATTGCGTAAAATTCAAGTTAGAAATCCCTTAAATCTCCGGACGAGCAATTTTTCAAAAGCGTTATGCGGGCGTGCAATCTGTCAAGAGGCAGCAAAAGAGATGCCTGCGAAAAATTTTAAAGTGGAGTTGAACCTGCAAAATGCCCTGTGTTTTAACGCAGAATAATCCCAAATAATACGAGCCGGAGGTAATCCTCCGGCTCACGCTGTTTATAAGGTTTATTTCACAACAATATTCAGCCGCCGTCCCATGCGGCTCAAAAGTTCGTTTGATATACTGCCGCAGGTGCCGGCAATTTCCGGCGTTTTGAGTGACATTTCGCCGTCGGCGCCTATAAGTGTCACATCCGCCCCGATTTCCACTTTCGGTATGTCGGTGACGTCCACCGCAAGCTGATCCATGCACACTCTGCCGGCTATAGGAGCGCGGCATCCGTTTATCAGCACAGCTCCCCTGCCGCACGACAGGCTTCGCGGCAGTCCGTCCGCGTAGCCGATCGGGATCATGGCCAAAACACTGTCTTTCTCGGCTATAAACGCCCTTCCGTATCCTGCGCTTTCTCCTTTTTTGATACTTCTAAGCAAAACAACGCGCGATTTTACCGATAATACCGGTTTTAGATTGAGATGCAGCTTCGTCTCGTCGTTCGGCGAGCTTAAAACGCCGTACATCGCGATCCCTGCTCTCACATAGTCGCATTTAAGTTCCGGATAGTTCAAAAGTCCGTAACTGCTCTGGATATGGGTTTTCGGAATCGCTATGCCGCGTTCCTTTATCGTGTGCAGCAGCTTATAAAATCGCTCTATCTGCATGCTTGTAAACCGAACGTCATCCTCCTCGAGGCTGTCCGACACGCAGAGATGCGTATAAATACCGTGCACATCGATGTTTTTCATACCGAACGCAGAAATTATGCCGTCTACGTCGGTGTCGTCAAACCCCAGCCGGTGCATACCCGTGTCGATCTTTATATGCGCCTTTATCCTGTACCCCTGCGCATTTAAAAGCTCCGAATATTCGCGGTCAATGACGGTCTGCATGATATCATACCGGCGCAGGTCGCCTGCCCGCGACGGGTCGGTATATCCCAGCACCAGTATCTCGCCGGAAATCCCGCATCTGCGGAGCTCGATCCCCTCGTCTATCGTCGCCACCGCAAACGAGCCGACGCCCATTTTCTCGGCGTATGTTGCTATCTCATACATGCCGTGGCCGTACGCTTCGGCTTTGACTACCGCCATAAGCTCCGAACTCTGCTGCATCGCGCCTTTAAGTTCATTGATATTATGTTTCAGGTTCTCAAGATCCACCTCTAAATACGCCCTGCCTCGCCTTGGGTCAACAGCGTCCTTTTTATGATCTAAAACGTAAAACAGTATAGTGATAACAACACCCGCGCCTACCGACACCGCACAGACGGCTAAAAAGTGCATCAGGCTGTTCTCTATAAATATACTTTGCAGGCCAAGCAGCTTTGCAAATAGCCTTACGGCTACGATCGCCATCGGATGTATTAAATATATCGCAAGTGACAGCGTCCGTAATCCCTCTCTCCGCTTCCCCGTAAAATATAAAAGCGCGCTGAAAAAGAAATACATGCACGGGAGCAAAAAGATATACATGCTGTCATGGCGCATAACGCCCATACTGCGGAGCGCCATCGCCTCGCCGAACATCAAGACGAAGCAGATAACCGCGCCGCAGACGCTTTTTACAAAATCCGTCCGCCTCCTTTTGTCCGCTATATATCCGCCCATGATAAAAAATACCGGCGCCATGAAAAGTCCGTTTCTCGTGTAATCCGTCACCTGGAATATCAGATCATAAAAAGTCCCCAGATACGGTACATTATCGACGATCCCGTAATAGCTGTCGCCGAACAGCCCTATAAGGTACAGCAGCAATGCTGCCGCCATAGCTTTTTTGTATCCCATGCGCCGCACAAAATACCACGCTATAACAGCACCGGTGACGGACGCCGGCAGATACCACAGATGATACAGCGTCCCGTCGATCAAAATATCCTTTAAAAGCTTGGGCATAAGCCCGGAAATCTCAAAATACCCGTTGTAGACATTGATAGGCAGATATATGACGATAGCCGCCGCGTAAATCGCGCATGTCCGCTTTATAAACGTTTTTAGCCGCTCCGGTTTATCGTTATACCTTGATATGAGGAAAAAGCCGGATGTCATGAAGAAAAACGGGACCGCGATGCGCGCGATAATACGGGTAAGTATAAAATCGCCCGTCTCGGTGTAGGATGAGAGCGGAGAAGTATGTATCGTTACAATAAGCAGCGCGGCTATAAGCCTCATATAGTCGATACCCGTATAACTCCTTTTTTCAGTCATTTTCTCTCCTCCACACGGTCACAATAAACCCGTCCATATTGTTTCCGGATATCTGATACACACCCGCCTGCTGCAGCGATATCGGTGTCTCGTCTTCGGCGGCCGGAACATAAAATATCTCCATATATACCCCGTCTGCGCCGTCGTAAATGAGATGCCTGTCGTCGCGGTAATTCTTTAAAAAATCGATGTATTCTTCGAGCGAAAGATCAACGTCCTCCATGATATTTGAGTGCGGATATCCGACATACCTGAAATGCCACGGTTCGTGTGCGATACCCGTAATCTTCTCTTTCCCCTTTTTGTACCGCTCAATAAAGCCGTAGTTCGGCGCTTCCCTTCTAAATTTTTCGCATATCCCCTCATACGGGAAGTTCGGCCGTATAAAATCTATCTCGCCGCAGTTTAACCCCAGATCGATAGCAAGCCCCGTCTGATGCTCGCTGTGATCCGGCAGCGCAACATATTTTTCGGTAAACTCCTTGCCGTTTAAGCGAAGCGACTCTCGGTACAGTTCCGTCTGTTCCTCCGACGAGCGGTAACCGCTCACTGGCACTATGTCTCCGTCCGCAGAGATCTTCTCTAAAACGAGCTGAAGTACATCCGCCGCGTCGTGCTTCATAAGCACGTCCGGGATCGACGGGTCGACAGGTACAAGGTCTTTTGCCGCGCCCTCTTTAAGCGGGAAACTCGCATTGACGAGGATCAGGTTTCCGCGGTATATCTGCTCGTGCTCAAGTTTTATTCCGGTGCGCGCTCTCATTTTGCATACAACCCCAGCAGCTTGTCAAGCACCTGCGCAAACGACAGGCCTATCCCCTTCATCATGTTCGGATACCTGCTGTGTGAAGTAAACCCGGGAATCGTGTTGACCTCATTGAATACGATCCTCCCGTCCGGCGTATAAAACATATCCACTCTGGCAAATCCGGAGCACCCGAGCGCCCTGTATATAGTCACCGCCGCCTCCTGCACGCGTTTTTCATCCTCGGCCGGTATTCTCGCCGGCATATATATATTTGATGTCTTCAGCGTGTATTTCTCCGTGTAGTCGAAAAATCCTCCCGACAGCTCTATCTCGTCGGCTCGTCCAACAGTCAGCTCATCTATTCCGAGAACGGCGCACCCCACCTCAAAGCCGTCAATTGCCTCTTCTACAATAACCTCCGCGTCATGTTCGAAAGCGAGCTCTATCGCCGTCTCCAGTTCCTCTTTTTTTGATATCTTTGTTATTCCGAAAGATGATCCCGCTCTGACGGGCTTTACAAACAGCGGATAGCTTAAGTAGCTTCCTATTTGCTCCAGCGCCTCCCCCATATTGAACCTGTTAAATGTCACCGACCGGGGCACGTCTATTCCCGCAAGGGCGGCAAGCTTGTGCGCTCTGTCCTTGTCCATGCAAAGTGCAGACGAAAGCGTATCACATCCCACAACAGGTATGCCGGCAAGCTCAAAAAGCCCCTGAACCGTGCCGTCCTCCCCGTTTTTCCCGTGGAGGACCGGGAAAACAAGATCGACGCCTATCGTCTCATATTTATCGCCCGAAAACTCGATGAATCCTTTGACGGACCTATTCTGTGATACGGCAACAGGCCTCAGCAGCGACTTGTCCTCATGCCATGTGTTGTCCGGTATTCTTCCGATGTCTCCAACATAGCGATACC
>CALXCR010000082.1 GCA_944386855.1 uncultured Oscillospiraceae bacterium
GCCGAGTAGTTCAGTTGGTTAGAACGCCAGCCTGTCACGCTGGAGGTCGAGGGTTCGAGCCCCTTCTCGGTCGCCATTTGCCCAGATAGCTCAGTAGGTAGAGCAGAGGACTGAAAATCCTCGTGTCGCTGGTTCGATTCCGGCTCTGGGCACCAAGTTTGCGGGCGTAGCTCATCTGGTAGAGCGCCACCTTGCCAAGGTGGAGGTAGCGAGTTCGAGCCTCGTCGCCCGCTCCATTCGGCGACATAGCCAAGTGGTAAGGCATGGGTCTGCAAAACCCTGATTCCCCGGTTCAAATCCGGGTGTCGCCTCCAACAGTATAAAAGATTCAGGCTGCTGCTTGAATCTTTTTTTTGTTTTAAATCCATAATGCGGCCAAAAGTACCTTGTGCCACATGTGTTATAATCCGAAAGTCAAATAGCAGGCTTTGTGTAATTGGACTCCTGGCAGCCGATTATTTTTCACGATTTTAGTTTCGGCATCTGTTGCTTTGCCGCCGCGTTTTGTACAGTCCGGGACATATAACGCTTTGTATACGGTAATTTGCACATACTTCCGCATGAAAAATATTTTAATTAAGTTTAATAAAAATATATACTTTCAACAAGAAATTTGTTATAATGCAGTAAAGCAAACTAAATATTTTCGGAATTTGGGGAGTGGGGCGATGCAGCTAAAGAGATATGAGGCGGCAGCGATACTTGTTTTCATTATTTTTGCTTCGTTTACGCTCGGATATTATGTCGGTCGCGACAGCGTTGATGCGGCGATCGTTATTTCTGCGCAAAATAGTGTTGTACAAGCCCTGAATGAAGTGTCTACAGTTATTTCGGCCGATGAGACGACTGCAGCGGGTATGACGGACGATTCTGAGAGCAGTGAGCACGTTTCGGCAGCTGCGACATCTGAATTCGAGCCCGATAATGCAAGTGATACCGTGCTGATAAATATCAACACGGCGTCGGCTGAGGAACTTAAAGAACTGCCCGGTATCGGAGATGTACTTGCGCAGCGCATAATTGATTACAGAAGTACGCATGGACCGTTTTCATCAAAAATTGATATCACAAATGTATCGGGGATCGGCGAAAAAACGTATGAAAAGATCTGCGATTTGATTTCGGTCTGAAAAATATATAGATTAATTGCTTTTTTCTGGAGGTAAATATGAAAATTTTAGTTGTGGATGATGAAAAAGTAATAGTAAAAGGTATAAAGTTTAATTTCGAAAACGAGGGATATCAGGTAGATACGGCATATGACGGAGAAGAGGCTCTGGAACTTGTCAAAAACAACAAATATGATATTATCATCATGGATCTTATGATGCCTAAACTTGACGGGCTACAGACGTGCATGAGGATAAGAGAGTTTTCAAATGTGCCCATAATAATGCTGACCGCGCGCGGAGAGGATATGGATAAGGTGCTCGGTTTTGAATATGGGGCGGATGACTATATTACCAAGCCGTTTAATATATTAGAGCTTAAAGCGAGAGTGCGCGCAATCACAAGGAGAGTGTCGCCGCCTGCATCCGCTCAGGAGGTATCGCGCATTACGGTAGGCGGAGTTACACTCGATACAAAGACAAGGCTTGCTGAAGCTGATGGAAAGACAATAGAACTCACGGGGAAAGAGTATGACCTCATTGAGCTTATGATGAACAACCCGGGGAGAGTATACAGCAGAGAAAACCTGCTCAGTATAATCTGGGGCAGCGATTATCAGGGCGATATAAGAACCGTCGACGTGCATGTCCACCGTATAAGAGAGAAGCTTGAGAAAAATCCGGCTGAACCGGAGAGGATCATGACCAAATGGGGAGTTGGATATTATTTCAAAGGATAGTAAAAGCGCGAAAAAGATCCGCGTAAGCATCTATGTTATCATAGGCGCGGTGTATTTCATTTTGATGGCGCTTATTTTCGTTATTCTTAACACATATCCTGCGATGCTCTCACGAGATATGGTTTTTGCTTCGAAAGAAACGGCGCTTGTGAGCAGAGTGTCGGTTATAAGTTCTACCATATCGTCATTGAGCAGGTTCTCTGTCGCAAACGTCGAGCAGGTCATGCAAATGGTAGATTCCGACGATATCGCTGTTATGGCAGTGGCTGATGAAAACGGCAATGTCATATACAGCGCACAAAAAGGCGACGAGAATATTGACAAATATGACGAATATACAAATATGAGAACGATATCATACGCGCTGCAATACAATGATGTGTTTGTATCTCGGTATGAAAGAGGACTTTTTTTGAGTTATGCGGCAGTTCCAATAACCGATTTTGAAGAGGTGCTTGGTGCGGTTTTGATATTTGAGATAGACAGCGAGCAGGGCGCTATGATATTGAATTTGCAGAAAGATATGTTAAAGGTATCGGTGATAATTTTTGCAATAGTCACATTCTCCTGCGCTCTAGCGATACTATTTATGTCCAGGGAAATAACTTTGTATATAGATGCGCTCAAAAGGATACGGGACGGGGATTACTCGCATAAACTGAAGCAGGGCAATGTATCAGAGTTTGCTAAAATATCGGGGGAAATCAATTTCCTCGCTGAAACAATCTCCAAAAACGAGGAGATGCGCCGGCGTTTTGTCTCCGATGCGTCGCATGAGCTTAAGACACCGCTCACGTCTATTAAACTGCTCAGTGACAGCATTACGCAGAGCGAGAATATGGACGCGGAGACGATGCGCGATTTTGTAGTCGATATCGGAGAAGAGGCACAGCGACTCAGCCGTATTACGGAAAAGCTGTTATCTCTCACTAGGATTGATAACAAAGTAGTGCGCGAGAAGACACCGGTCAAACTGTCAAAGACTATTGAACAGGTGCTTAAAATATTGACACCGCTCGCCGAAAGTAATAAAATTACTTTTGTTTGCGACATAGATAAGGAATGTACTGTGCTTGCGACAGATGACGACATATATCAGATAGCGTTGAATTTGATGGAAAATGCTGTTAAGTATAATTTTCCGGAGGGGAAAGTGTTTGTGACCGTCAGAGAGGTGGACGGGTGTGTCGAGTTTATTGTTGAGGATACGGGTGTCGGAGTTCCGGAAGATGCGATCCCGTTTCTTTTTGACAGGTTTTACCGTGTTGATAAAGCACGATCCCGGGCAGCTGGTGGAAGCGGCCTTGGGCTTTCGATTGTTAAAGCCACCGTTGAAGAACATGGGGGAACGGTGAGGGCCGAGCGGCGCGAGACTGGCGGCACGAAATTTATTGTTGTTTTCCCGAAAGATATTGAGTAAAATGCGCGGCGGCTGCGGCCGCCGCATATATGCGCCTGTGATGGAATTGGTAGACATGCAGGATTTAGGTTCCTGTGTCGCAAGACGTGTGGGTTCGAGTCCCTTCAGGCGCACCACGTCGCCGCGGACGGCTATCGTTCGCGGCGACTTTTTAAAAGTTGGGTATTCTTGAGTTTGTAGTAGCTCCTCTCCGAGGAGAGCCTGACACCGGCGACAATAGCAATATTCTCATGTGGGCAGCGCTCATGTCCGTAAGCGCAGCGGGGCTTGCGTTTATGGCAGCGAAGCATAGAAAGGCAGTAAGAGAGAATCAATAACTTATATAAGAAGAAACTCCTCACTTCCGGTGAGGAGTTTCTTTTTGGTAACTATGACACCGCAAAGTGCGTACTTTACGGTGTCTTTCAACTGCATTATGATAATAATGCAGGAGGTACATTTGAGATGACAGCGTTAGAAGCATTAAAATATTTGCAGCAGGAGATCCATATCACGGTAGCCGCGACTACAGATAAAGACGGACTGCCTGTAACCTGCGCTATTGACATGATGGACGCCGATGAAAACGGACTGTATTTTATCACCGCAAAAGGAAAGAGCTTTTACGAGCGGCTGAAAAAAGACGGATATATGGCGCTAACCGGCATAAAGGGAGAAGACACTATGTCCTGCACAGCGATATCGGTGCGGGGGAAGGTAAAAGAGCTCGGAAAAGACTTTCTGGCGCGGTTGTTTGATAAGAACCCGTATATGAGGGAAATCTATCCGACGGCGGAGTCGCAAAGGGCTTTGACAGTGTTTATGCTTTATGAAGGAAACGGCGAGTGGTTTGATCTCTCAAAAAAACCCATTGAACGGTTCAATTTTTCGTTCGGTCAGGCAAAGACGGGAACAGGAGGCTATTTTATTACAGATGCCTGTGTCGGTTGTCATGCCTGCGAAGCGGTATGCCCTCAGGGGTGTATAGATTTTACATCGATACCGGCGGCGATACAACAGGAGCATTGTTTGCACTGCGGGAATTGTATAGAAATTTGTCCGCAGAAAGCTGTAATTTGGGAGGGTTAAAAATGACACAGGCGGAAAGAAGACTGTATTTAATCAAGGAATTGCTGAAAGAGCAGCCGCAGTATGCGGGGGTAGAGATCCCAAAGGACGATAAGGGACAAAAATGCCTGCTCCGATCCCTGTTTAATCTCCGGATGCCGAGCCCCGTGGGTCAGGCGTTTATATCGGTACAAGATGAATATTTACAGGAGGAGACGAGGAGAAAGGGGATTACCGATCTTGCCGATATACAGCCGGTGGAGGAGGGGATATGCCTCTGGCAAGGGGACATTACCACTTTGCGGTGCGACGCTATCGTCAATGCGGCCAACAGCCAAATGCTGGGCTGTTTTGCGCCGTGTCATGGATGTATTGACAATGCTATCCATACCTTTTCTGGTGTGCAGCTTCGGCTCGCCTGTGCGGAGCTGATGCGCCGTCAGGGTCACGAGGAGGAAACGGGCAAAGCGAAAATCACACCGGCATTTAACCTGCCTTGCCGTTATGTCCTCCATACTGTCGGGCCTATCATGGGTGATAAGCTCACAGAGCGGGACGAGCAGCTGCTGGCTTCATGCTACCATTCGTGTTTAGAACTTTGTGAACGCAACAGCATTAAGAGCGTTGCTTTTTGCTGTATATCTACCGGGGAATTTCATTTCCCGAACGACAAAGCCGCCGAAATAGCGATTAAAACAATAAAAGAGCATAGAGAGAATGTGCGCAGCGGCATTGAGGTGATATTTAACGTTTTTAAGGATATCGATCTCGATATTTATAAGAACCTGCTCGGAGTGCGCAAAAAACTATCTGACAAATGACGGCAAAATCTTTACGAAGCACTTAAAGCGGAAAAGATTGCAGTTGCGATAAAAATGAACGCAAAACGTAGCACCTAATAAGATTATTGTGCATAATATGATTTTGAAGTATATTTTTGCAAAAACATATGCTTTCGGAACGGCTGTGGCCGTTCCCAAGTGATCTTTTTAGGTGGTTTATTGATGTGTGGTATTGCCGGGTTTTGTGATTTTAAAGATAATTTCATTTACGATAGAGAAAAATGGACAGATATTTTGATAAACATGCGAGAAGCCATTGCACATAGGGGGAGAGATCAAACGGGGGAGTATCTGGATACAAATGTCGGCCTGTCGCATACGCGGCTGTCCATACGCGACCTTGAGGGTGCAGTCCAGCCTATGGTCAGGCGCGTGAACGGCACAGACTATGTGATCGTATACAACGGAGAGATATACAATACCGACGAGATAGTCCCGGATCTGCGAAAAAAAGGATATGAGTTTTATACGACCGGCGATACGGAAGTAATACTGTACGCGTACATCGAATACGGACTTGAGTGCGCGGAGATGTTAAACGGTATATTCGCTTTTGCTATATGGGACAGCGAGGAAGAGCGCCTTGTACTGTGCAGGGATCAGCTAGGAGTAAAGCCGCTGTTTTACACAGTACAAAACGGTATGCTTGCTTTCGGATCGGAGATAAAGGCGCTGTTCTGTCATCCGAAAATCGTTCCGCAGGCTGACGATGACAGCTTTAGGGAAATATTTGCTGTAGGACCGGCAAGAACGCCGGGAAGCGGTGTGTTTAAAGGCATAAACGAGATTCTTCCGGGGCATATGGCTATTTTTTCCAAAGAGGGGTTTAGGCAGATGCGCTATTGGGCGCTTGAGGCAAGGCATCACACGGACAGCTATGCCGAAACTGTCGAAAAAGTAACGTTTTTAGTGCGTGATGCGATACGTCGGCAGATGGTTTCCGACGTACCGGTGTGCAGTTTCCTCTCCGGCGGACTGGATTCAAGCGTGATCACCGCGGTTGCATCGAAACTCATAGAAGAGGACGGGGGAACGCTCAATACGTTCTCGTTCGATTTTTCCGGCAACAATCGGTATTTTCACGCCAACAGCTTTCAGCCGTCACGCGATCGACCGTATGTGGATATGCTGCTCCCGCTGATGAACGTACATCATACATATCTTGAGTGCGATGAAACAGAGCTCGCGGAGATGCTGCCTGATGCCGTTTATGCCAAGGATCTCCCCGGGATGACAGATGTTGACGCATCGCTTATGTATTTTTGCTCTCTGGTGAAAAAACAGAACAAAGTCGCGCTGACCGGCGAATGTGCCGACGAGATATTCGGGGGTTATCCGTGGTTTTACCGTGAGGATCTGCTGAGCGCCGATGGTTTTCCATGGTCTCATGATATGGCGGCAAGAACGAGCATTTTAAGGGATGATGTTGTTGAAGGCCTTGATTTGGCCGAATATGCAAGACGTCGGTATTTGGACTCTGTCGCAGAGACTCCGGAACTGCCGGATGAGAGTCGCGAGGAAAAGAGGCGGCGTGAGATCAGCTATCTGAATATACGCTGGTTTATGCAGACTTTGCTCGACCGCATGGACAGGGCGAGCATGTCGTACGCGCTTGAGGCGCGCGTTCCTTTTGCCGATCACAGGATTGTTGAATATTTGTACAATGTACCATGGAGCATGAAGTTCAGCCACGGCGTTGAAAAAGGTCTTCTGCGCGATGCGTGTGAGGGACTCCTGCCGCGTGAGATCCTCTTCAGAAAGAAAAGCCCATACCCCAAGACGTACGACCCACTATATGAAAAAATCCTCTCAGAGAAGTTTAGGACACTTCTGAGGGATAAAGCCGCACCCATACACAGGTTTATCGACAAAGAGCGGGCGGAGAGGTTTCTTGATTTGCCAAAGGATTACGGCAAGCCGTGGTTTGAGCAGCTTATGGCAGGCCCGCAGATGATAGCGTATATGCTTCAGGTAAACGAATGGATGACAAGATACAGCGTTGCGTAGCCGAAGGGTGCGCTTGCTATACTTATTATAATTGTGGGGTCGGTAAAAACTATATAAATACAAAGAGACAGCCGGTCGTAATGACCGGCTGTCTCTTTTATAAGCAATATTACAGCGTTTTCAGTTTTTCCATAACCGGGTCGAGCCAATCGCCGTCAAACAGCTCAAGCATGCCGGCGTCGCAGGCAGCGGCAAGCTTGGGATTTACGGGTATGCGGGCGGTAGTTTCGATGCCGTGTTTTTGCGCAATATCGTCAAGATGGCTTTCGCCGAAGATCATTATCTTTTTGCCGCAGTCCGGGCAGACGGCATAGCTCATATTTTCTACGATGCCGAGGACGGGTATATTCATCAGATTTGCCATATTTACGGCTTTTTCGACTATCATACCGACAAGTTCCTGCGGCGATGTGACGATTATAATTCCGTCAAGCGGGATAGACTGGAAAATAGTGAGAGGTACATCGCCCGTGCCGGGAGGCATATCAACAAACATATAGTCGACATCACCCCAAATGACGTCAGTCCAAAACTGTTTTACGACACCGGCAATTATCGGGCCTCGCCATACGACGGGATCGGTATCGTGCTCGAGCAGGAGGTTTACGGACATAACAGGTATGCCGGTAATACTTTTTGCCGGATAAAGGCCAAGCGCATCCGCCTCGGCTTTTCCTTTAATGCCGAGGATCTTTGGTATAGACGGGCCCGTGATATCTGCGTCGAGGACGGCAGAGGTGTATCCGCCCCTGTTTGCGGTGACCGCCAAAAGCGAGGTGACAAGCGATTTGCCGACGCCGCCCTTGCCGCTTACAACACCGATGACCTTCTTTATGTTGCTAAGCTCATGCGGTTTGTCTTTTTGTATCTCCGTCTGGCGGCTGCTGCAGTCTTCGGCACAGGTGGAGCAATCATGCGTGCAATCAGTCATATGAATCATCTCCGTTAAAATAATTGAGTTTCTCCTGTAAATTATACAAATTTCAATCAAAAGTGTCAATGTTTCTGATTTAATCTTTGCAAAAGAGGTCATATGTGCTATAATTCTTTCTTAGTAATATATTCGGCAGAAAGGGGCTGATTTATGTGGAGGAGAGAAAAACAATACTGAGCGGTATCCAGCCAAGCGGGGAACTCACGCTGGGCTCGTATCTCGGCGCTATAAAAAACTGGGTATCGCTTTCAAAAGACTACAACTGCTATTACTGTATAGTCGATATGCACGCTATTACCGTGCGGCAGAATCCGGCAAGCCTGAGAAGAAGAACGCTGGAGCAGCTTGCGCAGTACATTGCGTGCGGGCTTGATCCGGAAGAAAATACTATATTTATACAGAGCCATGTATCGGCGCACGCGGAGCTTGCGTGGGTTCTCGACTGCTATACGATGTTCGGCGAACTCTCCCGGATGACGCAGTTTAAAGATAAAAGCGCTAAATATGCCGACAATATCAACGCGGGGCTTTTCACATATCCGGCGCTTATGGCGGCCGATATTCTGCTTTATCAGGCGGATCTTGTCCCTGTGGGGATCGATCAGAAGCAGCACATAGAGATCACAAGAGATATAGCGCACAGGTTCAACGGAATTTACGGAGACGTGTTTAAGATTCCGGAGCCGTATATCCCGGAGGTCGGCGCTAAGATTATGAGCCTTACGTCGCCGGAAAATAAAATGTCAAAATCGGACAAGGATTCCGGAGGATGTATTTACATCATGCAGAAGCCGGAGGATATCATGCGCTCGTTCAAGCGCGCCGTTACGGACAGCGAGACGTGCGTCAGATATGATCCGGAAAAGAAGCCGGGTATATCGAACCTGATGACGATCTACTCCGTCGCCACGGGAAAGAGCTTTGACGAAATAGAAAAGGAATTTGACGGCAAAGGGTACGGCGATTTCAAACCGGCTGTCGGGGAGGCTGTTGTTGAGATGCTGAGGCCGATAAGGGAGGAAGCCGAGAGGATATTGAAGGATAAGGCGTATCTTGAAAAGGTATACAGAAACGGCGCCGAAAAAGCGGCTTATACGGCTAACAAAACCTTGAGGAAGGTCTATAAAAAGGTCGGATTTGTACAGAAATAACCGTCTCTAACGACACGAATGCACTAAAAAGCCGCCCCGTTTTAAGGGGGGCGGCAAAAAATATTTTTAATCTTTTTTCAATATGGAAAAGGCTAAAACGGCGAGGATTATTAAGAAATCCTCGTCTTTGCTTTCAATATATAAAAATAATAAAACGAGCAGTATGAGGATATCACCCGCATCTATCCCCGCGGGGAGCAGCGATGAGAGAGCTCCGTAAATACCGCTTGAGCCGGATGAGCCATGGCCGCTGCCGTTTAGCGGTATGCCGGAGGGGGAGTGGTCGACCCGGTAGAAATCACGGTCGTTGCCTATATATCTGTTATAGATTTTTATCACCCCCGGAAAATTCGGAAAAAGCTGTTTTTGCTATATGCGCAAGCTTTGCGATTTGAAGAGCTCTGTCGATCTTCTGCCGCCTGTCTTCTTTCAGATATGGCTTTAGGGCGTTTACGAGCTGCTGCTTGTCAGAGCCGGAAGAGTTGTATTCCCGCATAAGCCGTCCTATCATTTTGAGCATATTTGGGTCGATGTCACCGAGCGGGGACATGGCGGTTTCAGAACTCGTGTCCTGTTCGGCCGGGGAATTGTCCGCCCCAGAGGATACAGAGAGCGACCGTGCGAGATTGACTATTTTTTCCATATCGTCCGGCGACCACAATATACTATTAAGTTTATCTTCAAAATCGCTCATAACGCCCTCCGAATAATATTTCTATTTCATTAAGTCCGAAAGCTGTTTTGCAAGGCGGCTGCCGGCGTCAGTCTGCATGACCTGCGCCAGTTTTTGACGCAGCGCCTCAACGTCGCCTTTCTCAAAGGCGTCTGACAGACCGCCGTTTCTATCAAGCATTTCCTTGACCTTTTGCCCGTCGGACGAGTCGGCTAGTTTCTGCAGCTCGCTGCTATGCGCCGAAAGCTTTGCGCCGGACGGTGAATTCAGCAGGTCCTGCGCCATTTTGTCAAATCTATTATTCATATAATGCTCCGTTCTGCCAGCTTGTTTGCGGCACAGCTATTTATAAACTATCGAGGCAGCAGACCGCGTCTGATGTTGGACGCGATTTGTTACACTAGTACAGTATATTCAGATTTTTTACAGAGGTGACCATAATGAAGATAATTGTTTTGTCGGATTCGCACGGTAACACGGAAAATCTATTGAGCGCCGTGGCTGTAACGGGGCCTGATATGATATTGCATCTTGGAGATCACGATTCAGACTGTGTGGTTCTGAGAAAAAGCTTTCCCGACATCCCGCTTTACGCAGTGCGGGGAAACTGCGACCTGTTTTCAAATGAGGAGATCATTCGCGACATTTTTTGTGAAGGAAAGCACATCTATATGTGCCACGGGCATACTTATAACGTAAAAACGGGATTGTCGTCACTTATAAGAGGAGGGAGAGACAACAGGGCGGATATTGTGCTGTTTGGCCATACACACAGGCCGTTTTACGACATTGTTGACGGGATGCACATAATAAATCCGGGTACTATCGGATATGCGGGCAGGACATACGGTATTTTGAATATAAGAAACGGCAATATATCATATGAGGAGAAGAGTCTTTTGGGAGAATAGCCGCTATGCCGGGATTAGGTGTAACATCAAAATATTTTGCACTGTTTGAATTTAACATAGAAACTCAAAGCCGCACTAAATGGGTGCGGCTTTTATTTTGTCCTAGGACATACAATATGACCGATTTCGCTCAGTGCGCCGTATATAATTTGTAATGAGGGGAGGGAAAAGCCGTTGGAAATTTATATTGATATAATATTTTTCATAAATACGGTGCTTAATTACCTGATCCTGCTGGTAACGGCAAAAATCTGCGATGTTGCGGTGGGCAGAAAACGCCTTTTGCTTTCAGCGATGCTGGGCGGGCTGTATTCCGCGGCAGTTGCCATATTCGGGTTTGAGTACGGTTTTCTTAAATCCGCGCCGCTTAAAATAATATTCGGAGTTCTGATGGTACTTGCCGCCTTTGGTAAAGAGCGGGGGCTTTTTAGGATCGCGGTGGTGTTTTTTTTGGCATCGGCGATGTTTGCGGGATGTGTCCTCGCTGTATCATACATGAGCGGGCAAAATTCCCCGGACTGGATCTACCGGCCTGTGAGTTTGAAAATACTTATTTTATCATTTGCGGTGTCATATGCGGTCATATCATTTTTTTACAGGCGTGCCGCAAGAAAACTCTCCGGCGGCGGAATATTTAAGGTTCGTGCTGAGACGACAGGAGGTAACGTCGAGTTTACAGCGTTACACGATACAGGCAATTCGCTGTCGGACCCTTTTTCCGGCGACCACGTTATAATAACCGATCTCGATACTGCAAAGCCGCTGTTTACACCGGAGATATGGACGATGCTGTCGAACGAGTTGCTGAAAAAACCGATACAGGCGATGTCCCAGATCTACGCAAAAGACAGCAGATACAGATTACGCCTTGTCCCATACAAGGCTGTTGGTATCAAAAATGGGTTTTTGCTCGCGATAAAGCCAAACGCGGTGTACATAGACGGCAGACGGCGGAACGACATGCTGATAGCCCTGTCGCCGAACAGGGTATCAGCCGGTGAGAGATATTCAGCTTTGATAGGAGGAGAAATGATTTGAAAACAATATTCTTAAAAGTGTACTGTAAAATAATCGAACTGCTCGGCAGGCTCGGAATTGCAAATCCCGGCACTATCATGTACGTCGGAGGGAGCGAGACGCTTCCGCCGCCGCTCGGCAAGGATGAGGAGAGCTATTACATATTCCTGGTCTCCGAAAAGCCGGAGGAAGCGAAAAGAGTGCTTATAGAGCATAATCTTCGCCTTGTGGTATATATAGCAAAGCGGTTTGAGAACACGGGGATAAC
>CALXCR010000083.1 GCA_944386855.1 uncultured Oscillospiraceae bacterium
AAACCAAGGCACTATATTCGGCGATATTCGTATCGATCATATGAAAAAGATCGCGGCACTCGATCTCGACGGGTACGCCATAGGCGGCCTCGCCGTCGGCGAGACTACGCAGGAGATGTACGATACCATAGAGCTCGTTGAAGAGCATATGCCGCAGAATAAGCCTCGGTATCTCATGGGCGTTGGCACTCCGTCTAATATCATAGAAGCCGTAGCCCGAGGCGTCGATTTTTTCGACTGCGTTATGCCGTCGCGAAACGGACGCCACGGCCATCTGTTTACTTGGAACGGTATTATAAACTTAAACAACGAAAAATATAAGGAGGATTCCTCGCCGATAGACATCGCATGCGGCTGCCCGGCGTGCAGAACGTACTCAAAGGCTTATATCCGTCATCTGCTCAAAAGCGGTGAGATGCTTGGGATGCGGCTTGCCGTGCTTCATAACCTCTATTTTTACAACACGCTTATGGAAAAGATCCGCAGCAGCATAGAAAAAGAAGAATTTGAAAAATTCAGAAATAAATACTCCGAAACACTCTCAAAAAGGATCTAAAGTGCGCAAAATATGGAAAAAATGTAAATAAGGTAAGAAATTACTTGCAATTATTTGTGCGCACATATATAATTATTTCGTTACTTATCGATTGGAGGACATATGTAATGAATTGGATTACAATAGTTTATTTGGCTGGTTTTGCGGTGTTGTTTTACTTCCTGTTGATCCGTCCCGAAAGCAAACGGAAAAAATCTCTTCAGGAAATGCGCGATTCTCTTTCTGTCGGTAATAAAATACTGACCATCGGCGGCATTACCGGCAAAATCGTTGATATAAAAAACGACTATGTTACTTTTGAGACCGGCGAAGACAGAGTGCGTATTCAGGTCGTAAAAAGCGCGATACAGGAAATTATTAAGGACTGATAAAATTTTTTGCATAAATGCTCTCCCCTAATAATAGGTATTAAACATACCGAGAGAGGGGAGAGCTTTTTTATGAAGAAGAAAGGGCAGAAATCGAAAAACACTGCCGTAAAATCCATATCTTGCGGTGTTTTTATTGCACTGGTGTTTTCAGCGATCTGTATGGCCTGTACATCCGTACTTATAATTAAAACCACCATACCGGAGGATATGCTCAAGGAGATCGCCATTGCATCATCGGCCGCAGGCATATTTATAGGATCGGCGGTTACCTCCAGAATAAGTTCCGCTCAAAAACTTGTCAGCGGTATTGCCGTCGGTGTGTGCTTTTATATTTTAAGATCCATAATATGCCTGTCGGCGGAAAACAGCGTCATAATAAACGACGTGTCGTTTGGGATAGCATTCTGTACTCTCTGCGCTTCTGTTGGAGGCGCGCTTATCGGCTCAAAAGAAGAAAAACGACGGAAAGCTTAATTGTAAACCGTCAAATTGCATACACAAAATATCGGGTGATTGCGTTCCGTAATCACCCGATATTTCCTCTCAGACTGCCTCCGCTGTACTATATGCGGACAGACTATACAGATTGTAAACAACATCTTGATAAAATTGCCGCGGCGACCTTTGGAGTTGCTTGTGTTTACATAACAACATTTACATAATGCAAAGGCATAAATGACGAAAAATGATTTTTTGCCGCATAATTGTTGATAAAACTTCTGATTTGTTGTATATTTATTATGCAATTTGAAAAAAGGCATTTTCTTATCAGTCGCCTCATAGTATTTATGGGGTGACAATAATTATGAACAAAAGATACTTTATTTTTACACGCAAAGCTCCGTCACAGGAGCTCATGGCACTTGTTTTGACTGTATTGTTTTTCGCTGTCGGCTGCATTGTCGGAACGGCGTCTGCAAGCTACATAACCGAAAACTCTGTTGTTCCGAATTTTATATCAGATATCATCACATCGCTGAATGCGGGGAATAACGATAATAGTAGTTTTCTGTCTATACTTCTGGACGTATCGTTTTATCCGCTTATAGTCTTTGCGATGGGTTTTTTTGTTTTCGGTTTTGCTATGATACCGCCTCTTGCCGCTGTTCGGGGGTACATATACTCTTTTTCTGTTGCACTTTTGATAAGGTATTACGGTATTTCCGGTGTTATCCCCGCTTTTATTCTGTTTGGGATCAAATCGATTGTCTTTATTCCATGCTTTGTTGTTCTCGCGGTACAGGCTTTTTCTTCCTCGATGAAATTGACATCAACCGTTGTGTCGCGCGGAGCGTCATGGACTCCGCCCTACGGGAAACGCTTTGTACTTCGGTCAGTGCTGTGCTTTATAGCGCTTGCACTTTTTGCACTCGTTTTATTTTTGCTCTCGGACAAGGTATTTAACGCCGCTATATATCTTTTGCAGAAAACATGATCTTTACGTTTAAGGAGGTAAACTTTAAGTGAATACTGTTGAATATTTAGATTCATTTGAAAAATACCTCCTAGATGTAAAACACGCTTCCGCTAATACTCTCAGTTCATATAAGCGCGATGTAAAGCGCTATCTGTCGTTTTTAGAAAACAGGGGAATATCCCCGTGTCATGCCGGTAAAGATACAATCTCATTGTTTTATAACTCACTGAAAGCAGAAGGGAAGTCTTCTGCCTCCGTATCACGCGCAGTTGCATCTATACGTTAGTTTTATAATTATCTTGTATACTCAGGCAAATGCAATTCTAATCCTGCCGA
>CALXCR010000084.1 GCA_944386855.1 uncultured Oscillospiraceae bacterium
ACTCCGCTGCAAACTCGGGCTCTTCCCCGTCTACAAGATGATAGACACCTGCGCAAGCGAGTTTGAGAGCTATGTCCCGTACTTCTATTCGACATATGAGGATGAAAACGAGCCTGTTGTGCTCGATAAGAAAAAAGTTATCGTTTTGGGTTCCGGTCCCATACGCATCGGTCAGGGCGTCGAGTTCGACTACTCGACAGTCCACGCCGTGCGCACGATAAAAGAGGCCGGATATGAGGCCATTATAATCAACAACAACCCCGAGACGGTTTCCACGGACTACACGACGGCCGACAAGCTGTATTTCGAGCCGCTGACCGTCGAGGACGTTATGAATATTGTAATGCTCGAAAAGCCGGACGGCGTTATCGCCTCTCTCGGCGGGCAGACGGCGATCAACCTCGCCGACAAGCTGCACGAGCGCGGCGTCAATATAATCGGCACGAGCTGTGACGCGATCGAAAAAGCGGAAAACCGCGACGCGTTTGAGCAGGTGCTAAACGAGCTCAACATACCGCGTCCACGCGGTATGGCTGTGACGAGCATCGAGGAAGGCATAAAAGCCGCCGCCGAGATCGGATACCCCGTGCTTATCAGGCCTAGCTTTGTTCTAGGCGGGCGCGCCATGGAGATCGTCGCAAACGAAAACATGCTACAGCACTACCTGAAAAACGCCGTTGAGGTCGACGTTGACAAGCCGGTACTTATCGACAAGTACATAATTGGCAAAGAGGTCGAGGTAGACGCCATATGTGACGGAAAAGACGTCTTTGTCCCGGGAATCATGGAGCTTGTCGAACGCACGGGCGTCCACTCCGGCGACAGCATGAGCGTATATCCGCCGTATTCCCTGTCTCAAAAAGTAAAAGACGCGATTATCGACTATACTCAGAAGCTCGGTATCGGCATTGGAATAGTTGGACTTTTTAATATACAGTTTATCGTTGATGAACACGAGGACGTATATATAATAGAGGTCAATCCGAGGAGCTCGCGGAGTGTTCCATTTTTATCAAAGGCGACAAATTGCAGCCTTGCGGACATCGCAACGCTGGTTGTTTTGGGAAAATCTCTGCGCGAACAGGGCATCACTGACCTTGTCCTCCCTGAGCGCAAGCGGTGGTATGTAAAAGTGCCGGTATTTTCATTTTCCAAGCTGCACGGTATGGATGCCTACCTCTCGCCGGAGATGAAATCGACCGGTGAGGCTATTGGATACGACGATCAGCTCAACCGCGCCCTGTACAAGGCGCTTCAGGCGTCAGGCATACGCCTCAGTCAGGCAGGTACTGTACTTGTAACTCTTGCCGATGAGGACAAGCCGGAAGCTCTGCCGCTTGTACGCCGGTTTTATCAGCTTGGCTTTAACATTGAAGCAACAACGGCAACTGCTGAATTCCTTAAAAATCACGGCATACGCACGCATACGCTCGGCAAGATCAGCGAGGGCAGCACAGACATCCTCGACGCAATACGCTCCGGCAATATAAGCTATATTTTGAACACGCGCGCCATATTCTCAGGCATACATTACGACGACGGCGTTATTATAAGGCGCTGTGCCGTTGAAAACGGCATAACAATGTTCACTTCGCTCGACACAGTCCGCATTCTGCTCGAGGTGCTTGAGGATATTATCCCCGGCATATCTACAATAGACGCATAGTGTGCAGACGGTATTATACGTTTCTGCAATAAGGCAAAAAAATCTCCCCAAAGGTTTTACCCTTTGGGGAGATTTCATTGTCATTCGTAGATGCTTGCGCATCTTTTCGTACGAACTCCAATACCGCTGCCGCCCTCTCTGCGAGGCATATTCTTATATATCACATATGCGATCTGCACAGCGCGGGCCGCGGCTGAAATAAAAAGCGAAAAGAACAAAATTTTCGTGTAAAGCGACTTCATGATCATCTTCCTTTCTCTGATCTGGTATTATTATACAGGAAAAAAGATTGTTTATGGTTTAACTGCCGCAAAAATTTTGTATAAGATATGTTTAAGAATTTTTTAAGGGGATACTGCCGAAATACGGCGCATCCCCTTTGTTATGCGGTTATATTGTCTATATTACAGCATATGTGCGCGCATTTCTTCCGGAGTGATGTTCATAAGCTCCGCCGGCGCTACGTCGAATACAGTCTTGCAGCCTGTATCGCCTTTTTTGTTAATCCTGACGGCGGCCCTTGCGTATGCTGCGAGGACAGACGCCGTGAACTCGGGATTTGAGTCGAGCTTGAGGCTGTATTCTATAACATGATTATGCTCGTTGTCAAAACCGGTTGTACCTGTTCTTATAACGAATCCGCCGTGCGGCAGGTTTGAATGATCGCACGCCATTTCCTCGGCCGTTATGAAATTGACCTCCGTATCGTACTCGTCAAAATAATTCGGCATAGTCACGATCTCTTCTCTTACCTTATCGGCATCAGCACCGTCTTTCAGCACGACAAAGCAGCGGCGCGTGTGCTTTTCTCTCGTCGTGAGTTCCGGATTTTCACCGGATCTGACCCTCTCAAGCGCCGCCGGCACGGGGATTGTATACTGTCTTGCGTCGGCAACGCCTTCTATACGGCGGATAGCGTCGGAATGCCCCTGGCTTACGCCCTCTCCCCAGAATGTATAATCGTGTCCGACAGGAAGTATTGCGTTGGCATACGCTCTGTTAAGCGAAAACATACCAGGATCCCAGCCGACGGAGATTATAGCGGTTTTGCCGCCGCGTGACGCCGCCGCGTCGGTGTTTGCGAAATGCTGCGGTATATTGGCGTGCGTATCAAAGCTGTCTATGACGTTGAAATGCTCTGCAAGCATCGGAGTCATCTCCGGCAGGTCCGTTGCGCTGCCGCCGCAGATTATCACGACGTCAATATCGTTTTTGAAGTTCATTATTTCGTCCGCCTTGTATACCTTTACGTTGTCTTCAAGCGGTTTTACGGCGGCAGGGTCTCTGCGGGTAAATATACCGAAAAGCTCCATATCGTCGTTTTGCTTCACCGCACATTCTACGCCTTTGCCAAGGTTGCCGTAGCCGTAGATCGCTACTTTTATACTCATGTTTTTTACCTCCGTAAGTTTTTTAATATTTTATCAGACGTTAGCTCCTTTTACAATATTTTTTGCTGAAATGCGCCCTTCTTACGTGTTTTTGTCGTTTCTGAGCCGTTTCTGCTTGTGGACATAAGGTTTAAATTGTGTTAAAATCTCCTTATCCGTTTTAAATTATCCAGTTTTCGGGGTGGTCATATATGCGAATCGTCATAAAAGTTGGTACGTCGACGCTCGCTCATGCGACCGGCCGTATAAATATACGGCGCGTTGAGGGGCTTTGCCGCGTCATAAGCGATCTGAAAAACAGCGGTCACGAGATAATTCTCGTATCGTCCGGCGCGATCGGCATGGGCGTCGGGAAGCTGTCGCTCAAAAAGCGGCCGTGCGATATTCCGACAAAGCAGGCCGCAGCCGCTGTCGGTCAATGCGAGCTGATGTACGTTTACGACAAGCTGTTTTCTGAATATAACCACACAGTGGCACAGATTCTGCTCACGGGGAACGATCTTGCGCATCAGAAACGGCAGCAGAACTTTCACAATACAATATTCCGGCTTTTGGAGCTCGGCGCGCTGCCGATAATCAACGAAAACGACACTATCGCCACGGAAGAGATAGTTATAGGCGACAACGATACGTTGTCCGCCATAATCGCGGCAAACATCGGCGCTGATCTACTAATACTGTTGTCCGATATAAACGGCCTGTACACGGCCGACCCCCATGTTGATCCGGATGCTGAGCTGATACCTGAGATTACCGAAATAACAGACGAGATTATTGCTCTTGCCGGTGACAAGGGTTCTGAGCTCGGCACAGGTGGCATGGTGACGAAGCTTCAGGCGGCGAAGATCGTTATGGACGCCGGCACTGATATGATAATTGCAAACGGCAACAACCCAAACATATTATACGACATCGCCGAGGGCAAGCCCTCCGGCACTCATTTTATCGCAAGGAGGCAATGATATGACAACACTTGAGATTATGAAAAAAGCAAAGGCCGCAGCTCCGTTTATGCGCACCGTCACGACCGAACAGAAAAACGCGGCGCTGCTCGCCATAGCGGACGCTGTTACGGCGCAGTCGCCCGCCATATTAGCCGAAAACGCAAAAGACGTCGAGGCGGCCGAGGGCGTTATATCGCCGACGATGATCGACAGACTCCTATTAAATGAAAAACGCATACAGGATATAGCCGACAGCATACGCTGTGTTGCGGAGCTTGACGACCCCGTCGGGAAAGTGCTGTCGCGCACCGTGCATAAAAACGGTCTTATCATCGAAAAAACGGCTGTACCGATGGGCGTTATTGCGATCATTTACGAGAGCAGGCCGAACGTCACGGCTGATGCGGCCGTACTGTCTATAAAGTCGGGCAATGCCTGTATATTGCGCAGCGGCAAAGAGGCATGGCGCTCTGCAAGCGCCATCACGGACGCAATGCGCTCCGGCCTTGTCTCCGCCGGATTTCCGGCCGACGTCGTCCAGCTTGTTGAGGATACAAGCAGAGAAAGCGCCCTTGAACTTATGACAGGCGTTGGGTACATTGACCTGCTCATCCCGCGCGGTAGCGCCGGTCTTATAAAGACGTGCGTAGAGACAGCGAAAGTCCCGTGTATCGAGACCGGCACCGGCATATGCCACATATATATCGACGAATCCGCCGATATGGACATGGCTGTGAAAATCGTCGACAACGCCAAAACGAGCCGTCCGTCCGTCTGCAACGCGGCGGAAGTCTGCCTTATAAATAAAAAAATCGCTCCCGAGATTCTGCCTAAGCTATATGACGCTCTGGTCACGTCTCGCACCGAGCGTGGTTTAACGCCCGTTGAGATTCGCGCCGGGGATGACGTGCGCGCGTATATTCCGGCTTCTCCTGTCGGAGAGCTCGATTTTGACACCGAATTTCTCGATTATATCATGGCGTTTAAGCTCGTCTCCGATGTTAACGAGGCGATAGACCATATCGCCGCGCACTCCACCGGTCACAGCGAGGCGATTGTAACAGAAAATAATGATAACGCGAGTCTTTTTACGTCTATGGTGGACAGCGCCGCCGTATATGTGAACGCGTCTACGCGCTTT
>CALXCR010000085.1 GCA_944386855.1 uncultured Oscillospiraceae bacterium
AGTATCATACCGGCGACGCCAACAGACGCGTATCCGACGTATGCGGCGATTAGCGTGACGACCGGCGGGAGGCCTATGTGGACTCCGACGATCTTAGGCTCAAGTATGCTGCGGATTATGACAACGGCGCAGTAGATGATAATAAGATATAACGCGAGCCTGCCGTTGCCCATAAGAAGCTCGAACACGGCCCATGGAATGAGGACTGTCCCGACGCCCAAAACAGGCAGCGCGTCAACGAGCGATGTTATTACGGCGATCAATACGGCACGGTCGATGCCGACCGCCATGAACAGCACTGACAGTTCAATGAAAGTTATGAACATGAGGATCATTTCCGCTTTCAGCCAGCGCCCGAGCGTTGAGAGAAGCCCGTGTTTTATCTCGGCGAGTTTTGTGTGGAAACGATATGGGATCTGACGTGATATATAGCTTTTGATATCGGGGAAACTTATGGAGATAAATATGACGCCGATGGCATAGGTGACAATAAAGAGCAAAATTTTAGGCGCTGCTGATGCGGCCTTCGACAATATGCTGAGAAGCTCTGAAGATAGTTTGAGCGGCAGCGTTGAAAGACCGTTTAATATGGCGTCTATGGTACTTTTTAGGTAATTTTGAACATCTATGGGTGCTGCTGTTATAAAATTATATATTTTTTCATCGAATCTGTCGTAGAGATCCGGCAGATCGGCGAGCATTGACGGGAGTTCTTTGGCAAATGACGCTATCTCGTAAACGGAGCGGCTGATGATGAGGACAAGAATACCCGTAAACGAAAACAGTATGAGCAGGGAGCACGCTACCGCGACATATGAGCGCCTTATCCGCGTTCGATCGACAACCTGCGTTATAGCGGGTTCAATAAAACCTGCGGTTATAAACGCGAGAACAAAGGGCGCAAACCAAGGGAGAAGATACTTAAGAACGACCCATAGTCCCAGGGCGGCGGCCGCTGAATACAAAATGTATAAAATGATCCGAATATGGCTGTTACTCAATGATTTATCCTCCCCGCAGTCAAGTTGGATATTTTTTCGGTAAAAAACCTGAAATGTTGTGTAAATAAGGTATTGTTTTGAAGCAAGCGCTGTGATAAAATATCTTGCATGGCTAAAACAAGCCCTGTTTAAATTTATTTGAAAAGAGGAATCAGTATGATAGGCGTGGCAATTTTAGGATTTGGCGTTGTTGGCTCCGGTGTTGCCGAGGTGTTGACAATAAACTCCGATAAGATAACTCAGAGCACGTCATCCGAAATTTCTCTTAAATATATATTGGACGTGAGGACGTTTCCGGGAAGTCCGTTTGAAAAACTGATGGTATCCGATTTCTCTGTCATTGAGGCAGATCCTGAGGTAAAAGTGGTCGTTGAAACGATAGGCGGGACAGGCGTCGCATATGAGTTTACAAAACGTGCCCTTGCAGCGGGCAAAAGTGTTGTTACATCGAACAAAGAGCTTGTTTCAACCCGTGGGCTTGAGCTTCTGAAGATCGCATTTGAAAATAACGCGAGTTATATGTTCGAGGCCAGCGTAGGCGGCGGAATACCGATCATCAGGCCGATAAAGCAGTGTTTGACTGCAGATAAAATATGCGAGGTATACGGGATATTAAACGGGACTACAAACTATATCCTTACAGAGATGATAAAAAACGGCAAAGCCTTTGACGAGGCTTTAAAATGTGCCCAGAAATTAGGGTATGCCGAGAAAAATCCGGCGGCTGACGTTGATGGGATAGACGCTGGACGAAAGATATGTATATTATCGTCTCTGTGCTTTGGCAGACACATCTATCCTGATGATATTGAAACATACGGCATAGGGAGTATAACCACTGCCGATATAAAATATGCCGACGCGATAAAATGTAAGATCAAACTGGTCGGACGAGGGATAAGAAACGAGGAAGATAAGATCGCGGTATATGTTGCACCGCATCTGATAGAAGAGGGTAACCTGCTGTCGAGCGTCGAGGGCGTGATGAACGGTATAGTCGTCAGAGGCAACGCGATAGGCAACGTGATGTTTTACGGGCCTGGTGCCGGAAAGCTGCCGACAGCAAGCGCTGTATCGGCTGATATAGTCGACTGCGTCAATAAGCTCGGTGAGCCTAAAAGTATGCCATGGACCGATGGCGGCAAGGACGTGATGTTCGACTCCAAAATGCTTGTGAGCAGATGGTATGTCAGAACACCGGATACGCTGGACGGCCTCGTCAGAATAGGCGGGGATGACGGAGAAAACGCATATATCACCGACGCGATGTCGGAATATGACCTTTTTGATATAATTAAGGGGAAAACGGTGTCTGTATATTACAGGATACTGTCCTGAACGTTTTAAACCCGCTTAACATAATGTAGAATAAAACGAGATCAATATATTTTGTATATGTCGAATTTTGGAGGAAATCGAAAATGGGATTAGTGGTTCAAAAGTTTGGCGGAAGCTCTGTAGCGGACGCCGAAAGAGTGAGGAGAGTCGCCGGAATAATCGCGGATACATACTGCGAGGGTAATAACGTCGTCGTAGTACTTTCCGCCCAGGGAGATACGACAGATGATCTTATCGAAAAGGCGAAAGAGTTGAATCCTGCACCGTCAAAGAGAGAAATGGATATGCTGTTGTCTACAGGCGAGCAGATATCTATTGCGCTTTGCGCTATGTCGCTTGAAAAGATGGGCCTGCCTGTAGTATCGCTTACAGGATGGCAGGCGGGGATAACGACATCTTCCGATTTTGGCAGCGCCAGAATAAGGAGAATCAAAACAAGCAGGATACAAAACGAGCTTGACAAGAAAAATATTGTGATCGTCGCCGGATTTCAGGGCATTACAAGAACAGGCGAAATAACAACACTTGGGCGCGGCGGTTCCGATACGTCCGCTGTAGCGCTCGCTGCTGCGCTGAACGCCGATGTCTGCCAGATATATACCGACGTAGAGGGTGTTTTCACCTGTGATCCCAGAAAAGTGCCGGGAGCGAGAAAACTTGAGGAAATAACATACGACGAGATGCTTGAGCTTGCGTCGATGGGCGCAAAGGTTCTGCACAACAGATCGGTCGAAATGGCAAAGAAATACGGCGTAAATCTTGAAGTATTATCGAGCTTTGTAAGAAAGCCGGGAACTATAGTTAAGGAGGTCACTAAAGTGGAAGGAACGAAAATCAGCGGAATTGCCGTAGACGATGACGTAGCGAGAATAACTGTGGTAGGCGTTAAGGATGAGCCGGGAGTTGCGTTTAAGATCTTCAGAGTTATGGCGAAGGAAAAAATAAACGTCGACCTGATTATCCAGTCACTTGGCAAGAACAACGAACAGGATATCAGCTTTACCATATCTAAAGATGATCTTGATAAAGCGGTAAACGCTCTTGGCGAATATGAAAAGTCGCTTCATTTTGACCATATCAGCACAGATACAGACGTCGCAAAGGTAAGTATCGTGGGCGCAGGTATCATGTCCGCATCTGGCATTGCCGCGACGATGTTCGAGGCGCTGTATAACGCGAAGATCAACATCCTCATGATTTCAACGAGTGAGATCAAGGTGTCGGTACTTATTCCGGCGAAAGACGCCGATCTCGCTGTAAAGGCAATCCACGACAAATTTTTTGAGTAATTATTGTTCCGACGCCGCACAGCGGCGTCGGAACATATACAGACAGGTTACACTATGGAAAATATTATTATAGATCCGACCGTTTACACCGGCCGGCCGGCGGACTGCTCGGGCAGACTTGAAAAAGAGATAGAGTGCTATGATTTTCTTGACGGCTTAAATATAAGTTACATCAGCGTAGACCACCTGCCGGCAAACACCATACCGGCGTGCGAGCAGGCCGAAGAACTGCTGGGTGTAAAAATATGCAAGAATCTTTTTTTATGCAACAGACAGCAGACTGACTTTTATCTTCTAATCATGGATGGGGAGAAAATATTTAAAACAAAGGATCTGTCAAAACAGATAGGTTCGAGCAGGCTGTCATTTGCAAACGCCGATGCGATGGAGAAATATCTAAATATTACACCGGGTTCTGTTAGTGTGCTGGGCCTTCTGTTCGATAAGGACAGAGCGGTCAGGCTTTTAATCGATAAGTCGGTGCTTGATAAAGAGATGTTCGGATGTCATCCTTGCATCAACACATCGTCGCTGGTGTTTAAAACCGCAGAGTTGACCGAAAAGATACTGCCGGCAATGGATGTTGATCCGGTCATAGTTGATCTGCCGGAGTATGGGGAAGAATAGGGACATCTTCCACAGTGAATATACTGCACTTTTACGGAAATTCACATATTTTAGGGGACTGCATACAGGCAGTCCCTTTTTGTATCAGTAAAACTTACCCGAACGCGGTAAAAGTCAAATTGATTTTCAAAATTGTATTTTCTATAATTAAATCAGTACATGATAGGCTGCTGTATTTTTAGGAGGGAATTATGGAAAAAAGAATTCTGGGCAGAAACGGACTTGAGGTGTCGGCGATTGGCCTTGGGTGTATGACCGTCGGCAAGGATTACAGCGAGGACAGCAAAAAAGAAGCAATCAGGATAATCCACAAAGCGTACGATCTCGGTATCACGATGTTTGATACGGCCGAGCTTTACGGCGGCGGCGGACGAAATGAGGAACTTGTCGGAGAGGCTTTAAAGCCGTTTCGTGACAAAATTGTGCTTGCAACAAAGTGCGGAATAAAAATGGCAAACGGCCATATGGTCATGAACAGCTCGCCCGATACGATAAGGGAGTCTATAGAGGGCTCGTTAAAACGCCTTCAGACCGATTATGTCGATCTGTACTACATACACAGGGTTGACCCTAACACGCCGATAGAAGCCGTAGCGGAGACAATGGCGGATCTGCATAAGGAGGGGAAGATACTCAATTGGGGTATATCAGAGCCAAATATGGAGACGCTCAGACGCGCTAATGCAATATTTCCCGTTGCCGCGATCGAGAGCGAGTACAGCATGATGTGGCGCGAGCCGGAGGAGGAGATACTCCCGACTCTGGAGGAACTGGGAGTCGGCCTTGTACCTTATCGCCCGCTGGCGCGCGGATTTTTAACCGCGGAAAATGACGGCGTATTTTTACAGGGGGCAGAAAATACGAGATTTGATGAAAAAAAT
>CALXCR010000086.1 GCA_944386855.1 uncultured Oscillospiraceae bacterium
CATGAAGAAAGACCATAACAAGCAGCAAAAAGACCATTTGCTGTAATCCGGCAACGGCAGCCCCGTTTTCTGTCCATTTGCACACGTCCATCATATTGATAACCGTTTGCGCCGAATATGCGGGATCAATCAATAAGTGTACCACCGTATTGACAAGGGAAATGCAGAACGCCAAAAAAACGTAGCTTAAAAGACATCCGATAAAGTAATCTTTTTTGCTAGCCCCCAAATGCATTAGCTTTGTGAAATCATAAAACACAAAAAAGAACGGCGTTAAGACGGCGAGTAACCACGAATAATTCCCGTTGCTTAAAACGACATCGCCGGAAGATGTGGCGCAGATCATCACAAGAACTGTAATGATGAAACTGATCTTATTGCTTGCAAGCAGGCGTTTTACAATCGCAAAAATTGCTGTCATCTTGCTATACCTCCCTTATGGCCGACCGTTTGTATAAAGAAATCCTGCAGTGACAGCGGATGAATTTCCAATGAAGCGGTTTGCCGCGGCGGGTTGTCGAAAATATATTTTGTTACAAGCCCTCCGACTGTGTTCTGGCCGATGATATTCAGATTCCGGGTTGCAGCCTCAACGTCTTTTTGAAGCCCGCTGATACTAAACGCTTTTGCTTCAACCGACTGCAATGTATCAAAGAAGCGGATTCTGCCTTTATCGATAATTATCAGTTTCTGAATTGTCTTTGCGATCTCTTCAATGATATGGGTGGAGACGATAATAATCCGCGGGTGTTTCCTAAAACTCTCTGTCAGCATGTCGTAAAACTCTACGCGCATAATTGCGTCGAAACCGAGAACGGGCTCATCTAAAAGAATTACATTTTTATTACTTGCCAAACAGATAATTGTGGAAACCATTGTTTTCATGCCGAGCGAAAGATGATTAAATTTCTTTTTCCCGTCCAGCTCAAAACGCTCCATCATCTCCGAGGCAAAGTCGTAATCGTAGTTTGGGTTTACTTCGGAAGCAATTTTTAGCAATTTCCGTACCGGAAGATTAAAATGCTTTGCAAAGTTTTCAATATAGCTGACGCCTGTATCCAATGTGGACGTTGTTATTGTCCTGCCGTCAACCTCAATAATACCGGTTGTAATATTCTGATACCCGGCAATGGATTTGAGAAGCGTTGTTTTGCCTGCGCCGTTCCTGCCAAGCAGGCAGTAAATGCCCGGTTCGGCAATCGACAAGTTAATGTTTTTAAGTACGGCTGCCTGCCCGTACTGCTTTGTTACCGATTTTAGTTCTATCATGCGTCAATCCCTCCTAAACAGCACTGCAAGTTCTATTGCTTTTCGCAATATCCTGTGCTAAGATGGATTGTAAACCTTTGTGTAACGCAAAAGTCAATAGGATAGAGGAAAATAAAATGAAAAAATATTTTTCAGTCGGGGAAGCGGCAAAGGCTGTCCATACAACGAGCGAAACGCTGCGTCACTACGACCGCATCGGGCTCGTGAAGCCGAGCAAAAAAGACGAATGGACCAATTACAGATATTATACCGAACAGGATATTGTCCGGCTGAATACAGTGCGGGCTTTGCAGCTGATGGACTTGCCGCTAAAGGAGATCAAAAAGGTATTAGAATATGACGATCTTGAAAAAATCGTTGATTTTTTAGCCAAGGCTGAAAGGAAAGCCGATGAGAAAATTGCCGCGCTCCAATACAGTAAATCCAAAATCCAGTTAGCAAAAGCGGACTACGAAAAGAAATTGCAGATGCGCCGAAATCCTAACGGCATCTTTGTCAAAAATGTCCCGGAGCGTGTTCTTTTGCTGTCGGACACCTTAGAAGTGCCGACGCTAGATAATCTTTGGAATTATCTCAGCCATTTCTATAGTAAACTTACTCCTGCATTAAAAGAGCAATTTTCTTTTGAAGATTTGGCCGGTATCTATACCGAAAACGGAGTATCGCGGCTTTTTGCCGTATGTATCCGTTATGCGGAGACAGATGGATTAAAGGTATTGCCAAAAGGAAAATATTTATGCGCTGATTGTACAGAAGAAAACCGGGAACAGGTATTAAGCGAGCTAATGCGTATAGCCCAAGAAGAATACGGCGCAGAGCCGGCATTTACGGTGCTGCTTATTGTTGTATCAGGGATTTTGCAATGGAATTATGAAATACAGGTCTATATTGATGGATAAACCCGTCAAGGCGGCGATAGCTTTTATTTTGATTTTCCCGCACCGCATTTATCCGGTGAAACACGACAAAAGCAGGACAGCATGGCGTTTTGCCATGCTGTCCTGCAAAATACAATTACTTTCTTATGGGGCGCACTAAATGTGCGTTCCCGTTTTTCATTTTTTCGTCCTTTTCATTATGATTAGGACGGCAGCTATACCTACGGCGGATATCACAAGAAGTACTACGAATAGCAGTAAATTGTTATCGTCGCCTGTCTGCGGGTCGCCGCCTGTCTGCTTTGCCGGCTGAGCATCATGAATATCCCCTGACGGCTGTTCATCGTGAGAATCTGCGTCTTCATCAGGCAACTCTGTGCCGGTTTCTCCGTCATCCGCTGTCACAAGCGCCACAAACGGCATGAGCCCGTCGGGCGACGCCGTTACGGTGTCTTTTAAGAGCGAACTTGTGCCGGTTTTATCAGTAAACGAGACATAATAATTTCCGCCCGGCAGCGCTATCGCGTAATTGCCGGCCATATCGGTGACACACGAATAAACCGCACCGTCCGTCGATTTAAACTCAACCGTTACAGGCATATTTTTGCTTTCCGCAACGCCGGTCATGAGGACATGGATCTTAACAGGCAGTGACGCCGTGCTGCCGGACGCCATATACGCTCCGGTCTCGGCGAGTCTTGTTATAACCTCATATTCGCCGCCCTGCTTAAGTCCTGAGATCGTAAGCAGCCCACCTGCGGCGGCTTTCCCGCTTATCCATGTTTCGCCGTTGTCGGCGGAATATTCCTGACCGTCTACCGCGTTTATCACCGTCAGGGAATCGTGGGTTACATTAGAAATCACGGCTTTAACGGGTGTGCTGTGATTTTCCGCTTTTGTTATTGTCACATCTTTCATAAACACGGCAGGCGCAATATATTCGTCACCGCTGTATGTAACAGTGCAGACATATTTTCCGGCGGCGGTCGGTTTTGATGTGACGTTGCCGTCTTTGTCCGTAAAACTAATGTCTATAAGATCTGCGTTGACGGCGGCCTGAGAGCCTTTGACGCCATGTGAATCAGGCGTGAGGACAGGCGTTATACTCAGATCGTCGCTGTATGTATACTCGTCATGAATCCCGCTTATTGTAAGGCCGTCTTTTTCGATGGTTATGATACGGCTGATGCCGTCTTTATGATAATTGATGCCGTTTGCATGGTAGGCGTGGTTTTCACATAAACTGTCCGCCGTGTAGTAATCAGCCGTCACCGACTGCGTAAATTTACCCGGCAAAATATTCTCGGGCGCGATGCCGGGCGCAATGCTGATCTCACCGCCGGGCTCTGCCCCGCTTTTCTCATCGAGCTTCCCGATTGTTGTATCTTTTGATATCGTTTTCCCGTCGGCAAACTGCGCCTCCATATGGATGTCCGGCGGCGATATGCTGTCCTCTCCCAGCGACCATGGTGCTGTAAATAAATCGTCTAAAATAATTCCTGCTTCCAAAACAGCGCTAAAGTCAAAGCCGAGGGCGTCTTTATAGCTTATTTTGACGGTTTCGCTCTCCCACTTCAAGTTACCGGCAGTGCGCTCCGCAGTATAATCAGGTTTCTCCACTATCTCTGCAAATGCCGGATATATGACAGCGTTTTCGGACAGCGTCACGGTGAGGGCTTGGTCGCCGCTTCCGGTAAATTTTTCCTCTTTGAGCACTTTTCCGGAATCGGATGCGGCTACTATAGTATACCCGCTCACATAAAAACCGTCATCGGGTGACAGTGTGACATTCAGCTCTCCAAGTCCCGGTGCGGGCAGTGGGCTTCCCTCTACCGTGACCGTCCCGTTATCGCAATTCAGCTCGCCGTCTGTTCCGAGCGTCAAGATAAACGGCGTATACTTCCCGGATACATATATCATGTCTACGACGGCTGAGGAGGCATAGTCGCCCGTGATATAGAGGCTGTTGTTTAAAAATTCCAATATTTCTGCCGCTGTCATTCCCTCTACGTCATATATCGCAAGCAATGTTCCGTTTATGTTTTGGCTTCTGTTAAGAACTATCCCTCTGTTGTCGTTTTCGGCAGCAAACTCGGCAGTATTACTGGTTTTTACGGATATGGATACAGTCCCCGTAAATACTCCCCGTATCTCAAACGGTCGAACCTCCCATGTCCTCGCGCCGTTTTCAACCATTTTCGGTTCGTCCAGCATGACGGACGTCAGCGGCTGCGATACGTTAGTCTCATATGAAGCTGATGCGGTCAATGCGGTAGGTATTACCGCAGTTATAGCAATGAACATAAGCACTGTAAGAAGCGATACTGTACATTGTCCAATTTTTATTTTTAAGTTTTTATTCATAATTATTCTCCTGTCCTTTTCTATACGGCGTTTTCCGTGTTTAAGACAATCGCGCGCTCCATCGGCGCTTTAGCTGATGCAATGCGCCGCATACCCCCATTTTAGAAAAGAATACCCGGCATGATGAATGATCATCACGCCGGACATCGGTCTTATTTTATAACGCTTTCTTTATTCTTCTGGCCATACCTTTTGTAATCTTATTCTTGGTGTCAGCTATATACACGACATCGTCGCACACGCTGACTTCCTTGCCGAGAACTTCGCAAAGCTCCGCCACCGGCACCCATATCTTGCCGTCGAGTTCAAGCACCGACTTCTCTATGCCGAGATGCGCTCCGCATTCGGTTTCAAGGAGCATCGCGTTTTTAAAGAAGGTATATGTTTTCCCATATGCCGTTACTGTAACACTGTTGTTCTCGGCGGATACCTGCGCCGTTATGCCCGGGATAAGATTTACCGCCGACACGGGGATATAGTACGCGTCCGCGCTGTCCTTTGATTCGGCGTATATTATTTTCGGGGTCTCGGGCTCGGGTTCACCGGGGAGCAGTCCGTCTGTCCCAACCTTTACTATATCCTCAAGCTCTGTTTTCCTGCCGCCGATCAGGGCATACTTATAGCCTGCTACAAACGCCGCGGCGTTTTCATCGCCGTGAAGCGGCGCTATCTCATCAGTACGGACGACTTTTCCGTCTACCCTGCGGTATCTTGTGAAGAACGACCGCCATACGATGTAAGGCGCCCAGGCGGCCTCTCTGTGGCCCATGCCCTTTACGTCAAGGTAATACACATCGGCCTCTTCTCCTCGGTAGAATGAGAAGTTTTTTATATCGTCAATCATAAACTCCGGCTGGCCGGTGATGCCGTTCACTTCTAGCCAAAGATTGCGGTTGCTTATAATCTGATCCTGCTTCTGGTCAAAGCTCTCGTTAAAATTCTCAGTCGCTTTCAGTCCGTAGCCGCCGAGGTCGGCCTCGCCGCGTATCTGCATTACAGGCAGCACATGCTGCGGCTTGCGCGATTCGGCAAGCTCGCGGTACGTCGGCCCGCAGAAACTCGCAAGCGCCGCAAGCCTGTTTCCGCATTTGCACGAGAACGCAAGCGACATCATGTCGCCCATGGACATACCCGTCATATATATCCTTGTCTCGTCTATCGGGTACTTTTCTATGACCCTGTCAATGATATAGTTGAGATAAGCTATCTCATCGTCGACTGTCTCCGGCTCGACCGCCCAGCCGCGGTTCGTGCGTCCGCTCGGGAAAACGGCAATAAACCCCTGCTGTACCGCCAGACGCGCCCACGCCGTTGCGTTATGCGCAAACTCACCGTCTGTCCCGCCGCCGTGCAGCTTTATTACAAGCGGCATTTTTTCAGTGCCGATATTTTCCGGCACTGTCTCAAGCCATGTATATGTTGTATCGTTTGCTTCTTCCACTACCTTTTTATATGGTACGAGCGGCGGAACCATCCGCGTAATAAGCGGGGACGGGAATTTAAATTTGTAATCCTGCATTTTTATCCTCCTTTTTATTTTTTATAAATTATATCACGTTTTTTAAAATCCTTCTACTATATTTTTACAATTTTAAAGAAGCAGAGCGCAGCTTAAAATTGCGCTCTGCTTCTTGCCCTTATTTTCATCTGTTTTAACGCTTTTTTATGCTGAAAAACGCGTCTTTCCCAGGATACTGTGCGACATCAAACAGTTCTTCCTCAATTCTGAGAAGCTGATTATATTTCGCGACGCGGTCAGTCCTCGACGGTGCGCCGGTTTTGATTTGCCCCGCGTTTACAGCAACGGAAATATCTGCGATCGTCGTATCCTCAGTTTCACCCGAACGGTGCGATACAACGGCCGTGTATCCTGCTCTGTGTGCCATCTGTATCGCGTCGAGCGTCTCCGTAAGGGTGCCTATCTGGTTGACTTTTATAAGGATAGCGTTTGCGACGCCGAGCTCAATCCCCTTTTTAAGTCTCTGCGTATTAGTTACAAAGAGGTCGTCTCCGACGAGCTGAATCCTGCCGCCGAGCTTTTCGGTGAGGATCTTCCAGCCCTCCCAATCTTCTTCGGCCATACCGTCTTCGATTGAGATAATGGGATATTTATCGCAGAAATCCACCCACATGCCGACAAGCTCCTGCTTTGTCATAACAGTGCCCCTCTTGGGAAGATGGTAGCGTCCGTCTTTCTCATCATACCACTCGGAGCTTGCGGGGTCGAGCGCTATCATAAAGTCCTCGCCCGGCTTATAGCCGGCGTTTTCGATAGCTTTGATAAGCGCACGGAGCGCATCTTCGTCTGAGTCAAGGTTCGGGGCGTATCCGCCCTCATCGCCAACGCCGGCGGAAGGCACTACTTTAGCAAGCGCATGAAACACCTCCGAGCACATCCTGAGAGCTTCTTTAAAGTTCGGCGCGGAGACCGGCATTATCATAAACTCTTGTATATCGACGCTGTTGTTTGCATGCGCGCCGCCGTTTAGGACGTTCATCATCGGGACCGGCATAGTTTTTGCGTTTACGCCGCCTATATAGTTGTAGAGAGAACATCCGAGCGCTTCAGCCGCGGCTTTTGCGCAGGCAAGCGATACGCCGAGGATCGCATTTGCGCCCAGTCTCGATTTATTCGGCGTTCCGTCAAGTTCTATGAGAAGCTTGTCGATCGACGGCTGATCGAGGACGTTTAAACCTATGAGCGCTTCTGCGATCTCCCCGTTCACGTTGTCGACCGCATGACTTACGCCTTTGCCCTGATATCTTCCGCAGTCTGCGTCGCGCAGCTCACACGCCTCAAAAGCGCCTGTAGACGCGCCGGAGGGGACGGCCGCTCTTCCGACTACACCGTCTTCCAGATGGACCTCGACCTCGACCGTCGGGTTTCCCCTTGAGTCGAGGATCTCTCTGCCTGCGACATCGACTATTTCAAAATACTGTTTCATGTTTCTTCTCTCCTCAATATGATATAAGCGACCGTCCGGTCATCTGTTCAGGTTTATCTATGCCCATCAGCTCCAGTATCGTCGGAGCAATATCGGCAAGTCTGCCGCGCGCAAGGTGCATTTCCCTTGACGCGCCGGCTATCACGAACGGGACGGGATTTGTCGTATGCGCCGTATGCGGTGTTTTCCCGTCGTCGTCAATCATCTTATCGGCATTCCCGTGATCCGCCGTCACGATCGCTATCCCTCCCATATCGAGGGTCGCCTCCGCTACCTGACGGACACATTCATCGACAGTCTCGACCGCCTTTACGGTCGCGTCAAAAACGCCGGTGTGCCCTACCATGTCGCAGTTTGCAAAGTTTATAATAACTACATCGTATTTCCTGCTTTTTATGCGTTTGCACGCCTCTTCCGCAACCTTGTACGCACTCATCTCCGGTATGAGGTCATAAGTCGGATACTCTTTCGGCGACGGGATAAGTACTCTGTCCTCGCCCTCAAACGGTTTTTCCTCACCGCCGTTAAAGAAAAATGTGACGTGCGCGTATTTTTCTGTCTCGGCGATGCGAAGCTGAGTGAGTCCCAAGCCGCTTAGTACCTCACCTAGTGTCTTTTCCGGATGTTCGCTCGGGAAAGCGATGTCTACACCCGTTATCTTTTCGTCGTACTGCGTCGCACACACGAACTTTATATCGAGCAGGCCGGTCTTTCTTGTAAAGCCGGAGAAATCCCTGTCTACAAACGCCCGTGTAAGTTCTCTTGCGCGGTCGGGGCGGAAATTTGTAAAAAACACGGCGTCGCCGTCTTTTACCACGCCGTCCTTATCGCACACGACAGGGACGACAAACTCGTCGGTCACGCCGGCGGCATACGACTTTTCCATAGCGTCCACGGGATCGGGATTATACTCGCCTTCGCCGCAGGTAATTGCATTATACGCCTTTTCAATGCGCTCCCACCTGTTGTCGCGGTCCATGGCGTAAAACCGCCCCATTACGGTGGCGATCTTTCCGAGGCCTATCTCCGCGCACTTTTCGACGCACTCTTCTATAAAGCCTTTGCCGGAAGTCGGCAACACATCCCTGCCGTCCATAAAGCAGTGGATATACACCTTTTCGACGCCGAGTTTTTTTGCCATTTCTATAAACGCCCATGTATGCGTGTTGTGGCTGTGGACGCCTCCGTCTGACATCAGTCCCATAAGATGAACAGCGCCGCCTCTGCTGCGCGCTGTTTCCATCGCGTTTTCTATGACCTCGTTTTCAAAAAAACTGCCGTCTTTAATCTCGTTCGATATGCGCGGCAATTCCTGAAACACGACGCGCCCGGCGCCGATATTAGTATGTCCTACCTCGCTGTTCCCTATCTGCCCTGCAGGCAGGCCGACGTCCTCTCCGGACGCCTCGAGCTGTGTGCGCGGCCCGCTTTTAAACAGCTCTAAAAGATACGGCGTTTTTGCCGCGCTTATAGCGTTAGCTTCGGATTTCGGCGCTATGCCGAAACCATCCATGATTATGAGTGTGGTGGGCGTTTTCAATATTAAGACCTTTCCTTTCCCGCGTTTTCCCGCGGAGCGTTTGCGTTATGCCTGTTCCTGATTTGCGGCGTTTACAATGGCCGCAAATTTTTCAGGCACAAGCGAGGCGCCGCCTATAAGTCCGCCGTCGATATCGAGTTTCGACAAAAGCTCTGCGGCGTTTGTCTCGTTCATTGAGCCGCCGTACTGTATGGTTACGGATCTCGCCGTCCTGGCCCCGTACAGCTTTCTTATTATCGCCCTTATCGAGTTGCACACCTCGTTTGCCTGCTCCGCCGTAGCCGTTTTCCCTGTGCCTATAGCCCAGAGAGGCTCGTATGCTATTACTATTTTATGGATCTGCTCCGCCGCAAGTCCTGAGAGCGCCGATTTGACTTGAAAGGCGATAAGTTCTCCCGTTACGCCCATCTCGCGCTGCTCTATGCTCTCGCCGACGCATATTATTGGATATAGGCCGGCGTTTACCGCGGCGTGAACCTTTTTATTTACTGTTGTATCAGTCTCTCCATAGTATCTGCGGCGCTCAGAGTGCCCTACTATGACATATTTAACGCCGAGGTCAGCGAGCATTGCGGCAGATACCTCACCCGTATATGCGCCGTGATCATTTTCGTTGAGGTTCTGCGCCCCGACGGCTACTCGCGTATCCTTAAAAGCTTTGAGCGCCGCCGGTATATTGACAAAAGGCACGCAAAAAACCATCTCGCACCATTTTGCTTTCGGCACGAGCGCTTTGAGTTCTTCTGCGAACGGCTTTATATCGGATGCCAGCATATTCATCTTCCAATTGCCAGCAATTATTGTTTTCCTGTATTTTCTGTTCATTACCCCTACCCTCTCTGATGTCAAGGTTACTTATCGAGCAGACATGCGACTCCCGGGAGTTCCTTTCCCTCCAAGAATTCAAGCGATGCGCCTCCTCCAGTCGAAATATGCGTTATTTTATCGGCAAAGCCGAACTCATCCGCCGCCGCCGCGCTGTCGCCGCCGCCGATTATCGTTATTGCATCGCTGTCGGCAAGCGCCTGCGCGATGGCGATTGTTCCTTTTGCAAAATTTTCAAACTCGAACACGCCCATAGGCCCGTTCCAGACAACCGTACCGGCATTTTTTATGGCATTGGCAAACAGGCTGATAGTCTCAGGCCCTATATCGAGCCCCATCCATCCGTCGGGCATCTCGGACGCTTTTACCGTCTTATGCTCGCAGTCCTCTGCAAAGCGGTCTCCTATCTCAGTATCCACCGGCAGGAGCAGGGCAACGCCTTTTTCTTTTGCTTTACGCATCGTTTCCTTTGCGTATTCGACTTTATCCTCCTCGAGCAGCGAAGTTCCTACATTATATCCCTCCGCTTTGAGGAACGTATATGCCATGCCGCCGCCGATAATGATGGTGTCGGCCTTTTCTATCAGATTCGTTATGACGCCGAGCTTGTCGGACACCTTCGCCCCCCCAAGTATCGCGACGAACGGGCGCTTAGGATCATCGAGCGCGCCGCCGAGAACCTCAAGCTCTTTCGCAACGAGAAATCCGCTCACCGCAGGCAGAAAATCCGCTATCCCAGACGTTGACGCGTGGGCGCGGTGTGCCGTCCCGAATGCGTCGAAAACAAACAAATCGGCCATTTCGGCGAGCTGTTTTGTAAATTGTGGGTCGTTTTTCGTCTCTCCCTTTTCAAATCTGAGATTTTCAAGGAGCATGATCTCCCCCGGCTGAAGCGATGCAGCCATCGCCTTTGCGTCAGGTCCTATGACATCTTTCGCCATTTTTACCGGCTTGTCTAAAAGCTTAGACAGCTTTTCGGCTATCGGCGCGAGCGACAGGCCGGGCGTTACTTCGCCGTTAGGTCTGCCGAGATGCGAGCAAGCTATGACCGCAGCGCCGTTTGAAAGCAGGTATTCGATCGTTGGGAGCGATTCTTCAATACGCTTATCATCTGTTATCTCTCCCGTTTCCTTATCTAGAGGTACGTTGAAATCGCAGCGCAGAAGCACCTTTTTGCCTTTTACTTCCACGTCTTTTACAGATTTTTTGCTGTATTTCATAAATTCTTCTCCTTTCCGCAGTCGCCTAACGGATTTTTTAATTCTTTATTCTACCCAGAGTTTGCATCTTTTATATCAAAGCATCATTTCGCCGGCCTCAGCAAGTCCGGGAAAGCCCTGCTGCTTTAACGCCTCGTAGCATAGTATAGCCGCTGAATTTGCAAGATTGAGACTCCTCGCGTCTTCCCGCATGGGAATCCTTATACATCGGTCTCTGTACTTTTCCCGGAATTCTTTCGGAAGACCCGCCGTTTCTTTTCCGAGAATAATATAGCAGTTATCTGTAAACTCCGCCTCGCAATAACTGCGGGGCGCTTTCGTAGTTGCAAGCCAAATATTACTGTCGCCGTTTTTGTCGAGGAAATCATCAAGATTTTCATACACGAATATCTCGACCATATGCCAGTAATCGAGTCCCGCGCGCTTTACGGCTCTGTCGGATATATCAAAGCCGAGCGGCTTTATCAAATGCAGCCGGCTGCGCGTTGCGGCGCACGTCCTCGCTATGTTCCCTGTGTTCATAGGTATCTCCGGCTCGTGCAATACGATATTTACCATTTATTTCCTCCGAACTAGTCACGATTGTGATTCTATATTTTAAATCTATTTGCTATTTTTTTCAACGGATTTTACAAATTTTATTATACTTTTATTCGATAATAAGCTGTTTTTCATAAATAAGTTCTAATATTTTGACCTTTTTGTACTTTGCACCCGCAACTTTTACTCTTGTCATATGCCGGAGCTTTTACGATTATTTCCATTTTAAATATAGTTGCGAAATGTGTCGTATTGCTATATAATATGGTCGTAATTTGTAATTTTGCGGTATATAAGAGGGGTGAACCATGTTTTTTTCTCTTCGACATAAACGAAACAGGCGGTTTCTATGTCTTGTTCTTATATTTTTGACGGTTGCGGCGCTTCTGCCTTTAACGCATCTCATTCAGCCGGTGTTTGCTGCCGGTATGCTTACGGGTACGGTAAATGTATCTGACTCTTTAAACGTCCGCGAACGTCCTACCACGTCAAGTGATGTCTTAGGTGCGCTTTACAGAGGCAACACAGTTGTCATTACAAATACTGTCAGCGACGAGGACGGTGCGAAGGACAATTCCGGTAAAGTCTACCAGTGGTATGAGATACAGTTCGACGGGACAAAAGGCTATGTGCGCAGCGACTACATAACAAATGTCACAGAGTCCGGCGGAGATGACGGCGATGCTCTTTACGGAGTAATATCATCGCTCAACACCAACGTCAATTTCAGATCCGGCCCTGGCACGTCTTATGACAAAATCGGTGAGCTTCACGACTGTCAGGTCGTAAGCGTGCTCAGTTCCACGTCTTCCGGATGGTACTACATATCTACGGAAGACGGGCAGACGGGTTATGTGAGCGGGAGTTACCTGATCGTGTCGTCGACAAAGGTTTCCTCTGTTGAGACCGATTCCGAGTTTGAGGCCTATCTCGACGCCAATTCCCCCGAGTCGTACCACGAGAAGCTGCGCGCGCTGCACGTTCTCTACCCCGAGTGGGAGTTTGTCGCGTATGACGCTGGAAGCTGGGACGAGGCCGTCGCGGCGGAGAGCAAGCTCGGCGTGAGCCTTGTATCGTCAAGCGCGCTTTCATCGTGGAAAGGTACGATATCGGGCGCGTACAACTGGGAGACGAGCACTTGGACGGGGCTTGACGGATCAAGCTGGGTTCAGGCGTCGCAGGATATCGTGGAATACTTCCTCGATCCGCGCAATTTCTTTGGTCCCGACACGATGTTCCAGTTTTTGTATCAGGGGTTTGACGGCAGTGAGCAGACCACGGAGGGTCTGCGTTCGATAATTTCAAACTCATTCCTCTCAAATAATTCCGTCGATACTGACGAAGACTCTTCAAATGGCACGACCACTTATGCCGACGCGATATACACCGCCGGCAAAACGCACGGCGTAAACCCATATGTGCTGGCCGCCATGATAATCCAGGAGGTCGGCAGAGACGGCAGCGATTCAGTATCTGGGACATTCCCGGGATATGAGGGGTACTATAATTTTTACAACATCAACGCGTATGACACAGGCGATATGACGGCTATAGAACGCGGTCTGTGGTACGCTCAGGGCGGTATCAACGGCAGCGGCACCTCATACGGCAGACCGTGGGATACGCGATATAAATCGATCGTCGGCGGTGCTCAGTTTTATGCCGATGGCTACATATCAAACGGTCAGGACACCCTGTATACAAAGCGCTTCAACGTCGCGCCCAAAGAGGGTGACAAATACACGCATCAGTATATGACAAATGCCGGCGGAGCGGCGAGCGAGGGATATATCCTCTCCGACGCATACTCGTCTTCCATGCGCAGTGCGGCGCTTCAGTTTTACATCCCCGTATATGATGGTATGCCGGATGAGGCCGTGGAAATGCCGACAAAAACGGGATCGCCGAACAACAGGCTGTCCTCGCTTTCGATAGACGGCTTTACGCTGACCCCGTCGTTTAACTACAACACGACGTCATACTCGCTTGTCGTCACAAATTCGATCAGCTCTGTAACTGTATCGGCCGATACTTTCGACTCTGCCGCATCGATAAAGGTAAACGGCGTCTCGCTCTCCGGCGGAAAGGCAACAGTAAGTCTTGTGGTCGGTGCAAACGAGATAAATGTGGATGTTACGGCTGAAAACGGCGATGTATATACATATAAAATTACCGTCGCGCGTCAGGCAGAGGCGGGGAGCGGCATTGTTACATCGGATAAGTACACGATATCCGGCGACAAGATAACCGGCATAGACCCCAATACGACCGTGAAAAACTTCTCATCGGCGCTCAAGCTGGAAAGCGGCGCGTCTCTTGATATAATGTCGTCTTCCGGCGGTGTGAAAGGCGATTCACAAGCCGTAGGCACAGGGGATGTTATAACGGTATACGACTCGGACGGCACTATGCGCGCAATGTACTATATCGTAATCTACGGTGAAGTTAACGGCGACGGCGCGATAAATATTTTTGATCTTGTTGTTGTGCGAAACCAAATACTTGAGTTATCGTCCTTACAGGGTAACTATTATACTGCTTCTGATGTCGACAAAAATGGCGAAGTTAATATTTTTGATTTGGTAAGAGTTAGAAATCATATCCTTGATCTTTCTGCGATATCACAGTAAAAATTTAAAATCGTTTCATAAACAAAGTGATTTATCAATCTACTATCAGCCAGATAAAGAACGGAGGACAAAATGCTTAATATTAGAAAAAAATTTCTTATCTTGCTGTTTTGCATATGCTCAGCATTCATATTCTGCGCTACTGCCAATGCCGCTTCATGCCGCATCAGCTTTTCTGATCCCTCGTGTCTTGTTGGGAACAACGTTACGGTAAACGTATCCGTCACAGGGGACGTTACGGCTATTGACGCTCTGCTTGTATATGACACGCAGTATCTGGAGTTCGTCTCCGTATCAGGCGGCTGGTCATCCGGTGGAAACGGTGTTGTCAGGCTAATTAATATGTACGACGGAATGAATGGCGGTCCTATATCTGGCAACATGAGCTTTTCCATCACATTTAGAGCGCGCAAAACCGGTACAACACAAATAGTTGTCTCAGGCGATCCTGATGCCGCATATTATAACCACGAAACCGAAGAAACTGAGCCTATGGACGTGACCGTCGGAAACTCTACCATCACGATCACCGATCTTTCGGGCGACTCGTCGCTGTCATCGCTTGCAATAAGCCCCGGTTCGCTCTCACCCGCTTTCTCGTCGTCGACGAGAAGCTACTCCGCTTCCGTCAGCAACAGCGTGCGTAGCATAACCGTGTCGGCAGTTCCGTCAAACTCACAGGCGCGCGTCTCCGTATCGGGCGGGTCGAGCCTTAATGTCGGCAGGAACACGATAACGGTCACTGTCACCGCCGGCAACGGTACAACGTCGCAGTACACGATAACTGTCACGAGAGCCGCAGCACCGGGCGGCTCCGGCGGGCAGACAAGCAGTTCCGAAACCTCCTCGTCCTCCGAGGAAGAGCCGCCGCTGACCGTGAGATTTGCCGACGGGACGGAGCTTGAGGTCATCGAATTTGCCGACGCCGATATCCCCGCGGGCTTTGAGGCCATCACTTACACCCTCAACGGTGAGGAGATAAACGCCATTTCACACGACGGCGAAAACGGTGTTGCTCTCTATCTTGAGGGCAACGATACATATCCCACAGGATTCTATTTCTATGACGCCGAAAGCAACACCGTATACCCGTTCCCGACTCTTTCGCAGCAGTCGAGTTATATACTCGTAGATTTTCCGTCGGATATCGAACTCCCCGCAAATTATTCCGCCGCAGTTGAAACAATTGGCGAAAATGAGGTCAATGTGCTTGTACCAGACGGCGTTGAGACAATGAACCACTATCTCGTCTGCGCGATCAATTCTGAGGGCGTCAAAAACATCTACCTCTACGATATCGAGGAGGGGACACTTCAGCGCTATGGTTTTGCGCTCGCCTCCGACAGTACAACCGGTATCCTTGCGCCGAATGACACGTCCGACGATACTGCGTCCGACAGCGACACATCCTCTGAGCAGGCAGGTATGGTAACGCCTATCTCAACGCGCTTTGCCGGTCTCCCCGCGTTTTTCAGCGATATCGGTGTGCTCCAGTATGTAGTCGTCGGCGCAATTTTCCTTTTGATTGCCGCAATCATACCTCTTGTCATTTTTATAATAAAATATGTCCATACAAAACGCGATATGAAGCTGTTTGCCGTCGGCGATACCGATAAATCAGACGATTACAACGGTTCTTCCCTGTTCTTCACTAAACAAGACCAGAACAGCGTTGATGAGGACGAATATGACGAGTACGATGAGTACGACGAATATAATGAATACGATGAATACGACGAATACGATGAGCCTATTCCGCGCAATGACGATAACGGCTCATCCGAAGCGGATAGCGGTAATATCGAGACCGATAAGAGCTCGGAAACGGCCGGAGCGTCACTGCAAAGTAATCCCGCAGATGCGAACGGCTCTGCGGCCGATGACGATGATTCGCTTTTAAATGAGATCATAGCTGAAGCAAAAAGCGGTGCCTTTAACGCCGATCCCGCCGCGCTGGATGCGATCTCCTCGGATGAGACAGATGATCTTTTTAAATATCTGAACGACGGCGACGATGAAGACATTTTAACGAATGAAACTAACGACGGCGACGAAGCAGATCCGGACAGCAAAAACAAAAGGTAGCGGATAAGTCAATTAAGCTAAGCAAAAGCCTGAACAACTTATTTGTTCAGGCTTTGTTTTTATTACCAAAAGCTGTATTATTTACAATTTGTATCTATTTGCAGAATTTATTGTTACTTTTTTGTAGGAAAATTCGGATTTTTTGTTGCAATTTGGGTTTTGATGTAGTATAATGGCAGCGTTGATTGTTTTAATTGTAACTCTCAGGAAAGGATTTGATATATATGCGAACTTCTCAAAAGCTGCGGAAAGTTTTCGGTGTAAAAACACAAAAGATTCTGGCGCTCTGCCTGGCTTTGCTTCTGTTTTTACAGCTTCCCGCTTCTTTTTTGAACACAGCTGATGTATTTGCCGTTTCACAGGCTGATATTGATGAACAGCAGGACAAGCTTGATGAGCTGAACACCAAGAAGAACGATCTTGAGGCAGAGCTTGAGGCTCTTGAGGAGCAGAAAGCTTCAAACCTCGAAAAGAAAGAGCTTCTTGATGAGCAGGTCTCTCTTACGCAGGAACAGATCGATACGACAAATGAACAGATCACTCAGTACGAGGGTCTTATTGCTGACAAAGAACTTGAGATACAGGATCTTGAAAAGCAAGAGGCAAAACAGCTTGAGCTTTACAAAGAGCGCGTCCGCGCTATGGAGGAGAGAGGTTCTATCTCCTATTACTCCATTCTCTTCGGTGCGTCGAGCTTCTCTGATCTTCTTTCCAGGCTTGATTTCATCAATGAGATAATGGAATATGATGAGATGATTTATAACCAGCTTATCGAAGCGCGCGAGGCTACGCAAAACGCCAAGGCAGAGCTTGAAGCTACTAAGGCAGAACTTGAAACGAAGAAATCCGAGCTTGAAACTCTTAAGGCGGAGCTCGATACTCAAATTTCTGAAGTATCCTCGATCATAACGGCAATACAGAGTGACATTACTGAATACGAAAATCTTGTAAATGAAGCTGAAGAAGAGGCAAACGCTGTTCAGGAGCAGATCAACAGCCTGAGCGAGCAGCTTAAAGCCCAGAATGAGCCAGCGAACAATGCCGCGAGCGGCGGAAGCAGCGACGGTACAACAACGCCGGTTTACAGCGGCGACGGCACATACATCTGGCCGACAGCTTCTAAATACATAACTTCTCCTTACGGCAACAGACTTCACCCGATACTCGGCTACTACAGATATCATTCCGGTATTGATATCGGCGGTGGCGGCGGAAACCCCGTTATGGCAGCGGCAGCCGGTACTGTAATCATCTCGCAGTGGTCCGACTCTTATGGCTACTATGTCGTTATCGATCACGGCAACTCGACAACACTGTATGCACATATGAGCCGTCTCAATGTCTCGGTCGGCCAGTATGTAAACCAGGGCGATACGGTCGGCAATGTCGGTTCGACAGGACTTTCTACAGGAAATCATCTCCACTTTGAGATATCGATAAACGATTCCAGGATTGATCCTCTGACCCAGTTCGATTCAAGCACTTATATCAAAGCCTGGTGAGCAATAAATACGATTAAATTTACCGGCGCAGTCATATGATTGCGCCGGTTTTTTGCTGAGAAATTTGGACTGTGCTGTGGGAGTATGGCAACTGCGTGTGCAGAGTTTATTATTACATGCCGTATGAGAACGAGACGATGCGCGCATATCGAGCAGCGTGTTGACTTATAATGCGATAACGTCTGATTTAAGATGCACAGATATCCGCCGATTATTGTGCGGTACACAGCACGGCTTGGATTTGCAATTGTTAATTTGGCGTGCTTGCATATGGCTTATGGCTTGAGAGCATTATGGCAAAAATTTATACTGTGTTTGTTTGATTTCAGGAAAGGAAAGGACGCCTTTCCCCCTTGCTTTCCGCTCTGCGGCGCTGTAAGCGTGCAAAAACGGCCGGTAGATTTTCATCTACCGGCCGCTTTTATGTGCTCCGAGCTTTTTTTAGCTGTTTGTCAGCATTACACGCTCTACGACATCAGCTACGTCCTCACACAGGTCGCAGCAGTGCTCAAGCTGGTCATACAGGGACGTCCATGCGAGTATCTCCGTTGCCGCTGTTGAGGTAGCATAGAGATTGTGCATCGCCTTGGTGAACAGCTTGTCCCCTTCCTCCTCAAGACGGTTAATTTCAATTATATTAGACTTGATCGTTTTGGATTTACGGAAATTTGAAAACTCTTCCATCATGACTTTCATCTCACTGCAGCACTTGATTATGATATCGCTGAACTGAAGCGCCTCTTCACGCAGAGAGGTGATATTGTACATATACATGCGGAGCAGAACGTCTTCCAGATTGTCTGTAACGTCATCAATAACATCGGCAAGCTCGAGAATATCTTCACGGTCGATGGATGTGATAAACTCTTTAAGCAACTTTTCAAGCATATCGTGCTTTGCAAGGTCTGCCGAATGCTCTATCTTGTGCATCTCCTCAATCTGCTGTGACAAATCTGCCGTATCAAAGTTTTGCAGATCTTTATGCAGAAGCTCCGCAGCGCTGCAGGCATAGGAGACTCCGTCTACCAGCATTGCAAAATAATCGTGATCTTTTTTACGTCCCATGTTAATAACCCTCCATTAGAATATCCAAATAAATAATTCCGCCATAAGAAAACCTATAAGCCCGCACCCGGGGAATGTAAGTATCCATGTCAGCGCCATCTCTTTTACGACGCCCCAGTTGACGCTTGAAAGCCTGCGCGCCGCACCGACACCCATGATCGCCGTTGTTTTTGTATGTGTCGTTGATACAGGTATGCCGGTCAGTGATGACAGGAGCAGGCAGCCCGCTCCGGCAATATCTGCGGCAAAACCCTGATATTTCTCAAGCTTTACCATGTCCATTCCGACCGCCTTGATTATACGGTAACCGCCTATCGATGTGCCGAGACCCATTACCAGGCTGCAAAGCAGCATGAGCCATACGGGGATTTGGAACGTCTCGGCGTCGGCTTGCCCGTTTGCAAGGAATATTCCCAGCATGAATACACCCATAAATTTCTGACCGTCCTGCGCGCCGTGCATAAATGCCATTGCCGCGCCGCCGGCTATCTGTGCCCCGCCAAAGAAACGCGTTGTTCTGCGGCGGTTCATGCCCTTGCATATGAATTCGATGAGTTTTACGCTGATCCATCCGAACGCAAATCCGAGAATCGTAGATAAAAACAGGCCGTAGACTACCTTGATCCATTCACTGCCGTTTATGCCGGCAAGTCCGCCATGCAGAGCTATCGCGGCGCCGGAAACGCCGGCTATAAGCGCATGGCTCTCACTCGTCGGGATGCCGAACCACCATGCGGCCGTCGCCCATGTAACTATGGCAAACAGCGCTGCGCACAGTGCAATCAGCGCCTCATGCGCATTGCCGCCGAAGTCGACCATGTTGTATATCGTAGCGGCAACGCTGGCGTTAATCATCGTCATTACAAATACGCCGAGAAAATTAAACACAGCCGCCATAACGATAGCGGTACGCGCTCCGATAGCGCGCGTCGATATACAAGTCGCTATGGCATTCGGCGCGTCGGTCCAGCCGTTTACAAGGATAACCCCGAGCGTCAAAAGAACGGTCACGGCTAAGACCGGATTTGTCGTTATTTGTTCTAAAAATGTTGAAAGGGAAATTGTCATATCATGCCCTCGCTTTATCTTTATAATGAATGATTTTTTACTTGACTCCGTACCGCGACGCTATGCATTTTTTAACGCGCCTCGGCCAATGATTCTGTTTTACATCATTCGAGCAGTCTCATATTCCTTTTCACTTCTCTTTACCCTCCCCATTTTTCTGTATCCGCGCCGCTTGCAGCCGCAGATATCTGTCTGTCTATCCACCTGTCCCTAAGGACTCCGGACTTTCCGGCATTTTATACTTTGTATTTTTCACAGTACATCCTATAGGCGTTGTTAAAGTTATCGTTGCCATATTTTACGTCGCCCAGATATTTATGAGTATCAAAGCTTCCTCGCGACGTCTCTATAACGGCGACGGCTATATTCGAGCAGTGGTCGGACACTCTCTCGAGCGAACCGAGAAGATCATTTATTATAAAACCCAGTTCAACAGTACAGATGCCTATCTGAAGCCTCTGTACATGGTTGGATTTTATCGACGAAACAATGTCATCTATCGCCTGCTCAAGCGGCTCTACAAGGTTTGCTTCCTTGAGATCGTTCGTCGTATAAACATGGCACGTCTTATCGACGATCTCATATATTGCGCTGAGCAAAACGTCAAGCTCTTTCGTCGCCTCCGGCGAGAATTCAAGCCGTTTGTCGTGCAGCTCTTTTGCGGAGTCAAGTATGTTTACAGCCTGATCTCCGAGGCGCTCGAAATCATCTATGACATGGAGCATTTTTGACACGCGGCTGCTGTCTGACTGCGATATGTTTTTGGCGGACACCTTTATGAGGTATGTTCCTAGCCAATCCTCATACTCGTCAAGCATGCTCTCGTGCTTTGTAACGCGCCGGGCAATATCATCGTCGTATTTAGCGAGCAGCGACACCGCATCGAATATTGTGTCTCTTGCAAGCTCGCACATTTTTGCGGTGAGATTGTCACACTCTGTCACGGCAACAGACGGCGTTGCGAGCAGCCTGTCATCAAGCTTTATGCCGAGCTCGTCCTCATCATCCGTTGCAGGGAGAAGTCTATTCGCTATTTTTACAAGCATACCGCTAAATGGCATGAGCATAGCTGTCGTCAAAATGTTGAACACGCTGTGTACGGCAGCTATACCAAACGCATTTATAGGCATGTCAACAAGACTGAATTTAGTGACTGCGTATACCGCGTAAAACACCGTCAGCCAGATGACTGTCCCTAGGAGATTGAACGATATATGTATAACAGCTACTTTTTTCGCATTTCTGCTGACGCCGATGCTCGATATAAGCGCTGTCACGCACGTCCCTATGTTCTGACCCATTATTATCGGGATCGCCATACCGTACGTTATGTTTCCAGTGAGCGCGAAAGCCTGCAATATGCCGACGGACGCAGCCGAACTTTGTATTATGCCGGTGAATATTGCACCGACCAGCACACCGAGTATCGGATTTTCAAAAGCAGTTAAAAGCTCTGTAAACTCCGGCATCTCGGTGAGCGGCGACACGGCGTCGCTCATTATTTTCATGCCGTACATGAGTATCGCAAAGCCTATGAATATCGTGCCTGTATCCCTGCGCTTCTGTGATTTGCTGAGCATATTCATCAAAATACCGGCAAACGCAAACAGCATTGAGAAATTTTCAGGCTTCAGGAGAGATATAAACACGTTTTCACTCTCTATGCCGACCAGCGACAGCATCCACGCCGTGAGCGTCGTCCCTATGTTCGACCCCATTATTACGCCGACCGTCTGCGTTATGTCCATAATGCCGGAATTTACAAGCCCTACAAGCATAACAGTTAGCGCCGACGAAGACTGTATCGCTATCGTTATCCCCGCTCCCAGCAGGAGGCTCTTAAACGGGTTAGATGTCATCTGCTTCAGCATACCCTCGAGCTTTCCGCCCGCCATTCTCTCAAGTCCGGCAGACATGACATTCATCCCGTACAGGAAAAACGTAAGTCCTCCCAAAAGCATGATCAGCGAAATGATGTTCATCCTTTTACGCCCTTTCCTTTACCGCATTTTGACACATTTTATACTCTGTATATATAATACATAGGTTATGTTAAATCAAAAACTGCGATGAGGTTAAATCTATGTTAAATCCGTTTTTACATAATAAAAGACGCAACTTTTTACGCTGCGTCTTTATATTGTTACATTTAATTTTTGAATCTTACAGTTATACTCGTTCCCTCTCCAAGCTTGCTTTTTATGTCAATAGACGCGTTGTTATACGCTACACTGTGCTTAACTATCGAGAGTCCCAGACCGGTGCCGCCAATCTCATTTGAGTGGCTTTTATCGACTCTGTAAAACCGCTCAAACACGCGGTCTAAATTCTCCTCAGAGATACCTATACCTGTGTCTGAAACGGTCAGAAGCGTTTCGTCATCTGTCTTTGAAACGATAACCTTGACGCTGCCGCCGCGCTTATTATATTTTATAGCGTTGTCGCACAGGTTATATACAATTTCATCAAGGAGCTGCGGAACAGCATACACTTTGGCAGACTCACCCTCGAGCGAAAGCGTTATATTCAACTTTTCTGCCGCCGGAGTCAGGGTATTTATCGTTCTATGACAGATTTCGTAAAGATCCGTGTCCGTTTTTTCCGCCTTAATCTCATTATCCTCTACCATCGAAAGCCGTATTATATCCTCGACGAGCGTTATTAGGCGTTTCGCCTCCTGATATATCTTATCGGCAAAACGCGGTATGTCCTCCGGCTTTACAAGCCCGTCTCTTATAATCTCCGCAAATCCCGATATCGAGGTAAGCGGGGTCTTAAGCTCGTGTGAGACATTTGCAGTAAATTCGTGCCTGTGGAGGTCGCGGTTTTTGTGCTCTTCTTTAAGCTGCTCCATCTGCATATATATCTGCTTGTTCTGTGCCGTGATCCTGCGGACAAGAGGCCGAAGCTCCTCATACACGTCGCGGTCGTCCGGCTTGTCAAGGTCTATCCTGTTTATCGGATCTGTTATTTTGTTTGCCATTTTCACCGCGAAAATTACAGAAACCGCGATTGCCGCAACGAGCACAAGCACGATCGGGAAAATCATTTTCGCGATCAAATTCATGGCTGATTCCCGAGTACGGGACAATCTTATAACAGATCCGTCTGATAGGCGCGTCGCGTAATTTGAGGTTTTCTCAGAAAGCTGTGACGAGAAACTTACGCTCTCACCCTCGCCGCTGTCAAAAGCTTCAAGTACCTCTTCACAGGCTGGAATATGCTCGGCTGAAAGCAAATCGCCCCCGCTGTCAAAGACGACCGTACCGTCCGGCGAAATCACCGTTATCCTCATATTTGTATTATCCGTTACATCGGCGAGAAATCCAACTCCGCCCGCCTCCACGGCGGAGGTGATGTACGAAGCTTCTTCCTTGAGTTCCTCCATATATCCGCTTTGAAAATATTGATATACAACAACGAAGATCACGACGAGACATATTATAAACGAGAGCATTGCGGTTGCAAAATGGCTTTTAAAAAGTCTGGTTCTCACCGTTTTCCTCTCCTATTTTATATCCGATGCCTCTGACGGTTACTATGTACTTGCCCGCGTCGCCAAGCTTTTGACGCAGCGTCCTTATATGCACATCGACGGTTCTGTTCTCGCCGTCGTACGAATAACCCCATATCTGGTTGAGAAGCTGTTCTCTCGTCATGACGACGCCCTGCCGCTTCAAAAGCGCGCAAAGGATTTCAAACTCCTTCAGCGTGAGCGTCACCGGCGCGTTGTTTACAGTAACGATGTGCTTTTCCGGGTCGACATACAGTTCTCCTATGGTATATGCGGCAGGTTCATCATCCGACGCCGTCCTCCGCAGAAGAGCGCGGATACGCGCGATAAGTTCCATCATGCCGAACGGCTTTGGAATATAGTCGTCAGCACCGCTGTCAAGACCCAGCACCTTATCATACTCCTCACCCTTGGCAGTGAGCATTATGACCGGAATCTTTTTAAGCGCCGCCGACGCCCTTATTTTCTTTAAAATCGTTATCCCGTCTTCCTCCGGGAGCATTATGTCGAGCATTATGAGATCAGGGAGCTTCTGCCCTATTGCATTCCAAAATTCACTCGGCAGCGCGAACCCCTTTGCGTCTATACCTACGCTTATAAGCGTATATGTTACAAGTTCTCTTATGCTGTCGTCGTCCTCTAGCAAATATATCATTATTTCCGCTCCAGTTCGATTTTTTTACTTATATTTTACTATAATTATACGACCTCTGCAAGGATATCGTAAAAAGACCGGCAGTCTACATTTACTGCCGGTCCTTACTGCTATTTATTGCCCAGCACATGGGCTTTGAGAGCCTCAAAACTCTCCGCGCTTATGACATGCTCTATCCTGCAGGCGTCTTCGGCCGCAGTTTGAGGATCTACTCCCAGTTTTGTGAGCCAGTTAGTGATTAGTACATGGCGCTCGTACACTTTTTCGGCAACAGCTCTGCCGGCATCTGTCAGCAATATAAAACCGTTATCGTCTATCGTTATATAGCCGTTATTACGCAAATTTTTCATTGCTACGCTGACGCTGGGCTTTGAAAATTCAAGCTCATTTGCTATATCTATCGAGCGGACATTCCCTTTGCGCTGATGCAGAACCAAAATTGTCTCAAGATAATTTTCAGCTGATTCCTGTATCTTCATATTTACCTCTCTCGTTACGACTATGTTTAATGGTGCTTTCCTGCTTCTAATTATACCATTTCCTGCGTTTTTTTCAATCATCATTATTTTTAACGACAACACGGTCACACCGATACCGGCCATAACAGACACGTCCCCGCGTGCTTTTGCGCGCGGGGACTGGGGTTATTTTATTTAGAACAGGCCGCTTATAACGCCGTTTTCATCGACATCTATGCGCTCTGCCGCAGGCACTTTCGGAAGCCCCGGCATCGTCATTACATCGCCTGTAAGCGCGACTATGAAGCCGGCTCCCGCGGATACCTTGAGATTTCTCACGGTTATCTTAAATCTTTCCGGCGCGCCGAGTTTTTTAGCGTCGTCTGAAAAGCTGTACTGCGTTTTTGCCATACATATCGGCATATTTGAAAATCCAAGCGCTTCAAGCTGCTTTAGCTGCTTTACGGCGCTTCCAACGAGTTCTACCCCGTCGGCGCGGTAAATGCGTGTCGCGATAGCATTTAGCTTCTCGGTTATGCTGAGGCCGTCGTCATAGCAATACTCAAAGTCGTTCGGCTGCTGGCAAAGTTTCACGACTTCCTCGGCGAGCGCCATGCCGCCTTCTCCGCCTTTTCCCCAGACCTCTGACAGTGCTACGTTTACGCCGAGTTCCTTGCATTTATCCTCAACGAGCTTAAGCTCTGCCTCGGTATCTGTCGGGAATCTATTTACGGCGACGACGGCGGGCAGTTTATACACTTTCGTGATGTTCTCAACGTGGCGCAGGAGGTTCGGTATACCCTTTTCAAGGGCTTCAAGGTTTTCCGCCTCAAGTTCCGTCTTTGGCACGCCGCCATGGAGCTTGAGCGCCCTGACGGTCGCGACAATCACTACGGCATCCGGCTTGAGCCCCGCCATTCGGCATTTTATATCGAGAAATTTTTCGGCGCCGAGATCCGCGCCGAAGCCCGCCTCCGTCACGCAGTATTCGCCGAGCTTGAGCGCAACCTTTGTAGCCGTCACGCTGTTGCAGCCGTGCGCGATATTGGCAAACGGTCCGCCGTGCACAAACGCAGGCGTATGCTCGAGCGTCTGCACAAGATTCGGCTTCAGCGCGTCCTTTAACAGCGCCGCCATGGCGCCATGCGCTTTAAGATCACCCGCCGTTACGGGCTTTTCATCGTATGTATAGCCGACAATTATTCGTGAAAGTCTCTCTTTAAGATCCGATATGGAAGTCGCAAGGCACAGAACGGCCATTATCTCCGACGCGACCGTTATATCATATCCGTCCTCGCGCGGAACTCCGTTCACTCTGCCTCCGATGCCATCCACAACGAAACGGAGCTGGCGGTCGTTCATATCGACGCAGCGCTTCCACGTTATCCTGCGCGGGTCGATATTGAGGCTGTTGCCCTGATATATATGGTTATCGAGCATCGCGGCGAGCAGATTGTTCGCCGCGCCAATTGCGTGGAAATCGCCCGTGAAATGCAGGTTTATGTCCTCCATTGGAACAACCTGTGCATATCCGCCGCCGGCAGCGCCGCCCTTGATGCCGAACACGGGCCCGAGCGACGGCTCACGCAGTGCGATTATTGATTTTTTTCCGAGCTTTCTGAGTCCGTCACCGAGGCCTACAGTCGTCGTCGTCTTTCCCTCGCCCGCCGGCGTCGGAGTGATCGCCGTCACGAGGACAAGCTTGCCGTTCGGCTTATCTTTGAGCTCGTCTAATATCTTCAGATCGACCTTGGCCTTATATTTGCCGTACTGCTCGAGAAACTCCCCGTCTACGCCGGCCGTTTTCGCTATCTCGGTTATCGGCTGCAGTTTACATCCCTGAGCTATCTCTATATCGCTTTTATATGCCATATTTTCTTTCCTCCCCTATTTAAAGTATTTGGCCGATGATTTGAACAGTCCCATTTCATATCTGCCGGGTACGTTTTTATAAAGGCCGCTTCCAACGCGCTCCGAATGTCCCATTTTGCCGAGGACTCTGCCGTCCGGCGATGTGATGCCCTCGATCGCGAACACCGAATCGTTCGGATTAAAACGCACATTGTCCGTCGCTTTGCCGTCGAAATCCACATACTGCGTCGCTATCTGACCGTTTTCCGCAAGCTTTTTCACTAGCTGTTCATCGGCCAAAAACCGCCCTTCTCCGTGTGATATCGGCACTGTATATATCTCGCCCGGACTTGTTAAAGACAGCCACGGCGATTTGTTCGATGCTATCCGCGTATGTACGATGCGCGACTGGTGGCGTCCTATCGTGTTAAACGTGAGCGTCGGGCACGTCTCGTCCGTGTCAATAATTTTGCCGTACGGCACGAGGCCGAGCTTTATAAGCGCCTGAAAGCCGTTGCATATGCCGCACATGAGCCCGTCGCGCCGCTCCAAAAGTTCTGTCACCGCGTCTTTTATCATGGCGTTGCGGAAAAACGCCGTGATGAATTTACCTGAGCCGTCCGGCTCATCTCCGCCGGAAAATCCGCCGGGTATGAATATGATCTGCGAATCCTTTATACCCTGCGCAAACCGCTCGACAGATCTCGCGACGCCGTCGGGCGTGAGATTGTTCACGACGATTATCTGCGGCTTGATGCCGGCCGATCGCATAGCCTTTGCCGTATCGTACTCACAGTTTGTCCCCGGGAACACCGGTATCACGGCTTTAGGACTGGCTGTCTTTACGGCGGGAGCGGGGTAGCTTTCGGCGTTATATGTAAACGTCTCGATATTTTTTGTCCCGTCGTTTATATTGCACGGATACACGGGTTCAAGCTTATTTTCGTATATTTTAAGAAGCCCGTCTAAGCTGATATTTTCGCCCTTATATGATACCGTGCTGTCCGCTGTCGTCTCTCCGAGCGGCATTCCGACCTCGGTATCGTCGGTGAGCTCCAGTATGAACGCGCCGTAAGTGTAGCCGAAAATATCATTCAGAGTGAGGTTTTCGGCGTACTTGAACCCGACATCGTTTCCGAACGCCATCTTCATAACGCCCTCGGCCACGCCGCCGTATGTCGGCGTATATGCCGCGCACACTTTTCCGTCCCGCATAAGCTCCGCGACCTTTTCAAAATTTGCCTTCATGCTGGCCGACTGCGGCAGTCCGCAGTCCCCGTACGTCGGCTTTAAAAGGACAACCTTATGTCCCGCCGCTTTAAATTCTGGTGAGACGATGTTTTCTATCTCCTCCGTTGTCACGGCAAACGATATAAGCGTCGGCGGCACGTCTATATTTTCAAACGTCCCGCTCATGGAGTCCTTACCGCCTATCGCCGCAACGCCGAGCCCTATCTGCGCCTTGAATGCGCCGAGCAGCGCCGCGAGCGGCTTTCCCCATCTCTGCGGGTCTGAGTACGGCTTTTCAAAGAACTCCTGGAACGACAGGTAGATATCCTCAAACTTTGAGCCTGACGCGATCAGCTTCGCCACCGATTCCACAACGGCAAGATACGCGCTGTGAAACGGACTTTTTTCCGCTATGTACGGATTGTATCCCCACGACATGAGTGAACACGTTGTCGTATCACGGTCCTCGACTGATATTTTATGCACCATCGCCTGCGGCGGCGTGAGCTGATTTTTGCCGCCGAATGGCATAAGTACAGTCCCCGCACCGATCGTTGAGTCAAACCGCTCGGAAAGGCCGCGCTTTGAGCATACGTTAAGATCCGAAGCGAGCGCGCGGTATCCGTCCTTAAAATCGTGTACGGGCGCTTTATCTACATTTTTATAGGCGGCGGGCGCAATGCTTATATGCTTTTCCGCGCCGTTGGAGTTCAGAAAATCGCGGGATATGTCGACGATGCTCTTGCCGTTCCAATTCATCACAAGTCTTGCCTTTCTCGTGACCTTTGCGACGACTGTCGCCTCAAGGTTTTCACCTTCGGCGAGGCGGCAGAAATGCTCCGCCTCCGCTTTTTCGACGACCACGGCCATCCTCTCCTGCGATTCACTTATCGCAAGCTCCGTCCCGTCAAGCCCTTCGTATTTTTTCGGTATTTTGTCGAGCTCTATCTCAAGGCCGTCAGCAAGCTCTCCTATAGCAACCGACACGCCGCCGGCGCCGAAATCGTTGCAGCACTTGATAAGACGCGACGCCTCGGGATTCCTGAAAAGGCGCTGGAGCTTACGCTCCTCGGGGGCGTTGCCTTTCTGCACCTCCGCGCCGCATGTCTCGAGCGACGACTTGGTGTGCGCTTTTGACGAGCCTGTCGCGCCGCCGATGCCGTCCCTGCCCGTTCTTCCGCCGAGCAGTATAACGACGTCCCCATCGGACGGGCGCTCGCGCCGGACGTAAGAAGCCGGAGCGGCCGCGATCACGGCGCCGACCTCCATGCGCTTTGCGGCGTACCCGCCGTGGTACAGCTCGTCAACCTGCCCCGTGGCTATACCTATCTGGTTTCCGTATGAACTGTAGCCGGCGGCGGCCGTCGTGACTATTTTCCTCTGCGGCAACTTGCCGGGTATCGTCTCCTCTATCGGGCGAAGCGGGTCGGCGGCGCCCGTGACGCGCATTGCTGCATAGACATAGCTTCTTCCTGACAGCGGGTCTCTTATCGCGCCGCCTATACATGTTGCGGCGCCGCCGAATGGCTCTATCTCGGTCGGGTGGTTATGTGTCTCGTTTTTGAACAGCAGCAGCCAGTCCTCTTTTTTGCCGTCGACATTCGCCTTTATTTTTACGGTGCAGGCATTAATTTCATCGGATTCGTCGAGCTTGTCGAGCTTCCCTATCGCTTTGAGATAGCGCGCCGCTATCGTGCCTACGTCCATAAGGTTTATAGGTTTTTTGCGGCCGACAGCGTTTCTCGCCGCTATGTAATCGTTATAGCTCCTCTCAAGCAGCTCATCTTCAAACTCGACGCTGTCAATCGTCGTGTTAAATGTAGTATGCCGGCAGTGATCCGACCAGTAGGTGTCGATCATTTTTATCTCGGTTATCGTCGGATCGCGCTTTTCCGTGTCAAAATACTTCTTGCAGCACTTTATGTCCTCAAGGTCCATTGCAAGCCCCCAGTGTTCGATAAACTGCGCAAGTTCGTCGTTGTTCATTTTTGTAAACCCGTCGAGCACGGCAACCTCTGTCGGCGTGTCAAACCGCACGGCGAGAGTCTCGTATTCATCAAGCGACGCCTCGCACGATTCGACGGGGTTTATCAGGTATTTTTTTATCTTCTCTATATCCGAGCCTGACACATCGCCCTTTAAAACGTATATTTTTGCCGTTTTTACGGTTGGGCGTTCTTTCTGCGAGATAAGCTGTATGCACTGAGCCGCGGAATCGGCGCGCTGGTCGTACTGCCCGGGCAGATACTCCACCGCGAATGCGTATCCTCCGTCTGTGTCGAGCGTATCGCCCACCGTATCGAGCTGCGGCTCCGAAAACACGGTCTTTTTGGCGTACTCAAACAGCTCCGCGTCGATATTCTCAACGTCGTACCTGTTTATTATCCGTACCGACTCAAGAGATTTTATCCCCAGAAACTCGCGGATATCTTTACCGAGCGCGGCGGCTTCATTGGCAAGGCCGCGCTTTTTTTCCACATATACGCGATATACCATAATAGCTCCTCCTATGCTTCAAGCGCTCTTTTACCTATATCGCTTCGGTAATACGCATTTTCAAAGCCGACAGTCTTTACCGCCATATAAGCTTTTTCTACCGCGCTCCGGAGATTGTCCGCCGTCGCCGTGACGCCCAAAACTCTGCCTCCGGAGGTGAGAAGTTTTCCGTCTGAGAGCTTCGCGCCGGCGATATAGATGTTTATATCCTCTTCCTCGGGCGGGAGGGTTATCTCGTACCCTGTGTCGTATTTTTCTTGGTAGCCGCATGAGGCCATGACGACACAGCACGCCGCACCGTCTTTAAACCTTACGTCGACGCTGTCGAGTTTCTCATCTGCAACAGCTTTCATAACGGTGAACAGGTCGCTCTCCAAAAGAGGCAGAAC
>CALXCR010000087.1 GCA_944386855.1 uncultured Oscillospiraceae bacterium
CCTGTCCGACGGGAGCGTCACGGAGGTGTATATCATGTTCATCTCCCTTGTTATCCTGTCGTCGACAAGCTCTCCGAGCGTAACGCCGAGCTCCGACAGCGCGGCGCGCTCATCGTCCGACAGGATATGTGAGCGGCTCGTTACCCGCGGCACTGCGTCCTCTGTCATTCCCATAAGTATGAGGCATTTTATATCGCGCCTCTTCATCCGCGTCATATCGCCTATCGACACGCGGTCAAGGGACACCGGTATCGTCGCCACGTCATACTGCGAGATTACGAGCCGCAGGAGATCATAAAACTCCTCATTGTCGACTGTCTCGCCGCCTATAACGGCGGCGTACTGCTCAAGCCCGTTTACAAGTATGTCCCATAATTGGAGATACTCGTCGCAAAGCTGCATATTGCCGTGCTCTCTTAGCGCTTTTGCCCTGTCCTCTATACGCGCCGGCAGCTCGATCGCCTCGAGAAATCCGTACAGGCAGGCCGCTTTTTCCCCGCCCGTTTTGCACAGCTTAAGATCGTCCTCAAACTTTCCGAGTTCTTTTATCACATCGCGCCGTATCTCGTTTACACGGCGCAGGGTCTTTTCCTGCTCCTCGGTCACGTTTTTCGTATAGCCGTCCGGATTTCCCGACCACGGTTCTTCACGTCTCCAAAACGCTGAACCGTGTATATTCCATTTTATGACATAATTTTCAAGGAGATCTATATCGTACGGCGCGATACCTGTCATCCCCGTTTTGAGATATTTGAAAACACTTTTATAATCCCAGTCGCCGAGTATCACATCAAGCGCACCAAAGACCGCCGCGATAACGGGTTTTTCGATTATATCCGTTTTTACGGTCATTTGCAGAGGGACGTTATATGCCGCAAACACGTTTTCCGCACTGTCCTGCCACGCGTCCCAATCGCGTACGGCAACGGCAAAATCCCTCCACCGGTAGCCGTGATCTCGCACGAGCTTAATTATTGCAGACGCCGCAATCTCGCACTCGGTCATCATGTCGTCCGCCTTGCAGATCTCTATACAGTCGCATTCCCCGGGAAATCTGACAGCGCCGTAGCTGAAAAGATTATCTCCGAAAAAAGATATCGGATTTGACATGCCTCCGTCTTTAGGATCAGCGTTAATAATCTCTATCTCCTGCCGGTACTCCCGCGCCTCACGCATGAAAAAACGCGCCGTCTCATTCGGAAGTTTGAAAGCCGCCGTGTCGCTGTCAAGTGAATCGGTCGTCAGGCAGACGGTAATATCGCTCCCTTTTTTTATAAGTTCCTGCAATACCGCCTTTTCCTGCGCCGTGAAATCGGTAAATCCGTCTATGTATATCTTCTCGCGAATCCCTATATCGCTTTCTCCTGCTTTATCGCGCAGCATATCGAGCCCATCGGCCGGGTCGTACATCCCGGACGGCATATCGCCCTCGTACGCGGCAAAGATCAGCGACATATCGCGCAGCTTGTCCGACAGCATACCGGCAGTCTTATCCGACGCCGCCGCCACAGTCTCCGGAGCAATTCCAAACGCGCGCATCTCGCTGTACGTCTCGACAAGGTCTTTTACAAAATCGGCCTTTTTATGTATGCTGCGAAACGCCCTAAGCTGCGGCAGTGCCATGTTCAATGCGCGCATCATGACTAGCATCCTGCCGCCGCCATCGAGTGGCTTTCCGGCGGAAACGTTTTGTCCGATGAGTTTTGAGACGAGACGTGAAAAGCTGATGACCTCCGAATACATGCTCACCCCATTTCCACACTCCTTGCAGAGATGCCTCTCCGCGTTATGGGAATACTGCTCAGGGACAATAAGTATACTCTTCTGTCCTCTGATACCGTCGTTTTTTATCCTGTCAAAAACGAGCGAGGTCTTGCCGCTTCTCGCCGGTCCGTATATTATCGTTATCATGCGCGACACCTCCGTTCTTTTCCGCCGTTTTCATCGTTCCGTTCATAGCCGATCTGCAGAAACTTATGCGCACAAACGATATCGGTTCGGAAAATCCATCTTAATACGGATATCTTATCACACTTCAGCTTATAATGAAAGGACGGGGAACGCTTTTAAAAAGCGTTCCCCGCGGGCGTCACTGTCCGTTTACAAAGAGCTGTTTCAGGCTTCCGATGATCTCGGCTATCTTGAATTTAATTATATAATGCGGGTTTTCCCGCGTTATAAGGGCCGTCTCGGCATCTGTGAGCGTTGAATCATCGTCGTACTCGACCGCGGCCGCCGTGCACAGCGATGGAAATACCACGCACCACCAATTATGACCCTCTCCCTCGCCTATCACTATTCGCAAAGACGTATACTCACCGGCCGGAAGCGAGAAAGTATCATAGTCCACCGTCGGAAAGCTCTCCTCGGTGAGCTTTGCGCTCACTTCGTATGAATAACCGTTTTCATGGAGCGTTTTTTCCGCGGCGGCGACTATATCGTCCATATGCCCGGATATCACATCTTCTGCGCCGTCTTTTCCGCATTCCCCGTTCAGCATCGGATCGAGCATTTCAAGTACGGCGTCCCGCACTTTTAGTTTTACAGCCTGATCTTCCTCGCTGTCCGAGTTTGCGACGACGTGCAGCCGTATAAGCTTATCCGACAGTGCCGTGACATCCCGATCCACCTTAAATCCGCTCAGCATAAGTACGCACACCGATATAAACAGCGCGATCTCCCATTTCTTTAGCTTCATATGTCAAGATTCCTCCGCTTTATTCCCGCTAGTTGTCGAACCTCTGTCGGCTCTAAACGGGCTAGAATATGTACTTATTTCGGAGGACCGCGTGTTATATCAAATCGCGGAAATATAAAAGGCAATGCCTTGCACTATATGTGCATAGCATTGCCAATTTTTGTAAAGATTATACGTTTTTGCCCAAAAATTTATATTTCCAGTTTCTCTGTCGTCTCGGCCAGAAAGCACTCCCTATAGCTGCGTGAAAGCTGTTCACAGGCATTCTGCGCTCGATCTTTTTCGGTAAACAGTCCGAAAACGGCAGAACCCGTGCCGCTCATAACAGCACCGACGGCGTTGTTATCGTAAAGTACTCCCTTTATATGCTCTACATATTCTTTTCCCTTAGGGAGAACATCTTCAAATATATTGTACATCCTGCGGCCGACGCCTTTGATGTCGCCGGCCCTGAGAGCGGCGACTATCCCGTCGGTATCTGGGCGGCATTTTATCTTTTTCACGTCCAGTTTTGAAAAAAGCTCCGGCGTCGATACCGAAAACGACGGCTTGCATATAACGGCATAGCACTTCGGAAGCGGCGCAAGATCACAAAGCAGCTCCCCGCGTCTTTGGGCAAGTCTTGTTCCGCCCGCGATGCAGTACGGGACGTCCGACCCTATCGCCTTACCGATATCTTCGAGTTCGTCCTGCGTCATTCCGGCCGCAAACAGCACATTCAGTCCGCGCAGAACGGCTGCAACGTCGCTGCTGCCTCCGCCAAGTCCCGCGCAAACCGGTATGCGCTTTATTATACTGACATCCGTATCCCAGCCGGTTATGCCGGTACGCTGCATAAACGCTTTTACCGCAACGCCCGCAAGGTTTTTTTCATCTCTCGGCAAAAACGCCTTGTCGGTGTTTACAGATACCGTACCCGTGCCTTTTGTGATGCATATCTTCACATCGTCGCACAGCGAGGCGCTCTGCATTACCATGAGCATACTGTGATACCCGTCATCCATTTTACCGGTCACATCGAGCGATATATTGAGCTTTGCATACGCGTATTCAATCAAGCTGCTCATTTTTACGTTCAGCGTCCTTTGACTGTAAATTTGCCTTACATCTCAAAAAGCCGCGCCATAAGAGTGACACCCTCTTCGATATAAGGTCCTTTCAGGCCGCACTCCTCGGAGTATTTCATGCCCGTATTCAAATCCTTGCGGCTGTCATAGATGAGAAACGGAACCGGCGTGCCGTCGTGTCCTCTTGTCGAGGTGAGCGTTTTATGGTCGCTTAAAATGAGCATCCTGTACTCATATCCGGCGGCATCAAGCTGGTCTCTGAGGTTTTTAACAACGCGTCTGTCGAGGTATTCGATAGCCTTAAGTTTTCCCGGAAGATCGCCGTTATGCGTACACTCGTCGGGTGCTTCGTAATGCACGGCGGCAAAGTCGTGATCTTTAAGTTCTTCCATGGCGGCGTCGACCTTGCCCTCCAGGTTCGTCTCAAGTTCGCCGGTCGCGCCCTCTACACTTATCATGTCAAGTCCGACAAGGTTGCCGATGCCGTGGCAGAGAGGTACCGCCGATACTACGCCGCCTGTTTTTTTATAGTTCTCATAAAAATTCGGCAGTGCAACAGCCGTTCCCTCGGCCCAGAACCATATGCCGTTTGCCGGCATTTTGCCCGCGGCTCTTCTCGCCTCGTTGAGCGGATGATGGTCAAGGATCGTATGCGCAAGTATCATGAGCTCCTTGAGTATCTTGGCATTATCGCAGCCGCTCGGGAGCAGAGGACCGATCTTTTCGCCGAGATGATCGTGCGGCGGTATCAGCTTTATATTTGTGAGGTCAGCGTTCTTCTGCATCGCGAAATGACGGAACGACGGTGATTTCAGCACCGAAATACCCGCTTTGTCCGCCGCCGCTTTAAACACGGGATCTTCAAACAAAGCCGTGATTATGGCTATCGATTCGCCGCCCTCTATAGAGCCGGCGTTATGCGAAAGAATGCGCTTTTCCTCAAACGGGATATCCCCGTCCTCATATGTAACCATGTTGCAGCGGTAAGCGGCATCGCCCGGACTCAGCTTTACGCCCTCGGCGGATACCTCAAGCGGAGCGCGTCCCGTATAACACCATCTCGGATCGCATCCAAAAATGGAGAGGATCGCCGTGTCGCTTCCGGCTACGAGCCCGTCCGGCACTGTTTTTACCGTTCCGAGTTCTCCTTTGGAGGCGAGCTCGTCCATCGTCGGGATGTCAGCGTACTCCAGCGGAGTTTTATTGCCGAGTTCCGGGACGGGATTATCCGCCATGCCGTCGCCTATAACAAGTACATATTTCATCGGGGGTCACCAACCTTAAAAAGATAAATATTGCGCAAGCGCGATTTAAAACGATAATAATTATACAACATCGGACGGCGTTTTTAAATATATTTTTTCTTTTTTTATTGCAAAATCTTCCGTCTCTGCTTATCTTTTGCAATGCCGCATACACACTCGGACAGCAAAAATGAATAATACGACCGTCTTCGGGAATATTAGCATTGCAGCAAGAAGTTGTGCCTTTATTATAATGAAAGGAATGATCACAAAATCATGATTATGGACAGGATTGCCTTGATCCTTGTGATTATCGGCGGCATAAACTGGGGAAGCATCGGCATTTTCAGATTTGACCTGGTTGCTTACCTCTTCGGAGGACAGACCTCTTCGATCAGCCGCGTAATTTACACCCTTGTCGGTCTTGCCGCTATATGGTGTATCTCGCTTCTGTTCAGAGAGCGTGAAACTTCAAGAGATAATGCGTAATAAAGCAAAATAAGGGGAAAACTCCCCTTATTACATAATCAATTCTTTTATCCATTTTTTGTCGCTTTTTGACAGGCATCCAAAAAGCACAAGCATATAATAATACGCCGCCGCCATGACGACAGCGCCTGTAACGATGTTAAATGGAGTAGCTCTGTCCAAAAGTCCAAGCACATTCATCACGCATACCGATATATTCCCGGCGCCGAACGCCGCCGCAAGAATTTTAATGCAGTCAGCAATACGGATTGTTATCCTCGCTTTTTTGCTCAGCCTGTATGCGCTCATAGCAAGATTAAACGCCTCCGTGAAATACATTATGAAAATATATCCGTTTACCGCGTATTTAGGCAGCAGCAGATATACCATTGCAACGCTTATCATTGAATCTAAGACATTTATTTTCATGGAATAAAGCTGTTCTCCAAGTCCTTTCAATATCCCGTCAGTCACAGTGTCTATATACATAATCGGCATAAGCGCCGCCAGAATGCATATGTACTTTCCCGCCTCGCTGTTACTGTATATCACCTGCGATATATTCTCCCCAAAACAGACGAGCATCCCCATGACGCCCACCGAGAAAATAAGGCAGTATTTCAATATTCTGGATGAAAGGTTCTCTATCTTTTCGTCGTCTCCGGTAACCTGAGCCTGTGTAACCTCCGGTATCAACAGCTCGGAAAGCGATGAGAAAAAAGCCGCCGGAAACGTGATCACGGGAAATACCATTCCCTGTATAAGTCCATAGGCCGAAAGTGCCCCTTCTGCGGAAGCTCCGGATTTTCTGAACCCCCTCGGTACGAGAAGGTTTTGCACCGTCGAAAGAGCCGTCCTCGCATATGCCGATACGGCAAGCGGCATGGCGATGCCCACTATGCGTTTTGGGATTGATCCCGTTTTTACGGCTTTCCCCACTCGGTATCTGCGGCTGTCAAGCTTATAAATTATGAACAGCAGCACAAACGAGGCCATATCACCCGCCACGCCGCCGAGCACGACGACGGCGCACGACAGTTCAACGTTGTCCGCTCCCGTTACTGCAAGCAACACCACTATCACAGCGATCCGCGTAAGCTGTTCTATTATCTGCACCGCCGCCGTCTTTGCTACACGGCAGACAGCCGTGAAATACCCCGAAAAAACCGACGCCACCGCTACAAGCGGCAGGCTGAGCGACAATAGCTTTAACGACAGAACCGTTCTCTCATCGCCGATTATCCTAGACCCTATAAACCCAGCAGCATTATAGAGCGTCAAAAGTGCTATCGTGCCGAAAAACACGGCGTATATTACGCAGCAGGTTATTGTCTTCCGTATTCCGGCACTGTTATTTCTTCCGAGTTCCTCCGCCGTAAGACGCATTGATGTAAAACGTATCCCTGATATTGCAAACGTCGCGGCAAAAGAGTTTACCGACATAACGAGGGTAAAAAGCCCTATCCCCACCGCGCCGATCGTCTTTGACAGATACACCTGAAACGCAAGACCTACAGCCCGCATGAAAAGTGAAGTCGCCGTCAAAAGCAGCGTATTTAACAAAAGCGCCCTGTTCCGCCTCATGGACATCGCCTCCCGGTTAATTATATGGCGTCGTCCATGAAAACATGAGGATGCCGTGCATCCTCATCATAGAGCGCTCACCCAGTACCGCAAGGTACAGCCGTTATCTTTTTTGCCGTCCTCAACGGCGGGAAAATAACTTAAATTCAAAGCATAATGCACGCAAAACGGGCGTACGCCGTACACGGGGCGGCCTTACCCTGTCACACAGTTTTCAATCATCTGTTTGACGTATGCTCTAAGTCTTGCGTTTTCCGGCTTATCGAGGTGCGGATCTTTATCAAGCAGCTTGTCGGACGCTGCTTTTGCGGCCGTCAAAACATCCATATTCTCCGCAAAATTTGCTATCTTCAGTTCCGGCAGTCCGTGCTGACGAGATCCGAAGAAGTCACCCGGACCTCGGAGGCGCAAGTCCTCCTCAGAAATTTTAAATCCGTCGTTCGTGCCGCAGAGCACTTTTAACCTCCGCCGCGCGATCCCCCCTCCGCCGCCGTCAAACATTATACAGTACGATTTATGCTTGCCGCGGCCGACTCTTCCCCTGAGCTGATGCAGCTGGCTCAGGCCGAACCGGTCCGCGTTTTCTATGACCATAAGCGCCGCATTCGGGACATCGACACCGACCTCTATAACAGTCGTCGACACAAGTATATCTATATCGCCGGCCGCAAAGCTGCGCATGACCTTCTCCTTCTCTGCGGCCTTCATCTTTCCGTGTATAAGCTCTATACGCATACCGGCGAAAATCTTGTTTTCTCTGAGCTCCTGCGTATACTTTACGGCGGATTTAACTCCGTCTGATAGAAGCTCCGTCTCCTCCACCATAGGGCAGACGATATATGCCTGTCTCCCCTCGTCTACGAGCTTTTTTATAAACGCGTTTACACGCGGCCTCATATGCTCCCCGACGGCAAACGTCTCTACGGGCGTCCGCCCCGGCGGCATTTCGTCTATGACCGATATATCTAGGTCGCCGTATATTATCATCGCAAGCGTGCGCGGTATGGGCGTCGCGGACATTACTAGTATGTTTACATAATCACCTTTCGAGGCGAGCGCCGCCCTCTGATCGACGCCGAAACGGTGCTGCTCGTCCGTCACGGCAAAAGCGAGCGATTTAAATTTTACATCCTCGGACAACAGCGCATGCGTTCCCACTATTACGTCTATATCTCCGTTTGCGAGCCGCTCTTTGATCTTACGCTTTTTTGGGGCAGAAAAACTCCCGCACAAAAGCTCCACCGTGATGCCAAACGGCTCGAGCAGGGCTTTAAACGTATCAAAATGTTGCTCTGCCAGTATCTCTGTCAGCGCCATTACGGCACACTGACCGCCGGCGGTGCATGTAAACCAGCAGCCCGCCACGGCTACGACCGTTTTTCCGCTGCCGACGTCTCCCTGCACAAGCCTGCTCATCGCCGTGTCGCTCTTAAGATCGCTTATTACATCCGATACCGCGTTTTTTTGCGCTTTTGTGACCTCAAATGGGAGAATTTCATAAAATTTATCGATATTTTTGCCGTCAAGTGGGGAACAGCTATGTTTTCTCGTATTGTTCCGCATAAGACGCATCGCACTTGCCAGTACGAGCAGTTCTTCAAAGACCAGCCTTCGCCGCGCTATCTCAAGAGCTTCAAAACTCTCCGGAAAATGGATGTTCTCATACGCGTACCGCGACCGCGCAAGACGGTACTCATTCTGCACTGTCTCGGGCAGCGGGTCGGGCAGGACATCGCCGCAGGCCGTAAGCCCGTCGCGCACGGCACGCGTTATAATCGTTTGAGTGACTCCCGCCGTCAGATGGTACAGCGGCATGATCTTTCCCGTTATCCGGCCCGCATCCTCAGGCTCAAAAACCGGGTTTATCATCTCCGGCCGCAGGAGCGTACCGCCTATCTTACCGTAAAAGCAATAGCTTTCGCCCGCTTTTATACTGTCTTTGACATACGTCTGATTAAAAAAAGTAAGCTCTAGCGACGCCGTCTCGTCGACAACTCTTACCTTTACTATGTCCATGCCTTTCCTTATATGGCTTACCTTCGGGTTTTGTGCCGCGATAGCTTTTACGCATACCGTCTCGCCCGGAGTGAGTTCATTTAGGCGTTTAAACCGGCGTCTGTCCTCGTATCCTCTCGGAAAAAATGTGACGAGGTCGTACAGCGTCTCGATACCGAGCTTTGACAGCGCTTTTGCGCGCTTTTCTCCGATTCCCTTTATATACCTCACGCCGGTATTAAGCTGTGCCATTTCATCACCTCCGCCGGACGGTCAAGCCGATTTTAAATCTTTACTCTTTTTGCTATGATACCCGCGGCCGCGCCTATAACAACTCCCGCCGCCGTCCCCGATACGCACAGCGCGGGAAAATAGTATATGAGTCCCGGCGTATCGAACACGGCCATCGCCACCAGTATCTGTCCTAGATTGTGGCTGACCCCTCCTGCTACGCTTACTCCTGTCTCGCTGAATCTCCCGCTTTTTTTAAGTGCCAGCATCGATATGAAGCTCAAAAGTGCGCCTGCCAGACTGTACATAAACGAATACGCGCTTCCGAAGAGCACGGCGGTGAGCGTTACGCGCACAAGAGATATTGACAGCGCTTTTTGGGGCGTAAGCTTATAAAGCGCAAAAACGGTAACCGTATTTGCAAGGCCTATTTTTATTCCCGGCACGGCAAACGAAAACGGTATCAGCGCCTCTACATACGAGAGTATCATGGCAAGCGCCGTTAAAAGCCCGTACAGGGCGAGCTTCCGTGATTTCATATGAGCTTCACCGCCTTATCCCGCAACGGCGTCCGTCTGTCCACCGTCGCCGCCGACCACGGAAACGACGAGCTTGTTCGGCAGACAAACTATCGTCTCCCCGCCGTGCGATTTGTGCCCCTGCGCCATACACAGCTTGTCGGGGCACGATGCACCGCTCACAAAAACCTGTCCGTCCTGCACCGTGATCGTGTTGTACGTCCCGTTTTCGCCCAC
>CALXCR010000088.1 GCA_944386855.1 uncultured Oscillospiraceae bacterium
GAGCTTTTCGCGTATGAACACCATGGAAGAGGCGGAGTATTTTGCCGTCAAACTGAAGGCGGCGGCGGATAGGCTTATAAGAGTAAAGTAAGGGGAGTTTAAGTATGTACGAGCTTATACAGGCGGGCGAGAGGACGTATTACATCTCCTGCCCGACAAATATAGGGATTTACAAGATAGACGATACCGGAGTATGCGTGATCGACACCGGTAACGACAAGGATTACGGCAGGAGGATACTGCGTATTCTGGAGGCAAACGGCTGGGAGCTGAAAATTATAATAAATACCCACGCCCATGCCGACCATATCGGCGGGAACGAGTTTCTGCAAAAGCGCACCGGCTGTAAGATATACGCGCCGGAGACGGATATCGCGCTCGTACACGACACGATATTGAACGCGTCCCTGTTGTACGGCGGCTCTCCGTGCAAGGAGATGCTCGGCAAATTTTTCTATGCAAAGGGAACGAATGCCGAGCTTTTGACGCAGGACATGCTTCCCGACGGGTTGGAGATGACACTTGTACCCGGGCACTCGCTCACGGGAGCCGCGCTTAAAACGCCGGACGGCGTGTGGTTTCTCGGTGACAGCGTTATTGGCGAAAATATCATACAAAAGCACCGCGTGCAGTTTCTGTCCAACGTCGAAAACGCGCTCGATTCGATCGAAAAGATCAAGACGTTTGAGGGGAAAATGTTCATCCCGTCGCACTCCGCAGCGCTTGAGGATGTAAAAGAGCTTTGCGAGCTGAACCGCGCGTGCATTGAAGAGAATATCGCGTTTATACACGACGCATGCACGGGTATAAGTTTTGAGGATATACTTAAAAAAGTCATGGATCACAACGGACTTGAAATGAGCGTTTCACAGTATCTTCTCATCGGCAGTACTGTGCGCTCATACCTGTCGTACATGAAAAACAACGGCCTTGTCGATATCGAGTGCAAGGACAACCGCCTGCTGTGGCGCGGAGTTGTGAAAGCTTGAAAAGGGTGATAAATTTTTTCGTGAGGTAGTATCATGAAATACTTGATAGATTTCACAGCTTTGGCGTTCTTATATGCTTTTGTTTTTTTTAGGAAGTGGAAAATTAGAGGCAAAGAGATACTGCTTGTCAATACGCTGATGTATATATATCTTTCTTTTGTGCTTTATTTTACTTTGATGCCGATAATATCATCGCTTCCGTTTATTCTAAATCATCCTTATGTACCTATGAATTTGATTCCCTTTATAGATGTTTTAGCAGGGAGAGGGGATTTTTTAAGGCAAGTAGTATTGAACATTATTATGACTGTACCCTTTGGTTTCCTATTCCCGTTAACCCAAAACAGAAGCGCTAAATTCAGTAAAACGATATTGTTTTGTTTTTTGATGAGCCTGAGTCTTGAGATATTGCAGCCCCTCATCAATGATTCCAGATCTTCGGATATTACGGATTTAATTACCAATGTGATCGGCGGAATGTTAGGATATATTTTTTATGTTATTCTCAAGCCAGTTATATTTGGAATTTTAGATCGTCTAAAAACAGCTAAGTAGAGAACATAACTTTTCGTTAATAAGAGAAAAAACCCACTGGACTTAAAATACGCCCAGTGGGTTTTTATTATAAATATATTATTGCCGATATTGCTTGTTATCTATATGCCGTGCTTTACGCGGTCAGCTTCCTCGGCGCGTTTGCCGTTATTGAAACGGTCGAGCGTACCTACAAGATAGCCGGTTATACGCCTGATTCTCTCAAACGGGACGGACTCCCAGTGATAGGTGAGGTCAACAAAATCACCGTCGATATTTATATCGACCGCCGAAAGGTGACGGTTCGGGTTATTTTTAAGCGCTCTGTTGATATATGCGTCAATCTCGTTCTGACTCATCGTGCCGCCTGTGACGTTTATGTTAATATTGGTCATTTAAAACATCTCCAAACAATATATTGTGTGTTGTTACAATACTAATTATAGTCTTGCCACAATATATTGTCAATACGACATTTTAACGATTATTGAGCCGTATTATTGTCGGAATTTGACGAATTTGCGTCATTGCCGTCAGATTCCGGCGTTCTCTCCCGCGTGTCGTCGGATTCTGCGTTTGTGTTATCCGCACCCGTTTCCGAGGGTATGACCGGTTTTCCTCCGTGCTCGTTTTCTCCGAAAATGAACGCATTCTTCACATTTTCGATATCAGCCGCCGGAAGCGAGCCGTTGCTGTCACAGAGAGCTTTGAACTGTTCGCCGCTCATTGTCTCGTGTACAAGCAGGTATTCCGCCGTCGCGATAAGCACCTCGCGGTGCTCGTCGAGGAGCTGCTCGCATTTTGCGTAGGCATCGTCGAAAATGGCCTTTACCTCGTCGTCAATAAGCGCCGCCATTTTCTCGGAATAGCTTTTGGTATTGGCAAAATCGCGTCCGATAAACACTGACTGACTGCTTGAATCATACGATATCGGGCCAAGCTTGTCGCTGAAGCCGTATTTCGTGACCATAGCTCTAGCGATAGAAGATGCCTGCTGGATATCGTTTGAAGCGCCCGTCGAGACGTCGTCGAGGAACAGCTTTTCGGCAACTCTGCCGCCGAGAGCGGAGATGATACGCTCAAACATCTCGCTTTTTGAGGTGAAGGACTTATCCTCCTGCGGACGGTATATCGTCATGCCGCCGGCGCTGCCGCGCGGTATGATCGTGATCTGATGGACGGGATCGACATGCTCGAGATAATACGCGACGACGGCGTGACCTGCCTCGTGATACGCGGTGAGCTTGCGGTCTTTTTCCGTAACGACCCGGCTCTTTTTCTCTGGACCTGCGATGACCTTAAGCGCGGCTTCGTCGAGCTCTTCCATCGTGATAAACATCTTGCCCCTGCGTGCGGTAAGCAGCGCGGCTTCATTGAGCAGGTTTTCAAGATCCGCTCCGGTAAATCCGGGAGTACCCCGTGCTATGCTCTTCAGATCGACGTCGTCGCCGAGAGCCTTTCCGCGTGCGTGGACTTTCAGTATTGCCTCTCTGCCTTTGATATCGGGCAGACCGACGTAGATCTGACGGTCGAAGCGGCCGGGACGCAGAAGCGCATTATCAAGTATATCGGCGCGGTTTGTCGCAGCCATAACTATGACGCCCTCATTTGTGCCGAAGCCGTCCATTTCGACAAGGAGCTGGTTCAGTGTCTGCTCGCGCTCGTCGTGGCCGCCGCCGAGACCTGCGCCTCTCTGCCGGCCGACGGCGTCTATCTCATCGATGAAAATGATAGACGGCGCGACTCTCTTGGCCTGATCGAACAGATCGCGTACACGGCTTGCGCCGATACCGACGTACAGCTCAACGAAATCAGAGCCGGATATCGATAAGAAATTTACGTCTGCCTCGCCTGCGACCGATTTTGCAAGCAGCGTTTTACCTGTGCCCGGAGGGCCGACGAGCAGAACGCCCTTTGGTATCCTCGCGCCGAGACGGACATATTTCTGCGGATCTTTCAAAAAGTCTACTATCTCCTGAAGTTCGGCCTTTTCCTCATCAGCTCCGGCGACATCGGCAAATGTGACCTTTTTGTTGTCGCCTAAGCCCACCTTAGTCCTAGCCTTGCCAAAGCGCATTGCACTGCGGTCGCTGCCGCCTGCGCCGCCAGCTCTGTTCATGACGAAGAACCAGAACACAAGGAAC
>CALXCR010000089.1 GCA_944386855.1 uncultured Oscillospiraceae bacterium
GTCACGTCCTGCGCGACATAGTAGTCTGCGGTTGTTCTTGTCAGGCTCACCGAAAGGCTGTCTCCCGTATATGCGCTGCTCGTGTTGTTCTGTGCGTGGAGCACCAAAACGGCGTTCCCTGCACTGCTTGTCGGCAAAATATAAAGGTCTGCGCTGTCGCCCGAAATAACGGGGCTGCCGGAAAGATAGACCCTGGCGGCGCTGTTATCGATATGCAGCGCATAGTGATCCGCGTCTATCCCGCCGCCGGAGATGCTAATCGTGCCGCTGCTCGCCCAAATACCTCGGTATGACGCTGTAAGTTTACCGCCGTAGATGTTGACAGCGGCGCTGGTCATGGATGGATTGACCTTGATCGCCTGCGAACCGCTCCCGGAGCTCGTCACCGTGCCGCCGTAGATATTTGCCGTGCCGCCCGTCAAATTGGTGTCGTCATCCGGGTCTTTATCAATAACGACGGCGGTGACACGCGACTGAATCGTGCCGCCGTACAGGTTCAGCACACCGCCGCTGTGGAGGAAGATTGGATTATGCCCGGTGGAGCCTGTTTCCGTGATTTTTCCGTCTTCGCCGCAATCGCAGACGGTGAGAACGCCATTTTCGCCGACGCGGATGATGCCGTCCTCCGCGTTGCCGGATATCTCGTGCCCGTTCAGGCAGAGGTTGACCGTCCCGGTGATCAGGATGCTTGAACTGACATCTGTAATATCCTCCGTCAGGTAATAATTGCCGCTATCTAGGGTTTGACCGCTTATATTGCTGTCAAGCGCGGTATAGACGACGGCTGTATGGTCGTCATGCGTACATGTTGTTTCGCCGCAGATATTGTGGCTGTGGGCAAGCTTGATCTCAACATACTGCGCAACGGTGGATGTATCCGACGACAGGACAAAGGTGTTGTAGATATTTTCGGTATTTACGTCAGTGGTGACGCCTGTCGTAACCGCCGATAGATCGCCTGTCTCCGCATTTCTTCTGCCCTCGGCGGTCAGGTTGTCTTCCCATGTGATATCTTTATCTTGCCATGTCGCTATGGCGTATCCAGTGCCTGTCGCTTTCACGGTGCTTTCGCCGGTGATGGAGATGTCTCCTGCACTACTCATAATTCCGGCGTAACCGCTCGCCGTAACGTCTGCGTTTTCTATAGTGACTGTGCCTGCGCTCATGATGGCGACATTGGTTCCTTCTTTATCGCTGACTGTGGCTGTCACTGTCGAATTTCCTTTGAGCGCAACGGACGAGTAGCCCATGACGCCGATATAGGAGAGTATCTCGTTCGTACTTGTGCCGTTTACAGTTACGCCTACCTCCGCGCCGCTGTCTATCGTTACGGCGTTGCCCATAATGCCGAATGCAGCGGCATTGCTGGTGGTGATATCGATATCAAGACTGCCGCTTCCGGAAACAGTAATCTCCTTAACGTCGTTGTTCGTTCCGCCTTCACTTACCGCAGTCACGCCGGTAAAAAACTTATCACCGTTGAGCGTGATGTTATTTTCGCTTCCCTCGGCAAGGGAGATCTTCAAATCGTCATATGAAAGGATGGCGGCATAGCCCCCGCCGGGGACGCTTTCTGCATCCGTGATATCCGCGCCGTTCAGCGTCAGGGTTTTGGTTTCGGGGTTGTAGGTCACGGTTGCGCCCTCGTCCGCGTCGCCAAGCACGTCAGAGGCGTTTTCCTCCGTCACCGGCACGCCGCCGACCCAGACGTTGTAGGTCTCGACTTGAAGTTCGACGACCCGCCAGTAAACGGTGATCGTGTGTTCTGTCCCGGATTCCGAAATCACGGCATGATACTTGCCCTCAAAGTCCCCTGTACCTTCGACGGTATAGGCGGAGTCGCTGGCGTTCTCGATTTGCGTACTGTCCTTGTACCATGTATAGGTCAGATTGCCGCCCGCGCCGCCGAGCACATGGGGCTCCAGCGTGACGCTCTCGCCTGCGGCGAGATATATTGTCTCGATAGCATTTTCATCGGTCGTGCCGTTTTCCGGCTCGGTGAAAACCGGCGAGAGGAAGAGGCCGGTGCCAATGGTGACGTTTTCGGGGTCAAATGTCCCGACAATATAGTTCTCGCCGCTTAAAAAATATTCTTCCAAATCACTTTGGCTATTAATATTTCCGCCCAGCCAGAATGCCGCACTATTGTAACCGCCGATAAAGGTGCCGTGACGAATCGACAGGCTGTTTCCCGGCTTCCCAGTACTGGAAAGTCCGCAGCCGCCGTCATCTCCGCCGGTAAAAGTCCCGCCGTTGATGATCAGGTTGCCTTCATCAAAATATACGGCGTCCCCGCCGCTGTTACTGTCGTTCCCGCCTTTAAAGCTGCCGCTGTTGATGGTCGCCGTGCCGCCTTCTATCAAAACAGCTTTGGGTAAATATCCTTCACAACCAGTAAACCTTTCAAAGCCATTCACATTGACGCCCTCCAGCGTCAGATTGCCGCCTGTACTGTAAATGGTTCCGTATACACGGGAGTTAAAGCTCGCTTGGAATGCCTGATCAGCATCACAGGAAATTGTCGCGATACCCTGGCGGTCGCGAATCACCACATTGCCCGCGGTAATTTCAAGGCCGGTATTCGTCAGATTATGCCCATCCAGCTCGATGGTCAGGTTTTTACTGATCGTGATTGTCTGCGCTGTAGTATCGTCCGCTCTCAGCGTAATCGTGTCGCCCGCCGAAGCCGCCGACACAGCGGAGCCCAGCGAGTCATAGCCCGTATCGCCGATATAGGCGACTTCTCCCTCCGCCGCCTGCACCGTTATACCGCCTGCGGGCAGCATGGTAAGCACCATGCAGACGCAGAGAAACAGAGCCAGCGCCCTGTCCCCAAGTTTTCTTCCTATTGATCCTATTTTGCTTTTCACGGGTCTTCTCCTTTCAACAATAAAACGGCATTGAACACATTTGCCGAGACTATGCCGTTTTCCCCCTAATTGTTGCGGCGAGCCGCATATATGTTTTAAAGCAGTATTGACATAATTCTGCATTTTCCTGTATATTTTTATTGTACAGTGTTCACCCATGAACGAATCAAGTGCTTTTTATGAAAGTCGAAAGGAGAACTTCTTATGTCTTTATCGCCCCCCCTTATCGATACAAAAAAGCTGTTTTCTATCACTCAGGCGGCACACGCCTGCGGACTGTCGCGCAGTACGCTGCTGAGCATGGAGGACCGGGGGCTTCTCACGCCGGCGTATATATCACCGGACAGCGGGCGGAGATATTACGATAACCACAACGTCTCGCGCATCCTGCAAATACAGCGATTTCAGGCGATGGGCTTCGGCGCGGAGGAGACTGCGAAATATTTCGCCGCCGGCGGCGAGGCGGCCGAGCTTCTCGACATTTTGGAAAAGAAGCTTGCGCTTTTGCAGCAGAGCGTTGAGGAAATGCGCCTGCGGTCTATGCAGTTTCCCAATATGTCCGTACGGATAATGACGATACCGGAGACAACGTGCTGCGTACGGCATTGCTCCGGCAAGAGCGTTCAAGACAGATACGACGAGATGTATGATTTTTATCATGAGTGCATCGAACGCGGGTTTGTCCTCTCCCGCGAGCCGCTTTTCGTTATAAATGAGAGTATGGCGTATCTGGAGGGAGCGCGGACTGACGAGCTGATCCCGTTTCAGGTGTGCGTGCCGGTCGTCCCGAAAAAGGGCGGCGGCGATACGGTGTATTTTCCGGCCTGTACCGTGCTTTCGGTGTTATATTACGGCGATTACACCGACATCTATGACGCATGGCGAAGGCTTGGCACAGAGCTTCATGAGCGCGGGCTGACACCTGCCGGATATCCGCGCGGCATCGCTATCGTAGCGCCGTATACGGGGCGCGAGATCGACCCCGCGCACTATTGCTCTCGTCTTGTCATACCGATAGAAGGTCAGTGATGAGCTTTTGCGGCTTTTTTCTTCGGTTTGAGTATTTTGGGTAAAACAAAACAGCCGGTCATTTTTACATGACCGGCTGTTTATGCTGTTTTCCTTCTTGCGGGCTTATTTTGTGCCGAATATCCTGTCACCCGCGTCGCCAAGACCGGGGACGATATATCCGTGGTCGTTTAAGCACTCGTCAACTGCGGCGACGTAGAGATCGACGTCGGGATGTTCGTCTTCGACTCTCTTTACGCCCTCAGGAGCGGCAAGTATGCACATGAGCTTTATGTTTTTGCAGCCGTACTCCTTCATAAACGTGATCGCGGCCGTCGCGCTGCCGCCCGTGGCGAGCATCGGGTCTACGATTATAACATCACGCTCCGCGATGTCCTTAGGCATCTTGCAGTAGTATTTAACGGGCTCGAGCGTCTCCGGGTCTCTGTAAAGCCCGATATGGCCGACCTTGACCGACGGTACGAGCGTCATTATGCCGTCTACCATGCCGAGTCCCGCGCGGAGTATCGGTACGACGGCCAGTTTTTTCCCGGCGATCCTGTTTACCTTTGCCTTTGCGACGGGCGTCTCGATCTCCACCTCTTCAACAGGCAGATCACGCGTCGCCTCGTAGCACATGAGCGTCGCTATCTCCGACACGATCTCGCGGAATTCCTTAACACTCGTCTCTTTGTCTCTGATGATCGACAGCTTATGCTGTAAAAGCGGGTGATCCAATACGTGCAGCTTGTCCATTTTTAAAAACCTCCGATGCTTTATCGATTTGTATATCTTTTATTATTTTACGCTCTTGCTGCTGCCCTGCCGCGCAAGCCTTTCAAGGCGTTCGCGCTCTGCCTGCGACAGTCTTATATAATTCGGCTCTACATCGTCGGCGCTCTGCGGCGCTGTATTCCGCGCGGCGGCGGCGACGCCCCACGCGCTTTGCAGCCGAAGCGGCTCCGGCGCAAGATGACAGAAAACGCCGTGTTCCGAAAACGTATTATAGCACATCACGGCGCCGTCGCCAACAAGCATATAAGGTTTCTCGTCGTTTTTCGCCTCGTCGATGAGCTGTTCGACCGATATCGCCCTGTCCTCGCACAGACGTACAAGCTCACCCTGCCGCGGCATGAACTTTGCGTTGTATACCTGCGACCTTCTGGCGTCCATAACGGGGCAGATGACAATATCCCCGCGGTCCATAAAGTGGTGCGCCATGGCGAGCAGCGTTGAAACGGGGCAGACAGGCTTGTCCGCGCCCCACGCGATGCCTTTTGCCGCTGCCGTCCCTATGCGTATCCCCGTGAAAGAGCCGGGGCCTAAGGCGACCGCCACCGCATCTATATCGTCTATCGTTATCTCAAGATTTTTAAACATATCCTCCGCCATTGCAAGAAGCGTTCTGCTGTGCGTCAGGGCGCTGTGCTGCCAATACTGCGCGATAAGCCCGTCATCGCCGCATATGGCGACCGACGCCGCTTTCGCAGAGGATTCAAAAGCCAATATTTTCATTTTTACCTCGTCTGCCCGCGCCATCCGGCACAGGCTTTATTATCAGGATATCCGCGTGTTTTTACGCGCGGCCGTGCGCGGCTGTTACCGCCTGCTCTCGGGAATCGTGACCGTCACGGCTCTGTCCGTATCCCCTGTTTTTTTGATATCGACGCGGATCGTCTCCGGCGGGAGCGCGTCATATACATTTTCGCTCCATTCGACGGCGCAGACGCCGCCGCGGTCTATATAATCTTCCCAGCCTATTTCAAACAGCTCGTCGGAATTAGACAGCCTGTACATATCAAAGTGAAACAGCGGCATTTCGCCCAGATATTCATTTACTATCGTAAAAGTCGGGCTTGAGACGCGCGCCGACAGTCCCATTCCTTTTGCCATGCCCCTTATGAACGCCGTTTTGCCCGCTCCCAGCCCCCCTGTGAGCGCAACGACGTCTCCCGGGCGCAATATCGCTCCCAGCCGTTCTCCGGCGGCGGCAGTCTCAGTTTCGCAATGCGTGTTCACTGTCATTTTTTCACCCCTTGATCTGAAAGATTATATCACTTTATCCCGAAAAATTAAAGATATATTTAAATTCATATCAAAAAAACGCACTCGTTGATGTTTACGCAGGCCGCAAACAATGTTAGAATATGTATTATGTAAATTTTTATTTTTGGAGTGTGCCGTGAAAAGATTTTACCGTCTATTAAAAGATTATCTGCGAAAATCGGACACGTTTTTGCTCGTCACCTGCATCATATCGACGCTGTACGGCATCGTTTTAATAGCAAGCGCCACATCATACACCGGCTCTATGCGCGCGGCGTATGTCCAGATCATCGCGCTTTTCTGCGGGATTTTCCTGTATTTCATCTTCTCTGTCCTCGATATCGACATCCTGGCGGACAGGTGGAAGCTTCTGTTTTTATTCAGTGTCGTTTTCATCCTCGCGCTCATCCCGTTCGGCGTCGAGGGCAACTCCGGCAACAAGGCGTGGATACGCTTTGCCGGCATCGGCATACAGCCGGCCGAGGTCGTCAAGATCACGTTTATCATACTGCTGGCAAAGCTCATAACGCATTTACAGGAGCGGCACGGCCTGTCGCATGTCTGGTCGGTCGCGCAGCTCGTCGCGTTCTGCGGGTTTATGTTCGCGCTTATAATCGTCGTATCGTCGGACCTGGGATCCGCGCTCGTCTACGCGTTTATATTTGCCGTAATGCTGTACATTGCGGGGCTTAAATTTTACTGGTTTCTTATCGGCGGCGGCGCTCTCGCCGCGATTGCCCCTATTGTATGGAATCATTTTCTAACCGACCGGCAAAAGGAGCGTATACTGGCGCCGTACGATCCGACTATCGATCCGACGGGCCTCGGGATCAAATGGCAGCCAAACCAGAGCAAAGCCGCCATATCGTCCGGCGGGCTGTTTGGGCGCGGGCTGTTCAACGGCTCTTACACGCAGTCCGGCTCAGTTCCTCATCAGGAGACAGACTTTGTATTTTCCGCCGCGGGAGAGGAGCTCGGCCTTATCGGCTGTGCAGTCATAATCCTGCTGCTTACGATTATCATCGTGCGCTGCGTATATATCGGCATAAAATCGAACCATTCGCTCGGCTCGCTCGTCTGCATCGGCATCGCCGCGATGCTCGCGTTTCAGACATGCGAAAACATCGGAATGTGTCTCGGCCTTACGCCTGTTATCGGGCTTACGCTCCCGTTTTTCAGCTACGGCGGTTCGTCGATAATCACGATGTTCGCCGCTATGGGAATCGTATCGGGCATAAAGATGAAGCCACGTCCGAGCCGGTTTACGCAGATCAAATAGACTCCCGCGTGATTGCGCCGGCACGTCTTGGCGCTTGTATTCGCCCGCTTTTATGATAAATAAATCCCCGCCTGACGGTGATGCGTTCCGTTCAGACGGGGATTATTCTTTTATTTGTTTTTGAGCTGCGCTATAAGCTCTTTTAAGACCTCGACACAGTCTCCGACTACGGCGTAGTCCGCTCTCGCGAATATCGGAGCGTCCTTATCGGTGTTTATCGCTATGACGGTCTCAGCGCCTGATATGCCGGCGAGATGCTGTATAGCGCCGGAAATGCCGCACGTTATGAGCAGCTTCGGCGCGACGGTACAGCCGGTCTGCCCTACCTGGTGCGTATACTCGCTCCAGCCGAGATCTACGAGCGGCCTTGTAACGCCGTATTCGCCGCCGAGCAGCTCCGCCAGCTCTTGGGCAAGCGCTAGATTCTTCTTCGCTCCTATCCCGCGGCCTGCCGAAACTATTATCTTGGCGTCCGATATCGATTTTGCCTCCGACTCCGCTTTAACGACCGATATAAGCTCTTTAAGCGGTTTCGGCACGTCGGTATCATACTGTTCTACGACGATTTTACGATTTTCATCCTCCTGCGGCATTGGGAGGACTCCCGGTCTCACCGTCGCCATCTGCGGGCGGTGGTTCGGGCAAACAATAGTTGCCATAAGATTTCCGCCGAATGCCGGTCTCGTCTGCTTTAAAAGCCTTTTTTCCTCGTCGATCTCAAGTATCGTGCAGTCTGCGGTGAGCCCTGTGCCCACCTTTGCGGCGACACGCGGTGCAAGCGATCTGCCGAGCTCCGTCGCGCCGAACATAAGTATCTCCGGCTTTTTCTCGTCTATGAGCTTTCCGAGGATCGCGGCGTATTCCTCCTCGAACAGCCCCTCGAATTTTTCTCCGCATACCGCGATCACCCTGTCCGCGCCCGAGCGGCACAGCGTCCCGGCAAGGGGTTTTACGCTGTCACCGCCTACAAGCACGGCGACAGCTTCCGCCTCGAGGCGGTCGGCGAGCTCACGCGCTTTTCCGATGAGTTCTTTAGAGCAGCTATGTATCTCTCCGTCGGTTATCTCGGCGAACGCCCATACGTCGCCCTTTTCGGCTTCTCCCATGGGAGAAGTGCCGCTTTTTTCTATGCTTATGGCCTCAACGGGACACGAATCGGTACACATGCCGCACATTACGCAGGCATCTCTGTCCACCTGTGCCTTTCCGTCCTCCATAAACAGTGCATTTTGGGGGCATGTCATTATACAGCTTTCGCAGCCGATGCAAAGTTCTCTGTCTATTCTAAGTCCGCTCATCACAGCACCTCCGCGATTATTTTTGCAATGCCCGCCGCGGCTTCGGCCGCATCTCCCGGTATCACTACTGCCTCGGAGTTTCTCTCCGGCGTGTATGTCCTCACGACCTGAGTCGGCGAACCGGCAAGCCCGGTGCGGGATGTATCAGCGCCTGACTCCGCGACGCCGATGACTTTTATATCGGCCTCTATGCCGCGGCGCACACCGGCTATAGACGGCATCCTCGGCATATTGATGTCTTTCAATACGGTGAGAAGTGCGGGCAGCTTTACTTTTATTATCTGATGCCCGCCGTTATAGCTCTTTTCCACCGTAACGCTACCGTCCTCTACGCTAATTATCTTCGAGACGTCGGTGACGTGCGGTATGCCGAGATGCTCGGCAAGCTCCGGCCCTATCTGCGCCGTGTCACCGTCTATCGCCATTTTGCCGCAGAGTATCAGGTCAAAATCGCCTGTCTGCGCCACACCCAGTGAGAGCGCGTATGACGTTGCAAGCGTATCGGCTCCCGCAAATTCACGCCCGGATATCAGCACGCCGCCGTCCGCGCCGCGGCTTACGGCATCGCGCAGGAGACGCTCCACCGCCGGTATACCCATGCTCAGCACGCTTACTCTGCCGCCGTACTGCTCTTTAAGCTGCACCGCCTGCTCAAGCGCGAATGTATCAAACGGGTTTGTTACCGACTGTTTCCCGTCTCTTATTATCGTCTTCGTCACCGGATCGAGGTTTACCTCGTTAGTCGACGGGACTTGTTTAATGCAGACAATTATATTCATTTGTTCATCCCTCCGTCTTCCTCGGTAAACAGATTGCCGACGCCGAGAAGATATTTTTCATCGAACGCTCTCTTAAGCACGGCCATTTCCTTTATATGTTCCTCGCCGTACATGACCTTTAAAAACGATGCCTTGAGCTTTCCCACACCGTGTTCGGCCGATACGGCGCCGCCCATTTTCGTTATCTCTTCCGCCCATTTGACGAACAGTTTTTTCCCCTTTATGTACTCCTCGTCATTTCTTGGCAGTATGTTTACATGCAGGTGGTTTTCTCCTATATGACCCCACGCGGCCGCCTCGAGGTTTTCCTCTTTGAGCGTTTGCCTGTAAAGCGCCACGACGTCAAACAGGTGCTCGTCCGGCACCGACATATCCGAGCCGAGTTTTGTGATGTCCGGATACTGCTTTTTCCTCTCATCGATCAGCATATTGACGCTCTCCGGAACGGCGTGGCGGAAAAACAGAAGCCTGTCTCGGTCTGTCTCCGTGCGAGCGACCCATGTGTTGTTTTCGTCCCCGCCGATCTCGGCGATTACGCTGCCGACCTCAAAAAGCTGCTGTGCCGCAGAATTCTCATCTTCGCTGTGGAGCTCTACATACACAGCGGTCACCGCATTTTCGGGAATCTGCGGAAGCGACGCAAACGCTGTCTTTTCCGCCTTCTGCGCGCGCAGTATTTCAAGCGCCCTCGCGTCGAAATACTCGAGCGAAACGGCGTTTATATCCGTCTTTTTGATCTTGTCGGTAAACTCCAGAGCCTGTTTCTCATCTTCAAAGAAGCAGGTGCAGCCCCATATCTCCGCCGGGAGCGGCAACAGCTCTATCCTTATCTGCGAAATTATGCCCAGCGTGCCGTCTGAGCCGATAAATAGGTCTATCGCGTCCATCCCATCGGCCGCAAAATACCCCGAGGCATTTTTTGAGTCCGGCATTTTGTAAGTAGGCAGACAGATGTCCAATTTTTTACGGCTGTCCGTTGTTATCCGAAGCTTGCGGCCGTCTGCAAACAGCTTTCCGCGGCTAAGCGTCAGCGTATCGCCGTCAGCGAGAACTATTTTAAGGCCCTTGATGTACCTTCTCGTCGGGCCGTACCCGTGCGTCCTCGCGCCGGAGGCATTGCACGACACCATTCCGCCGAGCGTCGCCGACGTCTCGGTCGGATCGGGCGGGAAAAACTGCTCGCCGGCCTTTATAAATTCCCCGTACGCCTCAAGCGAGCTTTCAGACCAGCCGTAGATATCAAATTTCTTCGAGCTTATCG
>CALXCR010000090.1 GCA_944386855.1 uncultured Oscillospiraceae bacterium
TGCCTCTGCCGCGATAAGACGGGCGGCGGAGACGGCCGAAGCGCGCCGGACGGCGCTCATGGCCTTGGGCTTTGCGGTGTGTGCCGCGGCGCTTATCGCAAAAAGCGCGCAGCTCGAGAGAGCGGCGCGCGCGGGAGAGTTTGAGATGCTCCGCACGGCGGGGCTTGCCCCACGGCAGATAAACGGCATCCTGTGCATCAGAGCGGCCGTTGTGATTTTTATATCGCTGTGTCTTGCTTTTGCCGCCGCTGTGATAGGCAAGGCGGTAACGCCGATCGGCGTCGCCTGCGTATTGGCAGCGGGAGCGGTGATTTTAGGGATTTCCGCGGTTGCAATATGCAGGCGGCAGCGCTAAAGGCCGTGCGGAAAAGCATGGATTTTGTGCGCGGCCCGGCACTGTGCACAAAAGCGCGTAAAACAAAGAGCCTTTTGTTTCATATTAACGCGATCCGCAAAGCCTCGGCGGGTAAACACGAAGCGCTGCGGTATATTTGATTTTTTCCCTTCCCATATAGGATTTGAGCTCACAACCGTATCAAGCGGCTGTGAGCTCATTTTTTGTGTAAAAGAACGGTGGTGCGGCTTTTTGTTTAATAATATTGACAAAAAGGGAAAAGGCATCCGGCCTTTCACATTTTAATAGTTATACTCCGTTACAAGCTCCGGCATTGTCCATTTGTCATCAGAGACGGTCGAGACCTCGTTAAAGCGCATCCTGTGGACGGTATCGCCGTCGGACGGCAGCCACTCCGGCAGGTTGGGCGTGTTCGGGTCGCCGGTCATAACAAATGAGCAGATACTCTCGTTCATCTTGTCGGAGAGCGCATACTCTTTCGTCATATCGGCGTCTGGTGGCATATCGGGACGGCGTCGGACGACCTTCATGCAAAATCCCATGCCCATGCTGTGACCGGCGGGCGGGAACTCAAAGCGATATCGCCAGACCTTGCCGCCGTTTGCGACAAGACGGTTTGAAAGACGTTCCATGTGGGTGCAGTACATATAGTCGGAGTAGGCGCGCTTCCAAACGTCGGTAAAGCTCATTGAGGGGTTTGCCGCCTTTATGGATTCGGCATATTTTTCGATAGTCTCGGCATTTTTGCCGAAAGCGCCGCGCATTATCTCGTCCTTTTTCTCGGCAAAATCGGGGTTTTCAACGCTGTGCCCCATCTCGTAAAGTGCGTCTCCCATAACGGCGTCCCCGTGCCAGCACTCGCCGCGCCGCATACGCTCAAGCCAGTCTTCACGAAAAATTTCGCCGTCCATCACAGTGCCGAAAAAGCATGTCGACCATCGGACGCGGCAGAAATCTGTCTGCGCTCTTACAAGATCCTCGACAGGCATTGTAAGCAAATCTTCCGCGGTTTTTCCGGGCAGGAATTTCATCATTTTTTCTCTAAACTCAATTGCCGTCCCTTTTGTGCGCATCGCCTGTATGCCGCCGCTCTCAAGCCATATCTGGTTAAACAGCCCGCTCGTCTCGGGAAGCGTCAGTATTGCCGCCGTGACTTTTGCGCCGGCGGACTGCCCGTAGACTGTTATTTTATCGGGGTCGCCGCCAAACGCGGCAATGTTCTTTTTTATCCATTTCAAAGCCAAAAGCAGGTCGAGCGGCGCGTTTGAACCGGAGAGCGCATATTTCTCACCGAGCACGTCGCCTAGATACAGGTATCCGAGAGCGCCGACGCGATAATTTACAGCTGCGGCGACCATGCGCCTGTTGCCCATAAAGATATCGCCGCTTCGCCCGGGCTGATGGTTGCAGCCGAACTGGCTCGCTCCGCCGTGGACGTATACAGCGACGGGCATTTTTGCGTCCGGCGAGATATCCGGCGTCCAGATATTGAGGTTCAGGCCGCCTTCTTCGCTGCCGGAAAATTGAAATGGGGTATCCGGAGTCATAAATCCGGTGTTGGCCGGCTGCGGGCAGACGGGGCCGTATTCGGTGCAGTCGAGCACGCCGTCCCAGCTCGCCTCGACTGCCGGCATAAATCGCTCGGCTTTACCGAACGGTATACCCAGAAAAGCATATCCCTCTTTTCCAAAGAGCTTGCCGGAGGTGGTTGTGATTATCGGTGATGTTACCATGATTTTCCTCCCTTGTATCATATGATGTGTATTATAGCTTTAATTATAAGGGAATGCTTTAAAAGATAACAATAGTGCCGGATATATTGTATTATGACGCAAACGGAAACATAAAGCAACGTGCGCCGCGGGCACATTATTGCGCGTATTTTGGCGGAGGTAAAATTTTACCTCCGCCCGTTTTGTGTATATTTCATATATATATTATAGGACATGTCTGCTTTTACGGTCTGTTGTCCTCAGGAAGCCCAAAATGCTCCATAGCGAAGTCCCAGAAATCGAGCGCTGCCTCGCTGAGCATACTTTTCTTCTTACGCATTAGCGATATTGTTCGGTAAGAATTTTGCCGTTCAGTCTTAAGATATTTAAGCCCGGGGCATAGGAGTTTTGCATCTGCAAGGCACGAGCCGGGTATAAGGGCGACGCCTGTTCCCGCCTCGAGCGCACGCATCCTGACGATGAAGTTATCCGTTTGAAAATACGTCTTTGGGATAAAGCCTATAGTGTGTGACGGGCTTTGACCGGAGCTGCTTACGATCACATCGTTTCTCTGCATGCCGATAAAATTCTCATCGCGCACGCTTTCAAGGTCGATACTGCTGCCTGATTCGGGCAACTTATCGTATAGTGGATGCTTCGGCGCGACGACAAGATAACCATCGTCCGTAAACAGCGGCTGAGAAACCCAAAATTGTTCGTTTTGCGGCGGCGCGGAATCCATTCCGCTGGAGATGAGGACAAAATCATATGAATTGCGCTCCTCCTGCCACGACTGTGCATATTTCGTCTGCATAACACTGAAATTTATATATGGATTGAGCGCCGAATATTCGTTTATACACGGCAAAAGTATCGGCGCATATGTAAGGCAGGCAATGGAGATACTCCCCGTGACCTCGTACTGGGTCTGCTTAGCTGAGATAATGCCGTTGTTTATAAGCTGCATGCCGCGTTCGACATATTCACGAAAGCGGACGCCGTTTTCATTTAGCCTGATCCTGTTGCCCACCCTGTCAAAGAGCTTTATGCCGAGCTCACGCTCCAGACTGTTTAAACTTTTGCTCAACGTCGACTGATATATACCCAGAAAATCGGCGGTTTGCGACATATGCTCAAATCTGGCAAGCTGAAGAAAATATTCGATCTGTTTTAATTCCATGATGCCACCTCTTTGTGTATTAATCCCGTTTACGCTATTATACCATGAAAGTCACGCGGTTGTAATATTTTTGTCAAGAATATAACATTTAATTACAGCCGTCACAATTATGTGATAAATAACGTGAGAAGGAGACAATCATATGAAAAAGATAGTAGCACTGCTGCTGGTGTGCGTCATAGCCGTTTCTCTGTTTGCCGGATGCGGCGATACATCGGAAAGCTCAGGCGGCACGGGCACGCAGGACGGATCAAGCACTGAAAACAGTATACGGATCGGTATAACGGCAGACCCGGGCACGATGAGCCCATACATATTTGGAGGTCACGATTACAGCAAGGTCGCAAAAAGCATCTATCAGACTATGGCTTTTAGAAAGGAGGACAAAACGCTTGAGCCGATAATCGCCGAGAGCTGGGAGCAGATAGACCCGCTGACATATACGGTCAAAATAAAGGAAAACGTACACGATTCGGAAAACAACCCGATAACGGCAAGCGACGTCGTATTTTCCTGTCAGCAGCACTATGACAGCGGAATGTCCACGACATGGAAATATTCCGATGATGAGAAGCCGTTCGAGAAAACCGGTGATTACGAGGTCACCTTCTACTTTGCTCAGGAGACGTGCTCCGCATTTGAATCGATTCTTGCAGGCGTGAGCATCGTATCTGAGGCGGCGTTTACCGCTTCTCCCGATGAATTTGTAAATACGCCCGTCGGCACAGGCCCGTATAAACTTGAAAACTGGGTCGTCGGCAGTGAGGTTACCCTCGTTAAAAACGAAAATTACTGGGACGATAACCCGTATAAATTCTTTGAGCAGAATATGGACAGCATCGTATTTAAAGTCATATCGGAGCCGGCACAGCGCGCTATTGAGCTGGAGATCGGCGGCGTTGACCTCATTTACAATGCCCAGGCAAGCGATCTCAACAGATTTGAGGAAAATCCCGATTTCGTGACAAACAAGGTTGACGACAGTCAGGTGCTTAATATGTACTTTAACTGTTCCGAATACTCTGTTTGCAGGGACATCCGTCTGCGCCATGCGGTCGCCTATGCCATAGACACGAATGCAATAGCGCTTACCGCCTGCGAGGGGCTCGCGATCCCGTCGCCGAGTGTAGCGTATAAGACGAGCGTTGAGTACAGAGACGAGTTTGACGGCCGGGTTCTGTATGAGCAGAATATTGAGACGGCAAAGGCTCTTATAGACGAGATGAAGGCGGAGGGTATCGACCCGTCGTTTACGATACTGACAGATGAAAACAAGGTGAAAGTTTCGGCCGCTACGATCATACAAGAGGCCATGAAGACTATCGGCGTCGATGTAACGGTGCAGCAGCTCGAGTCAGCCGTTTTTCAGGCGACCTATGGCGACATGGAGGCGTGGGATGCCTATATGGGCCTCGGCGGCAGTAACTCGCCGTATACGATGGAGAAACTCGGCATGATGCTTGACAGGACACAGATAGATGATCAGGAGCTTATAGACGCGGTAGATCTTGCATTTAAGAAGTATATACCCGAAAATTCCGATAGGGCAATAGACCTGTTTGACGAGGCCATTCCCGTCCTCACGATAAACTCTGTCCTGTACGCATATGCGTACCGTGCGGGGCTTCAGGGAGCAGATGAATTTGTAAACAGCATGATCTATCCCGGATATTGCCGGTGGGAATAAAAAGCCAAAGCAGTTGCCGGTGAAAAATCGCCGTAAAAACGCTGGGTTCTCCTATATTTTCGCGGTATCGCACAACATGCTGTGCGATGCCGCGGCTTTTTGCATCTAAAAGATCGATATTGACAGAAAAAGGGAGAGACGCATGGTCTTTCCCTTTTTCGTTAGTTATACTACAATGTTATAATGTATATGCGTTTATACGGGAACGCGGAACGATAGCAATAACACAGAATAAAATGACATTTATCGATTTCTTCTCCGCTTTCGCCTGCTGGTTATAATATTACCTCCATGCCTACTTTCTGAGGCTTTAGCCCGCAGTTTTGATAGAATTTCATCGCGGCGTCATTGCAGCTCCACACATTTAAGGTCACGTTGTAGCAGCCGTGCTCGCGCGCAAAATCGAGGACTGCGTCATAAAGAGTTTTGCCGATATGATGCCCGCGCATGTTTTCGTCCACGCACAGGTCGTCGATATACAGCGTTTTGATATCCGTCATTATATTATTGTTTATATACTGCTGAAAAACGCAGAACGCGTAGCCCATAAGACGGTCGTTTTCATCCACAGCCGCAAGGATGGGACGCTGTTTGTCGTGTAAAAGCGCTTTTAACTCTTCATCCGTATATTTACTCTGTCCGTATTTAAAAAGATCAGGGCGTCCGTTGTGATGTATGAGCGCAACCTGCGCAAGAAGCTCATGAATCCTCTCAATATCCTTGTCTGCTGCCATACGCACCTTCATTTTTACTCTCGTCCTTTCTTGACCGGTTCTTCCGTTTGCGCGGAAATTCATTATATAAGCTCCATTATAGACTTTTCACAAAGTAAGCACAATATAAAATATCCGCGTGGATGCCGAAAAAAACGCCGCGCCGCCCATACAGAGCGGACGCGGAAGAAAAAACTGAAAACCGGCTATCGGAAAACACGGGAGTGTTTTCCGATTTTTTGCACCTGTTTAAGCTTATTGAAGACTATAAAAGATCCTCGTACGAGACGTTCAAAATCTCTTTTATAAGCCTGATCTCGTCAAGGTATATATGACGCTGTCCGACCTCCATCTTCGCAAGGGCGCTGCGTGTTATATCGCAGCCCATAAGCTGAAGCTTGGCGGAAAGCTCTTCCTGCGTCATTTTTTTGCGTTCCCGTATATTGCGGATACGTTTACCGACCGCCTTTTCGTAGTTGATGTTCATTTTAAACCTCGCTGCCGATGAGTGTGTCTGCACCTGTTTGAGAACAAATTTATTGACAATATTTTAAGGCGGTGATATCATAATTTTGCACTTATATAAGTGCAAAACCGCTGACCTTAATTTATTTTATCCGCAAAAACAGTGAGCTATGCCCGAGAATAAAAAATGGTAAAAAATTTTTTGTTTTGGACGACGGATTACGCCATATTTCACAGCACCGCGCAGGTATAATGCCGATACAGGCTGATACAAAAGTGTACATACGCCGGGCGTTGCGGGTAAAAAATTTCACCGGAACGCGGTTTGGACAAGATGGATATCAAGGCAGAAGATATAAGGCAGGAGGATGGCTTTTATGAATAAAAAATTTTTCGGACGGAAGAAAAAAGCGGTATCACGGCTGCTTGTCATGCTGCTTGCCGCGGTTATGCTGTGCGCAACTCTCATGCCGGGTACAGCGGTGTACGCCGCCGGCGAAAATATCGATGTTGCGGATGCAGCTGATGAGACCGATACATCGACCGGCACACTTGATACGCCTGACGGTACGTCTCCCGAAACATCGAGCAATATAACCGATCAAACAGATACGACCAGCAGTGTCCCCGAGACAACGGAAGATGTGACTGATACGTCCGGCACATCGAGCGACACGACTTCCGTACAGACGGGAGATACAGAGGCACAGACGCAGACAGATGACATCGATACGGGCATTACTGTGACAGAGACCGGGACGGAAACGCCGGTGATCATCGTGACGGACATCGAGACAAACGAGACGCTCGATGCAGATCCTCAGCCGCGGGCTACATATAATATAACTTTAAATTCGAATACATCGCGCGGCGGCAGCGGGCAAAGTGCGCGTATAACTACTGACAGAAACGGTTATTTTACCTTCCCCGATCCTGCCGACGTGGGCATAACGCCGCAGGCGGGATACGTTTTCGCGGGGTGGCACGAGGATCCGGGAGTGCCGGAATATGTGTTCAATTACACATATCAGCCCGGGGTGCAGATACAGACGACCAGAAATTCTCCGACGACATATTATGCGACATGGATAAATACAAATAGTACCGGCAGCACCGATGCGGACTTTTTTATCCGCCTTGACGGGATAATGCCGTATGAACCGAATTCATATTCTACCGGTTACACATACGGTGTGGAGATAGAGGGCGCGCTGCGTTCACCGGTAGGTGTAAACAACAATTTGGACGGAGTGTACGCCAATCTTGCCAGAATGCCGTCAGACCAGCAGATAGCGGCAGATCTCAGACGCGCAGGTGTAAGTTTTGACCCGGAGACTCAGGAGATAGTCTGGTATGTCATCAAATACCAGTACAACACCACCGGATTAAACCAAGGTCAATACAGGTGGCATGTTGACGGTGTTATAAGAGACAAGGAAAATTACTGGGTAATATACCATCCGAACGGCGGCTCGACCGACGGTATACCCGCGGCACAGCAGTATGCAGCCGGAGTGAACGTCGAGGTGGAATATACAAACGGGAGAAATGAACCCACAAGGGAGGGGTATACCTTCCTCGGATGGGACGAAGACCCCAACGCGGCATATCCGGAATACGCCGTAGCGGATAGGCCGGAGAGCTTTGAAATGCCGGCGGAGAATGTAAACCTCTACGCTATATGGATGCCGGACAACAACACGCAGTACAGGATAGAGTATTATCTTGAGCAGGAAGACGGAACTTATGAGCTGAACTCAGCCGCGACCGAGATAAAGTTTGGTACGACGGATACAACGGCGACTGTGACAGATGATGACATAAAGCAGTTTGAAGGCTGGGAGTACGACGCGGACAACGAAAATAATGTTAAATCCGGTACGATAACGGCAAGTCCGACGCTCGTCTTAAAGCTGTACTACAATATTGCAAAGCCTGCGACCGTCCCCGTAAAACTCGACAAGATTGTGACCGGCAATCTCGGCGACTGGGATAAGAAGTTTACGTTTGAAGTGTTGGCCGATTGGGAGCTCGTGGGTACATATCAGCTCAGCCATAACGACGACCCGATAACGATACAGGTGCCCGCCGGCGCTTTGATACGGATCGAGGAATCCGGAAACGAGGGATATATAGTGAGTGCAAAAGTGGACGGGGAGAGCGCAACTATGCTTTCCGGCGCGATAATGTTTGATGCGGATGGAAATAGTCATGAAGTTGTGTTTACAAATAATCAGAACGCCATAATCGACACCGGTATAATCCTTGACAGCGCGCCGTATGCAATTACGCTTACAGCAGCCTCAGCAGGTGCTGTAGTAATGGCAGCGCGCCGGAAAAAGCATGGTGACGATGACTAAAAGGCCGTGAGAATGGTAAAAAAACGAAATGATGTTAAAAAAGAGCTTGAAAAGCTGTCCAAACAGGCAGTGCGGGACGATTTTACGCCGATAAATTTCGAGCACGAGCGGATGGCCGAGTGGATAAAGCGGCTGAAATTCCGCAGGAAGCTGTTTTTTGGCCTTGACGAGCGCGACGTGTGGAAAAAGCTCTCGCAGCTAAACGATATGTACGAGGCGTCTCTCAGAGCCGAGCGCGCGAGATATGACGCTCTGCTCTATGAGCGGCAAAACGCCGGCGTAATCCCGCAAGAGGACTTGCCGGATGAAGTCTCAGGCGAGGAACACCAGGCGTCCGTAAGTACGCACCAAAAAGGGAAGAAAAAACAGACTACATGACAAAACGGCGCCGTACAGCGCCGGATATCTACGGCGCTAAGATAAAAACTGCGCAGAAGCGGTGATGACAAATGCAAAACGGAACGAAGCTCGGAGAAATCTATAAAAAACGCCGCGAGAAGATAGCCCTGCGGCAGGGGTATATCGAGCTTCTTGTCAGGACACTCGCCTTTGCAGCAATACTGTGCGCCATTTTTACGCAGGTGTTTATGATAACGCAGGCGGAGGGCAATGCGATGTTCCCGTCCGTAAAGGACGGTGACCTTATCATAGCGTTCAGGCTCGAACCTGTGTATGAAAAAGAGGACGTTGTCGTCTACACGGCGGAAGGAGAATCAGTAATAGGCCGTATAGTCGCCGCTGAGGGAGATGTCGTCATGATCGACGAAAACGGGGCGCTTTTTGTAAACGGAACGGAACAGAGCGGCGAGATAATGTACCCGACGTATGCAGGAGAGGAGCTGTCCTATCCGTACACGATCCCGGAGGGGTGCGTGTTCATATTGGGAGATTACCGCACGCAGTCGCGTGACAGCCGTAATTTCGGCGCAATAGAACTCCGCGACGTTAAAGGCAAGGTCATAACAATCCTGCGCCGCCGCGGGATATGAAATCCCGCACATAAAAGCCGCCCCTGCGGCGGAATGAGACAGATTGAGTTATTCAGGCGCCTGAATAATGAGATATAAAACAATCAAATTTAACAGGAGGAAAATCCATATGAAAAAACTTATTTCCGCCGTTCTGGCGGTCGTGCTTGTGCTGAGCCTCAGTGTCACGGCGTTTGCGACGGGAGGAGGCCACGGCGGCACGATATGCTCCGAGGCAAAGACATTTGCGTTCACGAAGGACTATGTGGATGCCGAGGGTGATGCCGCGGCGACGTTCCCGGCCGAAACGCTGCAGTTTACAGTGACGGCGGCGCAGGGAAACCCCGATAATACCATGATCACTGTAGCCGATCAGTCAGTTGACGCAAACCCGGACGAGATAACGGTAAATGTACCGTCGTACACGAAGGTCGGCAAGTATAACTACACCGTAACCGAAGTGGCCGGCAATACGCAGGGCGTTACATATTCTGAGGTCAGCTTTGACGTTCAGGTCCTCGTAACATACAACGCAGAGCATACCGCGCTCGTTGCGACAACATCGTTTACGACAGAAGACGGAGACGGCAAGCTCGAAGGCGTAACGAACATATACGATCTCGGCTCTCTGTCGGTCAAGAAGACCGTATCCGGCAACCTTGCAAGCCGTGACAAGGAATTTGAAGTCGATGTCACCTTTACGGCAGAGGAAGGAAAGGTAGTGAAGAGCGCTATCACATATGTCGACGGCGCTGATACCAAGACGATAACGGCGGAAGCTATGGCAGACGGAACTGAAACCGTCACCATCACGCTTAAAGCTGACGAGACGGTCACGTTTTCAAACATCCCGGCCGGCATAACATATGCCGTTGCAGAGCGTGATTACACCGATGGCGATGTAAACAGTGAAAACGGCTATGACGCGCCGGAATACACCAATGAGAGCGGCACTATCGAGGCCGGCACGACGGCTGAAGCAGCCATCAACAACAACAAGGGAACGACGGTCGATACAGGTATAGGTCTTGACAGCCTGCCGTATGTGGTCATTATGGCAGTTGCCGTTATAGGTCTTGCGACGCTTATTGTCCGCAGACGTACCGGCACGGAAGCCTGATCGAACGTAGATCCAAGGCAGTCACAGAGGAGATCCCCCTTCTCCTCCGTGACGCCGGAAATTTGACAGGCGCTTTACAGCACCGCGGTGGGGAGGAAGATCATGTCATATAAAGTGCCGAGGTTTATATTAAAAGCGGCAAATGCGGCCGTTTCGGCTGTTATACTTTTCGCGCTGCTCGTCTCTGGAACGTATGCGGCGTTTGCCCTATGGGACAACGGGCAGATATACACCGAGGCGGAGAACGTGCGAGAGGACATGATCCAGATAAAGCCGGAAATAGATGAGAGTGAGCCGTCGGGCGGCGCGGATTTTGACGAGATCCGCAGTATCAATCCCGATGTCCGCGCGTGGCTCACGATCGACAACACGAAAATCGATTACCCCGTGCTTCAGGGGGAGAACAATTTAAGCTATATCAATACGGACGTATACGGGAATTTCGCACTGGCGGGGAGCATATATCTCGACTCGAGAAACGACGGCGCGTTCGGCGACAGATACTCGCTGCTGTACGGCCATCATATGGCCGACGGCAACATGTTCGGCGATCTTGACAAGTTCAAGGATCGTGAGTTTTTCGAGGAAAACGGGACGGGACTGTTGATTTTGCCGGACGGAGTCTATAGACTGAACGTCTTTGCCTGCCTTGTCGTAAACGCGTCCGACAACTATATTTTCGGGCCGGCGGCATGGCGTGACGACATTACCGAACTTCTTGATTATGCCGCCGAAAACGCGCTGTATATCCGCGCGGACGCGGTAAGATCGCTTGGTCAGAGCGAAAACGGTAAGATAATTGCGCTTTCGACGTGCTCGTCGGAGTTTACGGACGCGCGGACGATAGTCCTCGCAGAGATGAGCGCTTACCTGTCGGAGGAATAGGAGGAATATCAGGATGAGAAAAAGTTTAAAAGGCGCGGTAGCAGCGCTCTGTATGCTTGCCGTATGCCTTTCGCCGCTTGACACCGCGGTATATGCCGCAGGCGTCACCGGCGTGCCTGTAGACGTCGCCGTGAGCATAGAAGGTACGCCGCCGGAACAGGCCGAGGAATACAGTATCGTGCTGAAAGCGGACGACCCGTCGTTTCCGATGCCCCAGGGCTCGGCCGGAGGGGAATATACCGTCACGATAACGGGCGAGGGAGAAGCGGAGATCCCGGCCATCAACTATGAGCGCGCCGGCGTGTATACATACACGATCAGCCAGACGGCGGGCGCCGATGAGACGTGCGATTATGACGACACGGTATATTATCTCACCGTATTCGTGACTAACAGAGAGGATGGGGACGGGCTTGAAACATCATCCGTCCTGCATACGGGCGATAAAAACGACAAACATGACTCAGCGTCGTTTACAAACACATACCCTGTCCTGACAGACATTACAGTCAGGAAGATATGGGATGCAGACGGAGAGAAAACGCCGGAAAGTGTCGCCGTTACGCTTATGAGAAACGGCGAAACGTATGAAAAGGTTATATTGAGCGAAGAAAACAACTGGACATATACCTGGAAAAGACTTCCCGCATCGGAAAAGTGGACTGTTGAGGAGACGGACGTCCCTGAAGGCTATAGGGCGACTTATTCCGCCGACGGAAACATTATTACAATAACGAACACCGCTGTTTCCGACGGAGATACGCCGCAGACGGGCGACAGCTCCAATGCCGCGCTTTATACTGCGACGCTTATCGCAGGTGTTTGCGGCGTGTGCGCGGTCGTCGCGCCGATGTCATCGCGCCGCCGTACGCGGGATGACGGGAAATGATCATATATCATACACCTCCTTTTAAAAATGCAGCCGAAAGGCTGCATTTTTTTGTGCCCGCCGCTTGTAACACCTTTTTCCGCCCCTTGCAGGGGCGGAAAAAGCCGTCGCACTTGCGACAAAGCACACTTTTGCATATGCAAAAGGAACAGTCGCATATCCCGCGCTGTAAGGCGCGGAAAAAGCGCGCAAACAGTTATCTATTTGTCGCTGATTTTTAATACAGATTAATTACATACAAAGTAAAAATGCTGTGATAAAATTAGTCGGAAAAGATGAAAATTAAACAAGGTAATGGGTATATCGATAAATACATTACCGATATACTAATCTTGCAATTCCCAAAACGAAATACCGTTGTTATAATGGTATCGTAAACAAAATAACGGGCGCAAATCCCGGAAACCCCGGCGTTTTAGACCATGGATGTACATAGATTGCCGGATGCGTATTTGCGGCCTGGACAAACAAACGAGTATTTAAAATTTTATGGGAGGAAATTATCATGGCAAGATTTACATTACCCAGAGATCTGTATCATGGCAAAGGCACGCTTGAAGTTCTTAAAACGCTTGAAGGCAAAAAAGCGATGGTATGTGTCGGCGGCGGCTCGATGAAGAAATTTGGATTCCTTGACAAGGCTGTTGGCTATCTTAAAGAAGCCGGTATGGAAGTCGAGCTGTTTGAGGGTATTGAGGCAGACCCCTCTGTCGAGACTGTCATGCGCGGCGCCGAAGCTATGCTGAAGTTCGAGCCTGACTGGATAGTAGCTATGGGCGGCGGCTCGCCGATCGATGCCGCTAAGGCTATGTGGATCAAGTACGAGTATCCTGAGATCACGTTTGAAGATATGTGCAAAGTGTTCGGTATCCCGAAGCTTCGCCGGAAAGCTCATTTCTGTGCGATCCCGTCAACGTCCGGCACTGCTACCGAGGTTACGGCGTTCTCGATCATCACCGATTATCACAAGGGCATTAAATATCCTATCGCAGACTTTGAGATCACACCGGATATCGCTATCGTTGATCCCGAGCTTGCGGAGACAATGCCGCAGAAGCTCACGGCTCACACCGGCATGGACGCTATGACCCATGCGATCGAAGCTTACGTTTCCACCGCAAACTGCGATTACACAGATCCGCTTGCAATGCACGCGATCAAGATGATCCAAAAAGATCTTGTAAAGTCCTACAACGGAGACACGGACGCACGCGCTTCCATGCATAACGCACAGTGCCTCGCCGGTATGGCGTTCTCGAACGCTCTGCTCGGTATTGTCCACTCCATGGCTCATAAGACCGGCGCCGCTTTCGACGATTACGGCGCACATATCATCCATGGTGCTGCAAACGCAATGTACCTGCCCAAGGTCATCGCTTACAATGCGAAGAACGAGACGGCTGCCGAGAGATATGCTGAGATTGCTGACGCGATGAAACTCGGCGGCAATTCTGTCGAGGAGAAGGTACAGCTTCTTATCGCTTACCTGCGCAAGATGAACGACGATCTCAATATCCCGCACTGCATCAAGAACTACGGCGCTGACAGCTATCCGTGCGAGCAGGGCTTTGTCCCCGAGGATGTTTTCCTTGAGAGACTGCCGGAGATCGCGAAAAACGCCATCGGCGACGCCTGTACCGGATCAAACCCGCGTCAGCCGTCACAGGAAGAGATGGAAAAGCTTCTTAAATGCTGCTACTACGACACAGAGGTCGATTTCTAATACAGCCGAAAACGGCAAAACAAGTTTAAAACCATGGAGCACAGGGCGAAATAACGCCCTGCGCTCCTTGACCGCGTAACGTGTAAAATGATTTTATGAAAATAGGCGGAAAAACGCCCCTGTGTGCGAGTTAATATTTTTCAGAAAGGTGTACAGTAAAAATGTATCGTATCGTAGACAAAAAAATCCTGAACCCCACTGTCACACAGATGGATATCTACGCGCCCCTTGTCGCCAAAAAGGCAAAGCCCGGGCAGTTCATCATACTGCGCGTCGACGAGGACGGGGAGAGAATCCCGCTTACTATCTCTGACCATGACAAGGCCGCGGGGACTGTAAGGATCATTTTCCAGGTCGTCGGAGCGACGACCGAAAAGCTAAATCATAAGCAAGCCGGAGAGTATATCCAGGATTTTGTTGGACCGCTCGGACGTCCGACGGAGCTTGACGGTATAAAAAAGGCGTGCATAGTCGGCGGCGGCGTCGGCTGCGCCATAGCGTATCCGATAGCCAAGGCGCTGCATGAGATGGGCTGCGAGGTGTACTCGATAATCGGCTTCAGAAACCGTGATCTTGTGATACTTGAGGACGAGTTTGCGGCCTGCTCCGATAAGCTCACGGTAATGACTGACGACGGCTCGTACGGACAGAAGGGCGTTGTCACTGAGCCGCTTAAAGAGGCGATTGAGGCCGGAGAGCGGTATGACGAGGTCATAACTATCGGCCCTATGATAATGATGAAGTTTGTCGTTGCTACGACAAAGCCTTACGGAATCAAGACTACGGTCTCCATGAACCCGATTATGATCGACGGAACGGGTATGTGCGGCGGATGCCGTCTCACCGTCGGCGGAGAGACGAAGTTTGCGTGTGTCGACGGGCCCGATTTCGACGGCTTCAAGATCGATTTCGACGAGACGATGAAGCGCTCGCAGATGTACAGGCCGTTTGAACTTGAATCGCGCGAGAAGGTCTGCAACCTGTTCAAAAAGGAGATAGAGTAAAATGCCCAATATGTCTTTGAAAAAGAACGTCATGCCGACGCAGCCGGCGGATGAGAGAAACAAGAATTTTAATGAGGTCGCGCTCGGTTATACGGCGGAGCAGGCAATAGACGAGGCGCAGCGCTGTTTAAACTGCAAAAATCGTCCTTGCGTGGGAAGCTGCCCGGTAAAGATCCGTATACCCGATTTCATTCAGGAGGTCGCAAAGGGTGACTTTGAGAGCGCGTACCAGATAATCGCGGAGGAGAGCTCTCTTCCGGCGGTCTGCGGCCGTGTCTGCCCGCAGGAGAGGCAGTGCGAGGGCAAATGCGTCAGAGGTATAAAGGGCGAACCGGTCGGTATAGGCAGACTTGAGAGATTTGTTGCCGATTACCATAATGCCCATAGCACGGAAAAGGCGGTGCGTCCGCAGTCTAACGGACACAAGGTCGCGGTCATCGGTTCAGGGCCGTCGGGACTCGCCTGCGCGAGCGATCTCGCGAAAAAAGGCTATGATGTAACGATATTTGAAGCGCTGCATCTTGCCGGAGGCGTCCTCGTCTACGGTATACCCGAGTTCCGCCTGCCGAAAAGCATAGTACAGAGAGAGATAGACGGCTTAAAGGATCTGGGAGTCAAGATCGAGACGAATGTCGTCATCGGCAAAACGCTTTCGATAGATGAACTGAAAGACGAATACGGTTTTGAGGCCGTATTTATCGGCACGGGTGCGGGTCTTCCGCGTTTCATGAATATCCCGGGCGAGAATTTAAACGGCGTATATTCCGCAAACGAGTTTTTAACAAGGATAAACCTTATGAAAGCGTACAGGACTGACGGGGACACGCCGATATACCATGGCCACAATGTAGTGGTTGTCGGCGGCGGCAATGTCGCGATGGACGCGGCGCGCTGCGCAAAAAGGCTGGGCGGCGACGTCACGGTCGTATACCGCAGATCGGAAAAAGAGCTTCCCGCGAGGGCGGAGGAGTATGAACACGCCTTGGAGGAGGGGATAGTGTTCAATTTCCTCACAAATCCCGTCGCGATCAATGGGAATGAGAATAGCTGGGTTAAGAGTGTAAAATGCCAGAAGATGCAGCTTTCCGATCCGGACGAATCCGGCAGAGCGCGCGTCCTGCCGATCGAGGGAAGCTTTGTAGAGATAGAGGCCGATGTCGTAATTATGGCGATAGGAACGTCTCCGAACCCGCTTATAAAGTCGACTACGGAAGGCCTTGAGACTCAGAAATGGGGCGGCATTATCGTAGAAGAGGAGACGGGCGCTACATCGCGCGAGAACGTGTACGCAGGCGGTGACGCCGTAACGGGTGCAGCCACCGTAATCCTCGCTATGGGCGCCGGAAAAACGGCCGCCGCGGCGATAGATAAGAAGCTGTCAGGGGAATAATGAGATGAATGAATAAAACCGCAGCCTGTAATAGGCTGCGGTTTTACGTTTTTTCGCCCACAGGCGCGGGATTTGCGACTATTTCTTTTATGTATGCAAAAGAAATGGTCGCCCCAAAGAAAACATAGCGGGGCTTGCGCCCCTGCGAAAAATAGATATCAAATCAAAGCCCAGCGGAGTGGCTTTGATTTGAAGAGGAGGAGCGACGGAACGGGTGAGCGCCGCGCTTTAGCTCGGCGCGAGCGAAGCCAAGTCCGCGACGACGATGCTACGCGTGCCTAATTACGACATGGACAAAGCCACATAAGACAGATGTTACGGGCGACGATAATCTGTACTATAACTTCACGGACATACCCGCAACCGTGTATGTGCGTAGTTGCCAATAACAAACCGGCACAATGTATCCACATCGGGCGTTATGGGGGAATTTCAAGGGGGCTCTCCCCCTTGACGCCCTTTTCTTTGGGTTACCGTTTCTTTTGGGCGCGCAAAAGAAATGGTAACAAAACGTTGCGCTTGGCGCAACAAATCCCCGCCGCTTGGCGGCGGTAAGCCCCCGCCCACGCAGTGGGCGGAAAGTATGTCGCACTTGCGGCAAATGCCCTTTTGCATACGCAAAATAAATGGTAACAAAACTCCGCCGCTTTGGCGGCGGCAAGTTCGCGCCTGCGGAGCAGGCGGGACACCCCTGCGATGGGTGCAAAAACAGATATCGCCAAAGCGGCGACAAAGCACCGCTTTGGCGACACGTCAGAAGATCACATTCTGTCTTTGTAGCCCATTGCGCACAGGTTATCGTAATCGGTCTGAAGTATCTCGAACTCAGAGCGGCCGTAGTGCTGATCCTGCTCTAAGAATATGTACTCTGCGCCGACGTCGTCGCCCGCTGAGATGATGCCGGGGATATCGAGGTTGCCCTCACCGGCTTCCGCGAACTCGATGAGGTTTATGAGAGGATTGCCGTTGAGTTTAGCGCGGTTTTCCGGCGTAAACATATCCCAGTCGACCTTGCCGACGCGGAAGTCCTTGAGATGCAGTATGGCGATCCTGCCCTCAGCGCCGAATTCGCGTATAAGGCGCTCTGAATCGAGACCGCCGGCCTGTATCCAGTATGTACAGAGCTCAAATTTCAGTTCCGTTGACGCGTCCTTTAAAATGCGCATGCCCACCTTGCCGTTGTGCTTGGCGTATTCATAGTTGTGCGGGTGATACGAGTAGTCGAGGCCCGCTGCCGCGAGCCGTTTTGAGGCCTCGTCCATCCTTGCGGCATAGGCTTTTATATTCTCCTCGGACGAGAAGTCCTCCGTGCCGATGCAGAATGTGCGGCAGTGCTTGCAGCCGAGTGTGTTGCACGCTTCGACTATCTGCTCGAGGTCATCTCTCACGTTCATTTTGCGCACGCCGTCAGGTCCGAGCGGCTGCGGCTCGACGTCGACAGAGACGGCGCAGACCTGAATGCCGAAATCATCCTGAGCGCGCTTAAATTCTTTTACGTTTTCAGGAGTCAGTCCGATCTGCGATATCTCAATATAATGATAGCCCATATCCGCGACCTTGCGCATGGTTTCATAAATACCGATCTCAGCGATGGACTCCTTTAAAAGCGGAGTGTTTACACCGATTTTCAACATTTTGTTAGACCTTTCCTTTCTTAAAACTGATAATAATAGTTTATCAAACGTGTTTATAAAGTCAAGCGGTCAGGTGAAAAAATTTTAAATTTTTTGTAATATTGCGTTTTAAAAAAAGCATGATAGAATAGAAGAAAAACGGAGGCATAAGATATGATAATAGACTTTAAAAACATGGAGCAGAGTGTGATACCGAATTTTTACGGCGGCGAAAAAGAGACCTGTGCAAAAATGTACTCAGACGATTTCAACAGAGTCCTTGTAGGGAAACTCGATCCCGGCGCGTCGATCGGTTATCATCAGCATTCTACCAGCAGCGAGATAATATACATATTACAGGGCAGCGGCAAGGTACTTATAGAGGGAGAATACGAGCCTGTTTCGGCGGGCGAGTGCCACTACTGCAAAAAGGGGCAGTCGCACAGCCTGATAAACAGCGGCGAGGAAGAGCTTGTTTTCTTTGCGGTAGTGCCGCAGCAGTGAGACAAGTGCAGAGAGGAGAAAAAATATGGCAATCTGTTCAAAATGCGGAAACTATATGCCCGACGATGCCACCGTTTGCACCGTCTGCGGCTACAGAAAGCCCTATGAGGAGCAGGGCGAGACACATTCTTACACATACAGTTACGGCGCGGACAACGGAAACTACGAAGCCGGTCACGGGTATTACAATCAGTACGGTCAACAAACATACGATAATACGCCGCCGAGTATTCTTTGGTACATAGGGATGACGGTTCTTTTTTCACTGCCGGTCATCGGCCTGATAGCCGCGTTTGTGACGGTGTTCGCCGTCGGCAGCAACAGGGCAAAGCGCAATTTCGCGATAGCGAACCTCATTTTAAAGGCGATAGCGCTCGTGCTCGGAATAATCGCCTGGACGAGTTTCGTCGGCGTTATATCGCGGCTTCCGTGGGGAGAATGGTGGCATGAATACGGCGGGAGTATAACGGCTATGATCGACGCCGTAAAAGCGGTAATTTAGACTTTTAGACAGGAGATGGCATAAAATATGATATATAACAGCGCGGCGGCGCTCGTCGGAAAGACGCCGCTTGTAAAACTTGGCGGATATATGAAAAAATATGCGCTTGACGCGGAGATTGTTGCAAAACTTGAGAGTTTTAATCCCGCCGGAAGCGCAAAGGACAGGGTGGCAAAGAGGATGCTCGACGCCGCCGAGGAGAAAGGGCTTATAAAGCCGGGTGCTACGATAATAGAGCCGACAAGCGGCAACACGGGCATAGGGCTTGCTTCCGCCTGCGCCGTAAGGGGATACCGCGCGATAATCGTAATGCCGGATACGATGACGGTGGAACGCAGGCTTCTCATGGCGGCGTACGGCGCTGAGGTCGTACTGACGGACGGCAGTCTCGGCATGGCGGGGAGCATCAAAAAGGCTGAGGAACTCGCCGCCGGGATCGAGGGCAGTTTCATTCCGGATCAGTTTTCAAACCCGGCGAACGCCGAGGCGCACTATATGACGACGGGACCCGAGATATGGGAAGATACGGACGGAAACGTCGATATCTTTGTCGCCGGGATAGGTACCGGAGGGACGATAACGGGCGTCGGCCGATATCTCAAAGAGAGAGATAAAAGCATAAAAATTGTCGGCGTCGAGCCTGCGGAGTCGCCGCTTCTGACAAAGGGCGTCGCCGGAAGCCACGGCATACAGGGCATCGGGGCGAATTTTGTGCCGGAGGTGCTCGACCTTTCGGTGTGCGACGAGATAATGGCTGTGAAGACGGACGACGCGTTTGAGACTGCGCGCGAGGTCGCAAAGACCGAGGGCTTTCTCGCCGGTATATCGTCGGGAGCCGCGCTTTATGCAGCGCGCGCCCTCGCCGCCCGTCCGGAGAATGCCGGAAAGCGTATCGTCGTGCTCATGCCGGACAGCGGCGAGAGGTATCTCACGGCGGGGCTCTACTAGATTAGCGCCTGCGCCTGTGAGTGAGATAATTTTCTATGGAGCACACGACAAAACTAGTGTTTTTTCGACAAAATCTCCTATTTACATTCGGCGGACAGGGCTGTATTATTAAATTACAGCTTATCCAATGGCATGAGGATGCCCAAGTCTTTACTTAAAGACTGTAAGCTCATATCTTTATCCCACAACCCTTTTTTTGGCGGACTGATCCCTCAGTCCGCCGCTTTTTTTGCGCGAAACCCGCGCCTGCGGCCGAAAAAAGCCCCCTTAAGCCGGTTTGGGCTTAAAGGAGCTGATAGGCATATTTGATTGTATCGCCGTGCGATTTATGCGGTTTAAGGCGGTATGCAATGCGCCGTGGTGAGATAGAGTTTAAACGATGTCCGCGGCAGATTTCAATTGCTGCACGCCGCGAAAGGCCTTACCCGCGCGAGCGGCGGCGTGTCCTCCTGTCGGAGAACAGGCCTGATATTTTACTGTCGGAATCTTTCATGAAGCGCTTTAACTTGTCCTCAAACATCTCGTCCGCCGACTTTGCCGGGGTCGCCTCTGAAGCTGCCTCGGGCCGCTGTATAACTGTCTGGCTTGACGACGCGCCGGAATATACGGATTCCGACCCCGCAGATCTGGCCGTATACGCTGGCTTTTGCGGAGCGTTTTCGTACCGTGACGTCATATCTCGCCGCTCTCCCGCCGGGAGCGCCTGCTTGATCGACAGGTTTACACGACCGGCATCGTCGATGCTGATGACCTTGACCGAGACCTCCTGCCCCTCTTTCAAAAAGTCGGACACATTGCTTACAAAAGAGTTCGCGATCTCGGAAATGTGCACAAGACCGGATCTGCCGGGCGCCACGGAAACGAACGCGCCGAACTTCGCGATAGATGTGACCTTACCGGTCAGGACAGAGCCAACTTCAAATTCCATAATGAACAGATTTTTCCTCTCATTCGTTAAAATGTATTTAATTTCTAATCTACCTGAAAGATCTCCTCATTCGGATAAACAAGACCGAGCTTGTCACGGGCTATGTCCTCTATAACAGAAGGATCATCGCTGTTGTCGGCTGCATATTCAAGCTCGGCGTTCTCGGCGTTTTGAGCGTCTACCTCGTCCTGAACGCGAGCCATCTCCGCCTTTGCGGCGTTTATGTCCGAATAAAGTCCCGACAGCGTGGAAACCGCGTAGACCAGCATTATCACTACTATAACTTTCGTAAGTATACCTGCCCGTTTCAGCTTCAATGCGTCCCGCCCCTTTCCTTAGATTATCAGATGTTTTTTTGGCACGCTTTCTTTTAAGAAAATGAGCTTCTCTTATTATACGATGTTTGATCCGATTGTGGAAGAGTTTTTTTAAAAAATTCAAGAATCTTTTTGCAATCTTTACACAAAACGCGGCAGGATATGCTATAAGACCGGCGAGAAAGAACACTCCGCCCACTAAAGCGCGGCATAGGGCAAAACCGGCAAAGCTGAAAAACTCAATATACATAAAAAATCCTATGCCGGCTGCGGCGAGCGCAAAAAGGCGCTGCCGTCCGCCGAGAACGCTCATGCCGAAGAGGAATGCCGAGAACGCGCAGATTATCCAAAACAGCGCGTCGAGTACGGCAGTGAACGAGGCGGAGGGGAAGCGGCGTCGCAGCGCGCGGAAAAAATCGTACAGCAAACCGGCGCATATGCCGAGGACGATCGCCGCGACGGCCTGACGCGCCTGCAGTATTATGCTTATCTCCATGACTAGCGAAACAGACGCGAGAAAAACCCGCCTGACGACGGCTCATCAGTCTCATAGTCAAGCCCCGTGACGAATCCGTGTGCGTGTACCTCGCCGGTGTCGAGACTGAAGCGCTCCATGCGGAAGTCGCTGCCGCGCACCGACAGCGTCCCGCGTACAGTCTCTAAAACTATCTCGTCTTCGTCAAATCGCGATACCTCCAGAACACCGGTTACAATCAGATGTTTGCGACCCTCAATAGTTACGTTTTGTAACGCATTTTCCGACAAATTGTTATCATCAAAGCCCATTCATAAAGCCTCCCGAGTATGGTATATATAAAAAATATTCACAAAAAAGGCAAAAAATGCCGCGATTTACGTCGATTTTACGAAAAGTGGGAAAAAAGGGTTGACAAACCGAACGGAAACAACTATTATACCAATTGTAACCGCTTTGTAACCATTTTTACAATCCCTGTTACCACGACAAGGGAGAGTGATGTTTCAGAGTGTATCAGGAGGATTTATGAAGAAGATAATGTGTGCCGCGCGCCGTGCGGCTGATTCGGTTTCAGCGGCGGCGAAAGCGGCCGGAAAAAGGACGGCGGAGCTTAAAGCGGAGGTTCTCTCCGCGGCGGCGGAAAAGCGCTCGGCACTTGTAAAGGCTGTAAGCGAGAAGAAGACGGCGTTTTTCGCCGCGGCAAAAGATATCTCGCCGAAAAACAGGAAGAAGATCCGCAGGACAGCGGCAATAGTGCTTGCGCTCGTAGTGATCGCGTCGTCGACGCCGTTTGTACCGGTCGTATACGCAGTGTCGTATGAGGGACAGGAGATAGGCTATGTGTCGTCAAAGGAGGACGCGCAGCAGATAATAGATGACGTGGAGTATCAGGCGTCGGAGATCCTGGGAGAGAACTTCTCCCTTGAGGACAGGGTCAGCGTAACGTCTGTTATCAGCGGCAGAAGTGCAGCCGAAAATGACGAGATGGAAAAGATAGTTCTCGACAGCGTCGAGGAGATAGAGGAGCTCTACGGCGTGTACATCGACGGTGAACTCGTTGCCGCGGTCAAGGACGAGGCAACGGTCGACTCCATCGTCAGCGAAATAGTTGCAGAATATGAAGAGGACGACGCCTATGTATCGATAAACGAGTCGGTCGCGACGAAATTCGGCTATGTCCCGTCGTCGCTGAGACGCGACGCCGTGGAGCTGCGCGATATGCTCGACCCGGAAAACGAGGAGTCCGAGTACGCGCTGAGTATAAAAAAGGCATATATCGTCCGTGAGGAAACTACCACCCCGTTCGAGACGGAGACCGTTTCCGACAGCTCGATGTACGAGGGACAGAGCAAGGTTATTCAAAACGGTGTTGACGGCGTATCCGTCGCCACATATGCAGTCGTCGAGATAGACGGCGTCGTAGTGGAAAATACGCTCGTCTCCGAGAAAGTCGAGACAGAGGTCGTCAACAAGCGCGTAGCCAAAGGCACGAAGGAGAGACCGTCCACGATATCATACGGCAGCTACATGTTCCCGACGAACGGGCAGATCAGCTCATATTTCGGTTACAGGAACGTAAGCGTCGGCTCGTCATATCACCAGGGACTTGATATCTGGGGTAGCTACGGTCAGGCGATATGGGCGGCTGACGGCGGCGAGGTCACGTTTGCCGGATGGAACAACGGCGGATACGGATATCTCGTAGTCATAAGGCACGACAACGGCGAAGAGACATATTATGCGCACTGCTCATCAGTCGCGGTATCGGTAGGTGAGCGCGTATTCCAGGGCCAGACGATCGCGTATATGGGCGCGACCGGTACGGCGAGCGGAGTACATGTACATTTCGAGGTCAGAGTGGGCGGGACTCCCGTAGACCCGCTGAGCTGCCTGAAGTGAGCGCGGCATACACCTGCACATATACAGCGTACCGCCGCATTGCAGTACGGTCAAAAGATAATACGGAACAACAGCGGCATCCGGCCAAGCGGCCGGATGCCGCTTTATTTTTTGCCGAGCGGCCTAAATGGAGGGGAGGATGTCGAAATATGTAAAAAAACGCCGCAGATTGGGGAAAGATTTGCGATAATATCTTGAAAATTATCTAAATTTAGAGTATATTTTTCATGGTAGAAATTAATAGTGCGGACTCGCCTGAAAAGTACGCCTTTTAATAATTCCGGAGTATCAGAAGGGAGGGTTATGTATGCAGAAGGTCCAAAATGCCATATTGGAATACGCCAGAGGCAATAAGTATCTTGCGCCGATGATAAAGTTTGCAAGCGCTATGGCCGTCGTATATCCCGTGTACCTTATAGTGTCAAGGCTGTCATTTCTCGACTTCGCCTGGAGGTATATAAGCATGATCAGCGCCATAATGTATATCGCATACTTTACCGGAACGATCCTGTGCTTTGCCGGCAACAAGCTGATACCTCTGGATGTCGCGTATAGCTGTATGGCCTTAAACTATATGTTCGGCTTAAGGTACGGCATATCGCTGAACAGGCTGACATATATCGCATTTTACGCGCTTATAGCCGGTATATGTATTGTCGCGACTACGAAAACGACTCAGTGGGCGCAGGCAAAGGAAGATACATTAAAGACTGCGGCCAAATACGTCGAGGCGACGGAGGATATCCTGTCGGGCAAATCCAAGGAGGAGATTTATTGCCCGAACTGCGGCAACAAATGCAGCAAGGATATGAAATTCTGCAACAATTGCGGAACTCCCATCAAGTAACAGCAAAAAAGAGGAGGAATAACAATGTTTTGCCCCAAATGTGGTACTGAGATACCTGACGGAAGTAAATACTGCGGAGCGTGCGGAGAGAGATTGACCGAACCCGCAGAGCAGATTACGCCGCCGGAAACACCGGCAGAGCCGGAGACCGTCGCGGAAGCCGCTTCGGAAAGCGGGAATACGCCTCCGGAGACGGTAAACACTGCCGCATCTGTCCCGCAGGGGGATCAGACAGCAAAAGCGGATACCGCGGCACTCAATATCGACGAGCTGAAGAAAAAATTCAGCAAGAAGCGCATCATCACGATAGCCGTCGCCGTCGTTGCCGTTATAGCGGTCATCTTCGGAGTGAAAGCGCTCTTTTCCATGTTCGGCGGGGATGAGGCATACGTCTATGTGTCGGACGGGAGCTACGGGCTTCTGACCGACCTCAGCGGGGATGAGACGATAGAGATCGCGTCGACAAGATCCGATTACGCATATGCGTCGTTTGTGGAGTTCAGCCCTGACGGAAAGTATGTGTATTACATAACGAGATACGACTCGTCTCTCAACACGGGCTCTCTCAACCGCGCGGAGATAGGCAGACTCGGCGAAAATGCAAGCAGAAACGAGAGATATATCGAGACGATAGCGACAAACGTAAGACCGGGTATCTATTTCCTGGACGACGGCTCGTTCTGCTATCTTAACGGCGACAGTGCAATGTACTATTATACCGACGGGGAAGAGCCGATACGGCTTGCAAGAGACGTTTCCTATGTCTCCGTTCTGGAGGACGGACGCTTTGTATATATCGTGCAGGACGGCGAGAGCGGCGAATACTCGCTGTATGGGGCTGATGTCAGCGACCCGAGCAATGCGATAAGGCTCGGCGCCAATATAGCGACCGCCTCGGACATCGTTGACAACGAAAACGTCTTCTATACAAGGCTTGAGGACGACGGCACATACTCACTGTATATCGCGGGCTTTGAAAGAGAGGCCGAAAAACTGGGCAACAACGCATCGGTCGTGGCGTTCGACGAAGACACAGTGTATTATACAATCGCAAGCGGCACGACGGTAAGCCTGTACGACTTTGTGGACGATGCCCATGCCGAGGCCGACGAGGGCATAACGGAGCCTGATGTTGATGATTTCAGCGTGCCGAGATACTACTACGAGATGGTATACGGAGAAGATCTCGCAGAGGAAGATTTTGACGAGCTCTACACCTCATGCACAAGAGACCTCTACTGGTATGGGCAGAGCACATGGTGGAGCTACTCAATGGAAGATGCCGTCGACATGGACTGGGGTGACAATACAGAGGCTATTCAGACGGCAACACAGGCCTTTATCGACAGATTCGGCGATACCGCCGATGAGGACGGGTACATCCTCGTAACCGACGAGGTAAAGGCGGCGCTTCAGGAGATACAGAAATACGCCGAAGAGCCCGAAAACGAATGGCAGTGGATGTGGCTGTGCTACAACAAGTACGAGTCCGGCACAACGACTGACTATGACGCGTATAACGCGGCGTATGAAGAGTGGGCCGGCGCAAGGAACAGGATTGAGCTGCGTGAAGAGCTTTTGGACAGCGCAAATGACTTTGAGGTTCTCACATTGTACCGCTACGAAAACGGCGAGACGACCGTCGTAAGCGAAAACGTGCTCGACGTGCTGACATGCTCAAGCGGCGTGCTGTTCAACACAACGGAGCTTGTGACGGATACCGTAAGCATCGACAGCATCTACTCCGTGAGCGACGTAGAGGAACTGTTCGAGGTCGGGAGAGACGCGGAAAACTATGTGCTGTTTGCGTCGAACGGCGAGGTCAGACGCATGTCGATGACGGCGGCCGAGACGTACGCCGACGAGTATGACGAAAATTACGCGCAGCTTTACATGGGAGACGACAGGATATTCCTCTCCAGCGGAACGGAGCTTTACGTTGCGGAGGCCGACGGCGACACGATCGGCGGATTTACGCTTCTATCAGAGGATGCGAGCCCGCTTGACGCGGACGGCGACACGATGTACTACGCCGAGGCAATGTACGACAATAACGGATTCACCTACGGCGATCTGTATTCGTACAGCGGCGGCGAGAGCGAACGCATTGCGGTGGATATTATGATTAATGGCATCAACCGCTATGAGGACGGCGTGCTTCTAGCGTTTACCGGCTACAGAGACGGATACGGATACGAACTTACGATGATCGATGCGGACGGAGAGACTGCGCTTGTATCCGAGGATGTGACGCAGTATGTGCGCGTAGACGGCTCGACCGTGCTCTATCTGTCCGACGGTGACCTCTACTGCTACGACGACGGAGATAAGACGATGCTTCACGCCGATGTCGATTTGTTCTGGTGTCTCAACGCGATGGAAGCGGAAAACACTTTTGGCTACGGCTATTAAAATAAAACGCATAGGGCAGTATACGGGAGGTTTGCAAACATGGCTTTTATAAACAATATGCGCGACAAGCTGTCGCAGGCAAGTCAGTCAGCGGTACAGAAGGCGAAGGACCTGTCGGAGATCGCGAGGCTTAACGGTGTCATATCGTCGACCGAAAAGCAGATCGCCGAGCTGTACGGCAAGATCGGGTACGAGGTTTACCGCGCATACTGCGACGCTCCGTTGCCGGAGGTGGCGGAGATGATAGAAAAAGTGACCGAATTACACCATGAGATAGAGGCGAGCAAAGCGCAGATAAACGCGATAAATGCCGCCGATACCTGCCCCCAGTGCGGAGCGAAAGTGGGTAAGGGGATGGCGTTTTGCAGCAGCTGCGGGTTTAAGCTCCCTGTACAGGAGACACCGGCGGCAGAGCAGCCGTCAGCTTTCTGCAGCAATTGCGGCGCGCCGGTCGCCGCCAATTCGGCGTTCTGCACCTCCTGCGGTCAGAAGATCGGCTAAATCAGATTTCCGGCGAATGCGCACTGAACTGGATTCGGTGCGCATTCCCTTTTTAAAAGCTCTTATTTTAATCATTTAAGACGGAGATATAAATTATGGGAAAAGAAAAAATGACGGGCGGCATCTGCACGAAATGCGGCGTCGCAGCCGACCCGGCAACGTCGCTCTGCCCCAAGTGCGGATCGCCCGTGCCGGACGGGAGTGCCGGGACACGCTCGCGCGGCGTTTGGAGCACGGTGTTTTCCGTCCTGCTTGCGGTTCTGCTCACAGCGGCCGCTGTCGGTACGGTTATTCTGCTGTTCGTACACGCTCTGGGAGAAAACATCAGCCTCCCGGCAGCGGGATTTGTGTCTGACAGCATGATGGCGGCGTTTTTCGATTCAAGCCTCTCGCTCGCGTTTATAGGTGCTGTAACGGCGATACCGCTGCTTGCGCTCATCCTAATTAATATGCGGCGTATGCGCCGCGCGTTTCTCGCGATAGGTGTGTCGTCGTCGGTAGCGGCGGTGATTTCCGCCGCAGGCGGCATAACGGCGGGAAGGCTTTTTGCACTGATGCCGGGAGAGTGGCAGGATATACTGCTGCCGGCCGCGTCCGTATTCATGCAGTTTTCGATAGTATGTGCCGTCATAATGCTCGCGGTTGCGATCGGCTGCATATCGGTATATTCGTGCATCAGGGCGGTAAAAGGAGGCGCACATGAATAAGCTGGTAAAAAAGATACTCATCGCGGCGGCGTCAGTCCTGCTGCTGTTTGCGCTGTTTATCGTCGCCTGGGTGTTTCTGATCTTTCCGAACTTTGTCGAACCTGATCAGAGCGAGGTATCAGAACCGAAGCCCGGACCGGTGTCGATCGCGGAGGAGTCGGAGCAGGTCGACTTCAACGAGGAAAACGGCGTTTTATATGTAAATAACGAGGTCGTCGTATTTATAAGGACGACGGCGGCTCAGGACAGGATCGACGCGCTTTTTGACAGTCTTGATGCCGAGGTGGACAATACGATGGCCGATATCGGCGTATACCGCCTCGTGTTCGCAAACGCGATGTCATATGACGAGCTAGAGTCGCTCATAAACAGGATAAAATCAGAGTCAATCGTCGAAAACGCGTATATCAACACTGTGACTGAGCTTGAGAGCGATGCGGAGGAGACGGAGGAGGACGATTTTGACTACAAAGACCCCGATTATCCGGATGACCCGTGGGATAACGACACATGGGACGTGTCTGTTCCGCGCGGCAACAACTGGGGAGTTGAGGCCATCGATGCACCGGGCGCGTGGGGGTATCTCGACAGTCTCGGAAACGTGAAAGTCGGCCTTATCGACTCGATGCCGAACACCTCGCACGAGGATTTGGCGTTTTCAAACACAAGCTCGCTCTTCATAGACGAAAATACGGGCCTGACTAACGTGAATAAATACTCTGTGTCGGCCGACGACCACGGGACACACGTCTCCGGCACGATAAACGCCCGCTGGGACAACTCAACCGGTGTTTCCGGCGTTATGGGCGGCAAGGGAGAGCTGTATTACAGTGCGGTGTACTATGAGACGGACAGCGGAGTCACGTCGCGATATGCCACGGCGTATACATACCTCCTGGCGCTGAAAACACTGATCGACCAGGACGTTCAGGCGATAAACATAAGCCAGAATACGAGCCGCCTTATCGGATTTGCGGCGAGCCACGGCAACCAGAACGCGGTAAACTATCTGTCCATGCAGGCCGATCTGGCCGAAAAGGGACTCTCGCGCATTATAGAAGCGAGAGAGAGCGAAGGAAAGTCCGATTTCGTCATCTGCGTTGCCGCCGGAAACAGCAATTCCACATATTACTACAAGGACGACGACGAGCCATACGGCTACCGTGAGGAGATGACGGACTGGGAGGCCGTCAAATACCTGTTCGGATGGCGCGGGGAGATCGGCGGTTCTCTCGCACTGTACAACAACTTCTTAAACCTGATGGATGAGGAAGAGGTCAAAAACCGCGTCATCGTAGTCGGCGCCGTCGGAATAGACTCCGGCTCTTCGACATCGTCGCAGACGCGCTATTCCTATGCGTACTTCTCAAACGTCGGATCACGAGTCGACATTGTCGCGCCCGGAGTAGATGTGTACAGCTGTACGGCGAACGGTTACGGACTGCTCAGCGGAACGTCTATGGCGACACCGCACGTCACGGGCGTCGCCGGCCTCGTTTTCGCGAGCAATCCGTCGCTCACAGGTCCGGAGGTCAAGAACATCCTGACTGCTTCCGCCACGGGCAGATATTATCACGGCGGGTCTTACAGCGGACTTTTAAACGCGAATACGGCAGTCGTAAACGCGCTTAAGACGGTGGACACGTCTGTAAACAAGGTTCTCCAGACGGAGACGGATAACGGGCTTGATCTCTGCTTCGTCGTCGATACGACGGGCTCGATGGGCGACGATATCGAGAGCGCCAAGGAGAATATGGCGAGTATCCTCGAGCATCTCGCCGAGAAGACCGAAAATTACCGCGTAGCGCTGATCGACTACAGGGATTATCCGTCGAGGACGAACGATTCCGACGACTATCCGTACAAGGTACAGCTGGAGTTTTCAAGCAATAACACCGATATAACGGCCGCGATAGACGCCCTCGACCTCGGAAACGGCGGGGACAATGAAGAGACGGTGTATTCGGCGCTCATGGCGGCTGTGCGCCTCGACTGGAGGACAGACGCAAAGAAAGTCATCATAATCCTCGGCGACGCCGCGCCGCTCGATCCCGAACCGGAGACCGAGTTCACCTACGATCAGGTCCTGCTCGCGCTGTTCAACGCCGATATCAACATCGATCTGGACGATTCGGACGACCGAGTCACCGACCATCTCGATACGGCGCTTATAAATGTGTTCTCAATAGGCGCGGACGCAAGCTCCGACGCGGAGGATTTCTTTGAGAGCATATCGGAGAGTACCGGCGGAAGCTACGCAAGCGTAGACGACGCGTCGAAAGTCGGAGACGCGATAATCGACTCGATAGAGCAGATAGAAGTCATCGAAAAGCTCGACGTAACGGCCGATTTCGGGGACGCGCTCGCAAACGAGCCGATCGAGCTGTATTCGGAAGACGGATATATGTTCACGATAGAGACCGACGGCAGCGGACAGTTTGTGATCGAGGAGATAGAGGCGGGCACATACACATGGACGAGCGACACGCTCGACAGGGGCGGCTCCGTCGTCATCGAACAGGGTTCACGCAACGCGGCCGTGCGTACGACAAGAACGTACTGGTTCGCGCCGTTTGTCAGAATGTGGGAGAATCATCCGATTGAGATATGTGCGGTATTCGCGCTGTATACGGCGCTTTGCATCGCACTGCCCATACTTATGGGGCGCATAAGCCGAAACGTCCGCCGCAGAAAGGCCGCAAAGGCGGCGGCTGCGTCCGATAAAACGGGCGCTACGGAGGCGGCGTCGAGCGCTGCGGTGACGGATACCGATGTGCCGGCCGTGACAGAGACGGCGGCGAGCGAAAAAGCCGCGGAAACCGGGGGTATATGGCCGGACGGCGACGAGGCGAAAAACGCGTTCGCGGACGAACTCATAAACGGCGGCGGGCCGGATACCGAGACGGATGACGGCGCGGACGCATCCTGTACAGACGATATTGCGCCGGCGGAAGATAACTTTATCCCTGACACATCCGGCGATGACGCGATACCGGACGATACGGTATCGGCGGAGGATATGTCCGCACATGGCGCAGACGAAGCCGGAGACGCGGCGATATCCGAGACGCCGGTCGAAACGGAGGCGGAGACCGTTCCGGCATGCCCGAGATGCGGCGAGCCGGTGCGGCCCGGCGCGAGCTTCTGCACAAAATGCGGAAACGACCTGCGCGTAAAAGATAAGCGCGCGGAACGGCGATGCCCCGTATGCGGATCGGTATGCAGCGACAGTGCAAGCTTCTGCACGAACTGCGGAACAAAGCTGTAAAAATTTGTTAAAGCTTTAGCGATCAATATCACAGGACCGCCCGGATATCCGGGCGGTCCTTTATATTTGCCGGCAGAAAACGGAAGATTTTGTGATAAATTATTTTAATTTTGTTCATGTAAATTACATAAACTGAAGGTAGTATATGAGTACAGAAAAAAATTCAACTGCTTTTAGGGGGCAATTCGAATGTGTAACAAATACGACGAAAACAGAAACACAGAAAACATCGAAAACACAGTCAATCCGGAAACGAACGAAACGAGAGATACCGCCGAAGCAGAACCCATAAACAGCGCGGCGGAAAACGAAACGGCGAAAGCGTCGGAAACTCCGGCAGCTCCGGAAACACCGGTAACGTCTGAGGATAACGGCGCGGCCGCAAAGCCGACGTACAGGTACAACGAGCCGTGGACCGAGCCGAAATACAGCCAGACGACGGAGACGAAGTACAATTACTACTCTCCGAACTATTCGGCCGGGCACTCGTACGGCTATGCTGCCGGCAAAAAGCAGCAGCATAACTCGTCTGCGGCGTCTGAACCGAAAAAGCGCCGCGGCGGTTTTGCAAGGGCGCTTGCGCTTGTTCTTGTATGCGTTCTGCTCTGCGCGGGAACGGGCATAGGCACCGCGTACTATATGATCGACCGTTATCTCGCGGAGAACACGAGTGAAAACAGCGGTACAAACGTGATCCTCGGCAATCAGAACGCGTCAAACGTAAGTTCAGGCGACTCGTCCGAAGACGACACGGACGCCACCGTACAGAGCGGCGATGAACTCAGCGGCACTGAGATCTACAAGCTAGCGGAAACGCAGGTCGTCGGAATCACGACGCCTTATACGACCCAGAATCTTTTCGGCATGGAGTCGACCAACGCCGTAACGGGTACGGGATTCGTGATCTCGGAGGATGGCTATATCATCACAAACTACCATGTTATAGAGCTTGCTGTTGAAAACGGATATGATGTAAACGTCATGTTCAAGGATGGGACGGAGTATGTAGCCGATATTGTAGGATATTATGAGGACAACGACGTCGCCGTTATAAAGATCGACGCAACGGGTCTCACTCCTGTAACGCTCGGCGACTCCGACGAGATGGAGGTCGGCGAAAGAGTATACTGCGTTGGCAACCCGCTCGGCGAGCTTGACTTTTCGTTCACATCAGGTTATCTCAGTGCGCTTGACAGGATGATAGCGACTGACGATTATACTACGATCAATATGTTCCAGATGGACGCTGCGGTAAACAGCGGCAACAGCGGCGGCCCTGTGTATAACAGTCAGGGCGAGGTAATCGGTATCGTGACGGCTAAATATTCCGAAAGCGGCGTAGAGGGCCTTGGATTTGCAATCCCGATAAACGACGCGATCAATATTGCCTCGGATCTTATCGAGTACGGCTATCTCGCCGGCCAGGCATACCTAGGCGTAAACGTCAGCGACGTGGAGATGTTTGTAACAAGCTACTACAATATCCCGAACGGCGCGTATGTAAACAGCGTTGAAGAGGGATCGTGCGCAGAAGCGGCTGGTATCCGCGCCCAGGATATCATCACGGCGATTGACGGAACGCCGATAGGCGGAATAGACGAGCTTCGCCAGACGCTTAGAAATTACAGTGCCGGCGACACTGCGACGATAACGATATACCGCTCAAGCGTCGGAACTACCGATGTGACAGTGGTATTCGACGAAAATACGCAGGGTGCGCAGTAAGGCCAGCGCTGGCCGCCACGGCGGCAGACCGTAACACCCCTTTTTAAAC
>CALXCR010000091.1 GCA_944386855.1 uncultured Oscillospiraceae bacterium
CCGAAAAACCGACGGCACGCAGCGCGCCGTTTTCCTCGGTAAAATGGCATTCCGGCTCACCGCCCTCAGGATTCGAGATGAAATCATGCTCCAGTCCCCACTGCCCCTCAAGCGTTACAAACGGGAATCTCTCACCCCCGTTCCATGTGCCGTCATGCCTCATCGCTTCCGCGCTTTCGCCGTATCCGTAATATTGCCCGAAGTTGTAGTTTGTGACGTAATTGAAGTTTTCCGCGTACTGCTCAACCGTCAGATCCCCTCTGTTCGGCGGCAGGCGCGAGCCGGAATAAGCCGTAAGCATTATAAGCAGGCACAGACATGATGACACTGCAAACGACAGTTTTCTGCGCAGGCTCAAATTGTCATATATCATCACGGGATACGGCGGGCGCTCCCACGCGAGAGTTTCGCCCTTCCGCGTTTTTGAAAAGCTCTTTCCAATGCAGTACAGGCTGACAAGCGGTATAAAAAGGCCAAACCCATGTAAGATCACGCTGCCCGTGCGGATGAGCGACTCTATATACGACGGATTTCCGCCGTCCTCGCTCTCAAGCCGTATCCCGAGCAGCTTTTTGCCCGGCGTCGTCCCAAACCGCCATATGAGCAGCGGTTCTACTATAATCATGACGATCAGATCAAGTATCGTCGGAACTACTGCCGGCATATTTATTATGTTTGTACCCATCGCGCACAGTATGAGCCACCATACGGCCGTGTAGAGCAGCATATCGAGCGCACGGGCAAAGTACCGCCTGACAGGATACAGCGACGGCCTGTCGTCGGCGAGATACGCACGCGCCGGGGTGTGCTCCTCCTGCGGGATATACGTCAGATATTTCTGCCCGTCGAGCGACGAGTAAGACGATGTCTCATCGCATATGGCGCGGCATACTTTTTCGGCGTACGCCGCCTTTTCGCGCTCATCACGAAGGTCATGTATTTTTTCTGTAAGTACGGCGGATAGCGACTCCTCGCCGGACTGAAGCTTTTTTATATCCTCCGTCGACACGTCAAGACTTCTCAGGAGTTTTATCCGCATGAGCTCCTCGACATCTCTCTCGGAGTAATCACGGTATCCGTTTTTCAGGCGGTTTGGCTTTAAAAGCCCCTCCTGCTCGTAATATCTCAGGTTTGCGCGGGGCACACCGGTGCGATCTTCCATTTCCTTTATCGTCATAATGTCTCTCCCCTTTCTATTTCGTCCCGTACGCGGCGGGCATTCGCCTTTCACAGGACTGCTATAATAGGATAGTAAGGGATAAAGCCGCTTTACAGTCAAGCGTTTTTTCAATTGTAGCAAAAATTTCTCAGACACACTAATTTTCGAGCTTTTCCATCGAGATCACGCACCGGAAATACGGTTCCAGATAATCTCCCTCCGGCACATATCCGCTGTACTCGACTTCAAATGTGACGAGCGTGTTTCCCACCGTCAGCCGGAAATCTTCAAAAGGATTCGTGTTCCTGATTTCGCGCTCTATACCGAAGCTCTCAGGCGAGAACGGCGCTATATCCGCTTCGGCAAAAGCGTATGCCTGCACCATCGTAAGCACAAGCTCCGTGAGTGCGCGGACGCCGCCGGAATCCCCCGCTTTTTCAAGCTCAAACGTCACCTTTGTAACGTTCCCGCCCGGAGATATCACATATGAACACACGGGCTCGGCGTCAAGCGGCAGAGTACTCCACAGGATATCCCCATATGCCGATGATTCCGAAAGCGGATACCTGCACCCCGCCGTCCAGACACCATTTTCGTCTATCGGAACTACATCGTACCGCGCGAAAAAATCGGTATACTTCACGCCGGACAGATAGTTGAAATTTTCCGCAAATTCCCCGACCGTAAGCTCCCCCGTATTCGGCGGGGCGAGCCGCGCTCTTTCGACCGCAAATCCGACAATAAACACAACCGCGGCCGCCGTTATGCACACGGCAAATCTGTAGCCGCGAACCTTGCCGTCGGTCACCTTTGACCAGAGCGTGAGATCCCATTCCATCGTCTCGCCCCTGGAAAGATTGTACACGTTTCTTATCTGGCATATAAGCGTCACGATAGAGATCACGCCGAGGGCATACCCGTAGAATATTACGCCGAACGTACGCTTCAGCGAGTCGGTGTAATCGAGCCTCGAGCCGTCACGCGCCTTTACGCGCAGCCCCATGAGCCATTTCCCGGCGGTCGTGCCGAAAAAGTGGAGCAAAACCGGTTCTATTATGAGCATGAGAAGAAATGCCGCGAGAATCACGGCGAGGTCTCTGCTTATCAGAAACGAGCGGACAGAAAAATTGCTGCCGATGCGTATCATACTGAGATCTGGCAGATCATACCGGCTCAGCCCGAACAGCCGGAGCGCACCGAGAAATATCTCGCTGTACAGCGTCATGTCGATAAGACGCGCCGCGATCCGCTTAAACGTCATCTTGACTACATTTGCCGTCTCGTTGCCGACGTCGAGCGTCATCGGCGTGTCGTTTTCCTCCGTCGGCAGATAGTCGGCATACGAGCTGCCGTTGAGCTCACTGTAACTTATATTACCGTCAAAAATTGCGCGGCACAGCTTTCCTGCGTACTGCGCCCCCTCCGCCTCGGCCTCGGTCTCCTTTATCCTTGTATCCATTACATCGCGCAATTTTAGCCGCCCGCTCTGGAGCTGCTTTATCTGTTCCACCGTAATGCCAAGCCCGCGCAGAAGCTTTATGCGCATCAGCTCATCAAGATCCTCCTGTGAATACTCGCGATATTTATTTGACAGTACCTGCGGCTTTAACAGTCCGCAGCGCTCGTAAAAGCGGATATTCGATCTCTGGAGTCCGCTTTTAATCTCGACCTCCTTGATAGTCAAATAAACCGCCTCCTTTCGTTTTATATACTCACAGTATAAGGTGTGAACGAGGTTCACAGTCAAGCGTTTTTTGACGGTATTTGCAAAATGCTCCAAATATATTTAAAAGCGCGCCTTAAGCTACAAAGGCGCGCTTTTAAAACGCATGTTCCCGGGGCGCTTTTTCCGCCGTTATTTTATCTTTATGATATAATCCGGTTTTCTCGGTTTTGCCGCTGGGGTCTCCCCGTCGGGATAGCCGAGGATACAGCAGCCGACGCCGACATACTTATCCTCAAGTCCCCACTCTTTCTTAAGTGCCTTGCCCTCTTCCGTATCGAACATCTCTCTGGCCCTGTTTATCCAGCATGAGCCGAGATCAGCAGCGTATGCCGCAAGCATAAGATTGCCGAGGACAAGGCTCGCGTCCTGAATGTAGTTCGGGCGCTCGCTGTCTCCGAACACAATAACAACGGTCGGCGCACCGTAAAACGGGTCGCCGTTAGACCCCATAACGGCGGCGTTCATCGCGGACAGCTTTTTGACAAGCTCCCTGTCCTGAACAGCGACCATTTTGGGCGACATTGTGCCCTTTGCCGTCGCGGCGTATGTTCCGGCTTCAAGGACGATATCGAGTTCCGCCTCTGTTATCTGCTGATCCTTGTACTTTCTTATCGATCTTCTCTCTTTGATGCTTTGCAGTGTCTCGTTTTTCATTGTTTGTCCTCCTTTGAAAAATCGGTCTTTTCGTCTATTATATGTACGTTGAGGTGATTATACGTCATATCCACACCGGCCTCGTTAAGCGCGGGCTTTAATCTCTCAAGGAGTGTAAAGTATACCTCCCAGTAGTCCGCGTTGCGACACCAGACGCGAATAGTGTATTCTACCGAGCTGTCTTTATAATCGCTGAGCCTTACAAACGGCTCCGGCGTCTCAAAAATGCCCTCTACCGAGTAAATCGTGTCGAGCAGCACCTGTTTTACCTCTGCGGCGTTTGAGTCATAATCGACGTTTACCTTGATATCGACACGCCGGTTTTCCTCCTCGGAATAGTTTATTATATCCTCGGACGACACATCTTTATTCGGTATGTAGATATGCTTATTATCTACAGTCAAAAGCTCCGTATAAATAAGGCCTAGATCGACCACCGTCCCCGACTTCCCCGACGCCTCGATAAAATCTCCGACCTTGAACGGCTTCAGCACGAGAAGCAGTATGCCGCCCGCCAGATTTGACAGCGAATTTTCCGCCGCAAGCGAAACAGCAAGGCCCGCGACACTGAACACAGCCACCATAGACACAATAGAGATATTAAGGCAGTCCGCCACAATTACGATGAGGACAAAATACAGAAGTATCTGCGCCGCGTGGTTGATAAATCTTATAAGCGTTTTATCAACATGTGATTTTTGAAGCGCGCGCTCAAACACGCGCATAACATATTTTACCACAACACGCCCTATAGCAAAGGCGATTACCGCCGCAAGGATATTGCCTATTGTAAATGAACCTATTGCAAAATTTAATATCCTGCTTATCACAGCCTGTTCCTCCTACAGTTGTTATACTGTTATTTTACCATATCCTGTGTATTTTTTCTACTGTTTATATTAATTTAAAAAATTCCCCGCGGCAAATGTCTGCCGCGGGGATCATTCTTATCTTGAGAACATTATTTTTTCGCTGTTGAACATCCTTGTCAGGATATATACGCCTATACCGGCATACACGATATTGCTCACTGCGGCGATTGCGACGTTTACCGCCGTGATATCGAATGAGAATATAGCGGTCATACACTGTACGCTGTTATAAAGCGGTATCAAGTATATGTACCAGTTGTCCGAAGCGCCGCTTCCGAACATGGAGGTTATGCCGATAAACATTACGAGGATCATAAGCGGCATTACGAATGTCTGCGCTTCCTTTGTGCTTTTCGCAAACGCGGAAATTATCGATATCATCGTTATCAGCAGAAGCACGGTGGACAATATTACAACGCCAAGCATAAGATAGTCGTTCGTGCCGTAGGCATTTGCCGATATCTCCTCCGACGCGCCTCCCATGAGCTTCGGAAGCGAGAGTATCGTCCCCAGCGCGCTCGATAAGCCGGCAAGCAGAGCTATGACGCCGAGCGAGAGTATTTTTCCTATCGCGATATCGCCTCTTTTTACGG
>CALXCR010000092.1 GCA_944386855.1 uncultured Oscillospiraceae bacterium
CCGTCTCTTATTCACTTTGTCGCTCCTCATCTCAAAGACTCAGATGCTGCAATCTGTACGAGGCTTGCAGCGATTTTTTAAGCCTGGATACTTTTGCATTGCAGAAGATGTGATATTATTGTACGAGCTTTATATTATTCTGACAGAATTTCGGAGACATTTTTAAATGGACAGGAAAACATTTTTTTATGCATTCCGTGCCTCCCTGCCGGTCATGGCGGGGTATATAGTCCTTGGGATCGGTTTTGGGATTCTTATGCAGGCACACGGTTACGCGTGGTACTGGTCGGCTCTTATGAGTGCTGTTATATACGCGGGCTCGATACAGTATGTCGCGGTCGACCTTTTAAGCGCCGGCGCAAACATTATAACAGCGGCACTTATGACGCTTGCCGTAAATGCGCGTCATCTGTTCTACGGCCTTACGATGCTTGTTAAATACAGAGACGCCGGCCGATTTAAGCCTTATCTCATATTTGCGCTGACGGACGAGACTTTTTCTCTTGTTTGCTCCGCCGATCTGCCTGACGGAGTCGACGAGAATCGGTATTACCTGCTTGTCTCGCTACTTGATCACTTTTACTGGATTCTCGGGAGTGTGCTGGGAGCTGTTCTCGGTGCTGCGCTGTCCTTTAATTCGGCCGGCGTTGAATTTGCCATGACGGCGCTGTTTACGGTTATCGTAGTCGAACAGTGGGAGTCGAGCAGCGGCCATCTGCCGGCGATTACGGGTTTTGTAACCTCGATCGCCTGTCTGCTGCTGTTCGGAGTCAATGATTTTCTCATACCGGCGATGCTCGTTATCACAGCGCTGCTGCTTATCGAGCGCCGTTTCGGAAAGGCTGGCGATGAAAATGAGTGAAAACCTGTACATATTCAGCATAATAGCAGTAATTTCTCTCGTAACGGTCGTTCTGCGCTTTGCTCCGTTTATTGTGTTCCGTCAGGGTGCGCCGAAAGCTGTGCTGTATCTCGGACGTGTACTGCCGCAGGCGATCATGGCCATGCTCGTTGTATACTGCCTGCGGAATACATCGTTTACAGACGGTTCTCACGCAATCCCGGAGATAATTTCCCTCGCTGCCGTAATCGTCCTGCACAAGCTGCGGCACAATACGCTGCTTTCGATAATTGCAGGGACTCTCATATATATGCTGTGCGTTCAGGTGATTTTTGTATGATGCGGCATTTTGCCGGCATTTGAAAAGGGCAGCCGGTCTTCGAGTATAAGCGTGGCTAAATAAAAAACGAAAGGCTCTCTGCATAAGCAAGAGAGCCTTTCGCCCTGTAAATCCAGCGCTTGTTGTAATTTACAGGAGCATAAGCCTTATAGGAGAAAAAATAAACGGTGTGACCGAACTTAGCAAATTATTTTGCACAAAAGATGTGCCGTTTTTCATTTTATGCGCAGAGCGTTTTTTACCGCCGGAGGGCGGCGCGTTTTAAACGGCTGCGTATAAAAAATATAACGGAAAGTAACATTCCTGTGAAAACGGCGGCCAAAATGATCTCACTCATCATGATATATCCACCCTTTCCATTGACGCCGCGCTTTAAAGCACGTTTTTCTTTATGTAGTCTGTTTTTATCCAGTTAGTTTAAACTAACTGGATAAAATATACACCATTTTCTGTTATGTGTCAAGCAGTAATCTCAATTTTTTATAAAATTTTTGCATTATTAGGCCACACAACAATAATTGCGCAAAAATGACACGCCGGCAAAATAAGCGTCAGCATCAAAAGACTTAAAAACCGTGCGGCATTCGCCTTATCCGGCTGCGGATGGAGCGCTAAAGATCCGTAGGCGCGGTGTGGCAACATGAAATGTCGCTGTGAAGCCGTGATTTTCCGTTTAAATGGGTTTCGGTAATGGCAAGACGGGAAATTTGATTTGCCCGCTCAGCAGGGTTACTGACGTTTACGGGCTGTTTTAAACATATACAAAACGGACGTCTTATGAAAGACGTCCGTTTATATCTATATCTCATTGTTGGCCAGCGTTATATTTGAAAAACTCTTCTGACATTATTGAGAGGAATCCTCCCCTGTCGTATATCAAATGGTCGTACAGCTTGACCCCGACGAGCTCCAGCGCCGTTTTGATCTTATCTGTCGCCGTGATGTCCGTTTCAGTCATCGCCACGCTGCCAGGCGGATGATCATGCGCCAATATAACAGCGGTAGCATTGTCACGCAGCGCTGTTTCGACTATAAGGCGTACATCGATCTCAAGCGGATCGGCGGCACGTCTCTCCAGCCTTCTGCATCCGATCATTTTGCCTTTCCCGTCAAGACACAGCAAATATGTAACGCCGCTTTCGCCTTCAAAGCGCGGCAATAGCTGGTCTCGAGCGTCAACGGCGCTCGAAATTATGTAAGGTGGATCTGAGCGGGATGAGGTGCTGTACCGCGCAGCAAGTTCCGGTATCAGTTTTATAAGGCGTGCCGAAACCGCACCGACTCCCGGCACTTCCATAAGCTCGCTCTCAGGCGCTTCACATACGCCGGCGATGTTTTTAAATCTGTTCATCAGCAGATGCGCGGTGACATTTGTATCGCCTCGCGGTATCGAATAGAACAGGAGCAGCTCGAGTATATTATGGCTGTCGAGCGCATCAAAACCGTGTTCAAGAAATTTTCGCCTTAATCTGCTGCGATGCCCGTCGTGTACTATAGGAGCTCCTCCTTCTCTTTTCATCCCTTTGCCGCGCCGCGTTTCAGCTTATCGAAAAAACCGTCCTCTGCAAGTGATACAAAATCATTATCCGCGACTATTATATGATCTGCAAGCTCCACGCCAATACTCGCAAGCGCATTATACAGTGACTTCGTCGCCGCACGGTCTTCGTCAGACGGGATAGCAAAACCGGCCGGGTGATTATGAGCAGCAACTACAAACTTTGCCTTTGTATCCATAGCAGCAAAAACAAAGCTTCTGATGTTGAGATGCGACACATTAATATCACCAGTTGCCATTTTCCTGCACTCGATGACCCTTTCGTTTTCATCCAGCAAAAGCGCATAGCACGTTTCCATTGTCTCTCCGAGAAAGAACGGAAGCAGATATGCGCCCGCTGTCTCCGGACTTCTGATCTCCGGCCGTCCCGGGAGCTTTTCTATCATATATTCACGGAAAAGCTGCGGCAGCATCTTAAGAAGGACAACGTCACTCTCAGACAGTTCGCCTACGCGCATGAGCTCCGCAGGCATTGCGTCGAGGACTGCGCTAAACCCGCCAAAATAGCTGACCAGCTTTTTTGCGGCAGTATATGCGCCGCCTCTCTCCTTGGAATAGGAGAGTATGACCGCCAGAACTTCCGTATCGTTCATCCCTGACAGGCCGCCTTTTGAACACTCCTCCATATTAACACACCTGCCTTTTAAACACGCAGGGTCATTCTGCCGATTTTCCGGCGTCATCGTCCATTACGCCGCTGTCGTCAGCTTCGTCATGCCCGTCAGAAGTACCGGCGCTCTTTTTAGGATCAATTTCAAAGCTTTTAAGAGCGGAGATCCTGTAAATACCGAGCCCTGACATTATGAGAGGTACGGCGATCAGCAGGAAAAACGCAAAGCTCATGCCAGTGAAACTCTCCATCTCAGTCGCGTAATACACGATAAGCGCGATAAATGCGACGGCATAACACACCGCGACTGCGATAAGAGCCTTTTTGGAGCGTTTTTCTATCTTATCATGCTGCTCACGTTTAAGCGGCGGCTTATTGAAAACAAACCGCATCACGGACAGTGTGAAATAATAAAGCGGCAAAACACAGCAGGCAAGCGGTATGACTATAAACGCATAGCTCGTCTCCGCGACGTTTATCGCAAGCGCGGCTATCCAGCACGCGACAAGCATGAGATTCAGGCGGAAATACATCTGCTGCCAGCGCAGTTTCGCCTTATCGTCATACGGATAATCATAAAGCGGCCCCGCGTAATAAACTTCATCCACTGTTTTGCCGTCAGCACCCTTGACCTTTTTTACCTTGTAATCCTGCAAATATTTATCCTTAAAAATCATTGTTCATTCGCCACCAGTACATCATATTATACAAAAGTATAACCTAACAGACGAAAAAAAACAATAAACAGTTGTGAACAATCTTTAAACCAAAAAATTAAAAAAATTTTAATAATTCTATTGAAATTATTCTATTATTTGTATATAATTACAATCAGAATAGGCATTCTGTTTAAATCCCGCGCTGCGTATACCCTAAAATGCGGTCAAATCGATGTATTTATATCGCATAACCAACTATAACGCTAAGCATGGGGGTGTGGCACATGGCAAACGAGTCTCGCAGGCTATCGAACGACGACAAGCTGAGCCTGATTTACCACCGCTACAAAGATCTAATGCACCATATAGCTTTTGACGTTCTGCGCGATTACCATATCGCAGAGGACGCGGTCAGCCTTGCGCTGTATCGCATATCGGAAAACCTTGACTCAATAGACGATGCGGAAAGCACACAGTCAAAAAACTATGTGTCGCTTATTACTAAAAACGTCGCGATAGATATGTACCGGAAGCGCGCGAAGATGGACGTTATCTCGCTTGACGCGCTTGTCACGGATTTCTCCGGCGCGGCCGAGCCATATGTCGGCCCGCACGAATATACCGATTTTTCGAGACTGCTCGACCAATTGTCCGAGGAGTACAGGAAGGCGTTTATACTGCGCTTTGGAGAGGGATATACAAATAAAGAAATCGCGCAGATAATGCACTGCAGTGAGGCAAAGGCGGCAAAGCTCGTCACGAGGGCGAGAGAAAAGCTAAAGCAGATAATTGCAAATGAGCAATACGAGGAGGACTCGTGATTTTTACATAGTAAAAGAAGGCGCTTTTAAAAGCGCCTTCTTTTTTTGATTTTTTCGGTCGTCGATTTTTTATCTCTTGCTGTGCTTGCCCTGTTTTGTGTAAATTACAGTGGCGCAAGCGCCTACCATAGATACTACTATGAGCGACACCCAAAGGAGGAAATTCGCGTTATCGCCCGTCTGCGGCTCGTCCTTATTGGTCTCATCATTGTTTGTATCGTCCTTGTCGGTATCGTCAGTGCCGCCCTGCGCCGCGGTGACGGTGAACTCCGTCTTGGCAGTGCCGTTAGCAGATACGATCTCAAGCGTGTGCTTGCCGACCTCAAGAGTCTCAAGGTATGCGGGCTTGAGCGTTACTATCGTGCTGCCCTCTTTTACTTCGTAGTTTGCCTTATCAAGGTCCTTGCCGTCTACCATGGCCTTCAGGAAATCAGCATATTCAGCGTCAGACGTAAAGCTGAGGCCTTCCTTGCCGTCCTTGTTCCATGTGCCGTTTGCGCCCTTGATGATAGCGGGAGCCGCCGGAGCTTCGTAGTCAGGATCTTCTGCTCCGCAGACTGTGCAGACGCCGTTTTCAAACTTATGGTCCGTTGCCTTGATAACCGTCTCGGCAGCCGTGATCTCTTTTTCCGCCTTTTCATCAGCGAAAATCTTTTTACAGGTTTCGCAAGTCCAGTAAGCGATATTGCCGTCTTCCGTGCAGGTCGCTTCTTTAGCCGCTGTCGCCTCAAGCGTATGAGCTATCATTTCAACGTCCGCAGCGACCTTTTCATCGGTATACTCTGCCCCGCCGAACGTTACCTTCGCCGTGTATGTAGTCTCGCCCTTTTCGGTGCAGGTAGCTTCTTTCGTCACTTCAGAGGTGATCGTGGCCGGTTCCGTTGCGGTATGAGTCGGATCCTTCGTGCATGTGAACGTTGCTTCGGCAGCAGTTACGTCGGTCCATGTCCAGACGGGCTCGCCGTAGGTATGGGTATGTGCCGTTACGGGCTCTTCCGTTACCTGTTCGCCGTTTACATTTACGTTTCCGGAGCCGGAATTTGATACGATAACGCCGTCAGCCACGTTTGTGAGGTCAACGCTTCCTTTTGTAACGGTTATCTGATCGCCTTCGCCAGCTTTGGCGGCTTCTTTGGCTATCGTATCACCGACAACATATTTTGTTGCGCCGCCGGACGTGACTGTCGCAAGCGCGGCGTCTTCGTCTGCATAGGCGCTTACGTCTTTATTAAACGTACCGCCGGTCACATCGACCGTTGGTGTACCGCTTACTTTGACGGGCGCCGATTTACCTGTTATATCGCCGCCTGAGATCTGGACGTTTGCATTATCGTATGCACAAACTGCTGTGCCGCCGCTGACCGTGCCGCCTTCAATATTGACTACGCTCGACTCGCGCGCGTAAACAGCATATCCGGAATAACTGCTGTCAGTCGTAATGCTGCCGCCGGTCACGTTGAGTTCAACAACGCCGTATCCGCTCTGCGTGGATATCGCGGTACCGTTTTGTGAATGTATCTTGGCGTCTCCCGATACGTTTATGACAGCTCCGCTGTAAGCCTGTACAGCCTGAGATTGAGCCTCTATCGTGCCGCCTGTCATATTGATCTTTATCGCGTCATCATTGTCGCCGCTTATGTACATGGCAAGCCTGTTGCCGGGAACCGCCGAAACCGTACCGCCGTTGATATTTACCACGACGTTGGATTTACCGCGGATACCGAATGTGTTGTCAGCCGCGCCGCTGACGCTGCCGCCGTTCATCTCAACGAGCACGTTCGACACCGATGAGTATATGTCGATGACGGAGCCCTTCGGAGATGTGACAACGCCGCCGTTTAACACAAACTTAGAATTGCTCATGAGCTTGAACGGGTAGCTGCTCGTTATCGTGCCGCCGCCCTTTGAATCGCCTACCGTGAGCGAACCGTTATTGCTGATCGTAAACAGCGCGTTTGAATTTTCGCCCTCGCGCGTGAGCGCAAATCCGTTCAGGTCGATTTCTACTGTTTTTCCTGAAATTGTAAATCTTTGAGTTTCCGTTAAGGTGATGTCGGCAGTAAGCGTTACCGTACCGCCTGCATCGACGGCAGCTATGAAATCTTTTGCCGTGCCCGCTTCGGCAGCAAACGCCGTCGTAGGCAGCAGAGCGGCTACCAGCACTACTGCGAGCAGTACGGACAGCCATTTTTTCTTTGTCATAATTTAATTCCCCCTAAATTTAAATTTTTTATGAAAGAATTTTATATTAAAGTGGCATGACGACCGATCGCAGAACCACAATAATATCCGGCACAAACATACAAATTAAACATATCACTTTTCTCGGCACAATTCAAGAGAAAACGACAAATTTTATTGAATATTTTGAAAAATATATTTTTCTTAATCCGACAAACCGTTTTTGCATATGCGAACAAGTAGCTGCAGCGCGTCTTTTTGCGCTTTGCGCGGTAAAAAGTCTGTAAATAAAAAGTGCGCAGCCGAAGCTGCGCACAGAAAATGCAGAGCCTCAAATGCTGCGACACATTCTTTTTTATTAAGCCACTAAAAGTGCAAAAAAAGCAGAGGATGCATTCTCTACTAATTAAGATGCACTTTTTGAGCTTAAATATAAGATTTTCATGTGTCGCACATACATTATATCAGACAGGCGGGAAATGTCAACAAATAAATCGACTAATTTCGCACAAATGTAAACCTTTGCGCGATTTTTTCACATCGCGCTGTGCGCACTTGCAATGCTCGCACGCTGACGCGATGAGTAGTATTTTTTGGCCGGTACACGCACGGCCTTATCGATAAAACGTAAACGTTTTATCGAGGTTTTTTCAGTCCCGCGGCGCGCACTCATTCCTTTCGCACTCTTGCGGGACTATTTGTATTTTTTGGCCGGTACACGCACGGCCAAAAAATGGATTTAAAATTTTTGCCCCTGCGGGGCAATTCTGCGAGGCTATACGGGGCAATTCTGCAAAGCTATGTTGGGCAACTCTGCGAAGCTTTTTTGACAAATTCCGTGAAGCTTTCCGCCATATGGCGGGGCGAAAAAAACGGGCAAACACAAGGTTTGCCCATTCGGCTTTTACGCCCATTCTCTCGTTGTATATTCCTTCCTCGGAGGTGCGTTGTACGCCACGACGATACGGCGGTTCGGCTCGTCGCCGATCGAATAGGTCGAGATATTTTCCCTATCCTGAAGCGCCGCGTGGATTATATGGCGCTCATACGCGTTCATCGGCTCGAGAGTCACGTTGCGGCGGTATTTTATTACCTTAGCCGCGATTTTATCGGCGAGCTTTTCAAGCGCTGCCGCGCGCTTCGCCCTGTAATTTTCGGCGTCGATATTTATCCTCACACGGTCTGATCCGCTCTTATTAATCGTGTAATTCGTCAAAAGCTGTATCGCGTCGAGCGTCTCTCCGCGGTGGCCTATGACACCGCCGATATTTTTGCCCTCTATAACGATTTCGATCCTGTCACCGTCGTCTTTTACGATATTCGGCGTCGCATCAAGACCCATTTTCTCAAACAGGCCGGTCAAAAACGTCTTTGCCTGCTCCGACTTAGGCTCGATATACTCATAGCTCACCCGGATAAGCGCCGGCGACGCTCCAATACCGAAAATACCGCTTTTTGAACGTTCCAATATCTCGACGGAGACTTCTTCGCGCGTCATATCAAGCTGCTTTAACGCGGCGGCAATAGCTTCTTCTTCCGTTTTGCCGGTAATCTCTATTGATTTTATCATAAGATTATTCTCCTCTAATCATCGCTTCTGTCAGCGTCCTGCTCTGCAGCGTCGCTGCCGGAGTCGCTCTGCCCCGACGCCGTTTCCGGCGCGTCGGCCGATACGCTTTCACTCTCCGGCGCGGCAATCTCCGCCGCGGCGTCCGCTTCTGTTTCTATCTCCTCGTCCTGCATATGTCCGAATCTGTCCGGGTCATACGCGCGCCCTCTGGCGTACGGGCGGTTTCCTACGCGGCTTGGGTTATTATCATCCTGCGCCGCCTTTTTCTTCTTATTATTTTTCTTTTCCCATTCGCTGGTCTTTACGGCACGCTCGTTTTTCTCCATCCTCTGCTGTTTCTTTTTCGAGGTATTGGGATTTACGTCTGTTCCGTTTTCCGCGCGCAGCCGCTCTGTCTCGAGGCGTTTCTGCTCAAGCTCCGCTTCACGCAGCCTGTCGCGCTCTGTTCTCTCTGCGTCCTCGCGTGCAAGCTGCTTTTTGAATATGGTCGTCAGCGTAACATCCTGTATCATCGCGAAAACAGTATTCGCGATCCAGTAGAGTCCAAGAGCCGCCGGCATCATGTATGCAAACCAAAGCGTGATGAGCGGCATCGTGATGGACATTGACTCCATCTGATTCTGCGTCTTGTTCTCCTCCACTGTCTCGGGAGTCTTCATCATACGCATGCTGACTTTTGTCTGCGCATACTGAAGCACAGCCGCGATAACCGGAATAAGGAAAAGCATGAGCTGCGGCAGCGTTTCCGCCACATTGCCCCAGTCGGCATTTGCTATAAATCTCCAGTTTGGCTGCGAACCGAGGTCAAGTCCCAAAAACGTCCAGTCGATGTTGGTTATCTTGTCCGAAATGGCGAGAAACTCTTCACTGTGCTCTGCCCAGTTTTGCGTTATAAACTGCGACTCGACTATCTGGCGGTACGCGGCATTCATCTCAGTAGAAAAGCCGAGCTGGTTATAAATAAGGTTGTAAAGCGCGCCGCCCTCCTGTATAAGCTCTGACGAAACACCCATCATGGTCGTTATGGGGTATCTGATAGCCTCATAAAGCGCTATGAGTATAGGAAACGGCAGAAGCGACCACAGACAGCCTGACATCGGGTTGACCTTTTCTTCCCTGTAGAGACGCTGTACTTCTTCGTTGTATTTCTGCCTGTTAGCCCCGTGCTTTTTTTCGATCTCCTTGAGCTTAGGCGTAAGCCGCGACATGCGCATGGAGCTCTTTTTACTCTTTGCCATAAACGGCAGGAATATGACCTTTACTATGAGCGCAAACAGTATGAAAGCGACGCCGTAGTTCTGCACAAGCTCATACAGCCACATCAGCAGCATGCCAAATGGTTTTGCAATGGTTGAAAGCATGTTCTGTTCTTTCTCCTATCTGTGTTTTCCCACTATGGGACGGGATCGTAAGGATCATATTCCCCGCGATGGAACGGGTGACATCTCAATATCCTCCGTATCGCGAGATAAGACCCCTTTACAGCTCCGTATTTCTGGAGCGCCTCGATCGCATAAGACGAACACGTCGGTATAAACCGGCAAGCCGGCGGCCGTGACGGCGAGATACGGCGCTGGTAAAACCTGATGCAGGCAATAAATATTTTTGCCATACCGATATCCTTTCTCCGCCTGTCCGACGGCGGCAGCGTCGGGCATTTATTCCAGTATGCCAAGCCTTGCGGCGTTTTTCAAAAATTCCGCCTCAAGCCCTCTGTATTCGGCCGTTCTGCTCCTCTGTCTGGCTACTATCACGATGTCATAGCCCTTTTTGATCGAGTTTTCGTTCAATCTGTAAATTTCTCTGAATCTGCGGCGAATCTTGTTTCTGTGTACAGCTTTCCCGATCTTCGTGCTTACGGTAATCCCGAGGCGGTTTATCCGTTTTCTGTTTTCATACGCGTACACCGCTATCGACGGTGACGCGGCGGACTTACCCTTTTTATACGCCCGTCTGAACTCTCTGTTTAGCTTTAATGACACCGTATTGTTCACAAAAATCTCTCCACGCAAGCACGATTAGGGCGAGTTTCCTCGCCCTGTTTCCGTCATCAGGATATGCCTTTAGTACGCATTAGTGGCTGAGACGCGCTCTGCCCTTTGCACGGCGTCGAGCGAGTACCTTGCGTCCGTTAGCTGTCGCCATTCTTTTGCGGAAACCATGCTCCTTGGAGCGCTGGCGCTTTTTCGGCTGATACGTTCTTTTCATATTATGCGGCACCTCCCCGTTTTTTCTCTTATACTCAACATCGTTTCGTGACATCGCAAGCCGAAACGATGCAGTACGTTTTTTTTTTTCAAGCAGAAGACGGCATACGAGATAGCGCCAAAATCAACACCGCCCTGCTGGATT
>CALXCR010000093.1 GCA_944386855.1 uncultured Oscillospiraceae bacterium
CTTCGGCGGGCGTTACCCGTTATCCTTGCCCTGCGGAGCCCGGACTTTCCTCACGCACAGCCTTTCGGCTTGTGCCCGCGACTGTCTGGCTTACTCATACGCACATTTTACTCTCAAACGCCCCGCCTGTCAAACGGGCGGCTATTTTTTCAGAACGCCAACAAATTGTTTGAAATATAATAGGGATGCGGTTATAATTGGTAAGGAAACGACAGGGAGAGGTGCAAAAATGAAACTCAGGAAATATATCGAAACGATAAGAGATAAGAAAGCGGCAGTGATAGGCATCGGCGTAAGCAACACTCCGCTTATAAAATATCTGGCTGAAAACGGAATCGGCGTAACGGCGCGCGACAAAGCGTCAAGGGAAGTGCTGGGCGGTATCGCGGACGAGCTCGAGGCGCTCGGCGTAGAGCTCGTACTCGGGGATAGTTACTTAGACGATCTCACCGAGGATATCATATTCAGAACGCCAGGCCTGCGCCCGGACGTGCCGGAGATAGCCGCCGCGGTTGAAAACGGCAGCGAGCTGACATCCGAGATGGAGCTGTTTTTTAAAGTCTGCCCGTGCAGGATCATCGGAGTCACGGGAAGCGACGGCAAAACGACGACGACCACCGTTATTTCGGAGCTTTTGAAGGCGGAGGGGTATACCGTCCATATCGGCGGCAATATAGGCCGTCCGCTCCTGTGCGAGGCGGACAGTATGTCGGAAAGCGACTTTGCCGTTTTAGAGCTGTCATCATTCCAGCTCATGACGATGAAATCGTCGCCCGATATCGCCGTCATAACGAATCTAGCACCGAATCATCTTGACGTGCACCGCGATATGCGCGAGTACACCGAGGCGAAGATGAACATTTTCAAATACCAGACGAAAGACTCGCTTCTGGTCTTAAACGCCGACAACGATATCACCGCGTCGTTTGCGCCGATGGCAAAAGATAGCGTTTCGCTGTTCAGCCGCAAAACATCTGTCCAAAACGGTGCGTATTGCAAAGACGGCAGGATATATACCGTCCGCGACGGAAAAGTTGAGGAGATAATGGACGCGTCCGATATACTCATACCGGGCGACCACAATATAGAAAACTATCTTGCGGCGTTTTCGGCCGTAAGAGATCTCGTATCAGGCGAGACTATGAAAAAAGTCGCTGTGACATTTTCCGGCGTCGAGCACAGGATAGAACTAGTTCGCGAGCTTCACGGCGTAAAGTATTATAACGACTCGATAGCGTCAAGTCCCTCGAGAACGACGGCGGGACTGCGCTCGTTTAAACAGAAGGTGATCCTCATAGCGGGCGGCAAAGACAAAGGCGTGCCGTTCGACACGCTCGGCGGGGAGATAATAGACCATGTCAAGATCCTTGTAGTGACTGGATTTACAATGCAGAAAATAAAAGACGCCGTGGTTAACAATCCAAGATACAGCGGCAGTCCGCGCATTATAGAGCGGGAGGACTTCAAGGAGGCGGTCGAGGCCGCGCACGACGTAGCGGAAAGCGGCGATATTGTCATCCTATCGCCGGCATGTACGTCGTTTGACAGGTTTAAAAACTTTATGGAGCGCGGCGAATACTTTAAAGAGATAGTAAAGGGACTGAAATGATGGAAATGGAAGGGATACTCATATCGGACGAGATGTACGCCCTCGGAGAGACGGTCGAGGCGGAGCTCTCAGGCATATTTAAAGAGATAGACAAAACCGCGCAGTACAACACGGCAAAAGTGCTCGCCACGTTTAGAAATAACCGTGTATCCGACTCCTGCTTTGCCGGAACGACCGGATACGGGTATGACGACAGGGGGCGCGAGACGCTCGACAAAATATACGCCGAAGTTTTCGGCGCGGAGGCGGCACTTGTCCGTATAGGCTTTGTAAATGGAACCCATGCGATCACGGCGGCTCTGTTTTCGGCTGTCGGGCCGGGCGATATCCTGCTTGCGGCAACGGGGCTTCCGTACGACACGCTTCAAAGCGCGATCGGCCTCACGGGCGAATATCCCGGATCGCTTAAATATTACGGCGTCAAGTATAAGCAGGTCGATCTGACGCCGGACGGAAAGCCGGACCATGAAAAAATAAGGGCCGCGGCGTCGGATAAGCGCGTAAAGGCCGTCACGGTACAGCGCTCGCGCGGCTATTCCGGCAGAGACGCCTTCACCGTCGCTGAGATAGGGGAAATATGCGATATAGTGCACGAGGTAAATCCGGCCGCCGCCGTCATCGTAGACAACTGCTACGGGGAATTTACCGAAAAGACGGAGCCGACGCAGGCGGGCGCTGATCTCATCGCCGGATCGCTCATAAAAAACCCCGGAGGAGGGCTCGCGCCGACAGGCGGATATATAGCGGGACGGCGCGATCTCGTCGAGGCGGCCGCCATGCGCCTGACAACACCCGGCATCGGCGGCGAATGCGGGCCGACGCTCGGCAATAACCGCCTGCTGTTTCAGGGATTTTTCCTCGCGCCGCATACGGTGGCGCAGGCGCTCAAAACGGCCGTGTTCTGCGCCGGGATAATGGAGAAACTGGGGTACAGATCGTCCCCGTCGCCGTCGGCGCGGCGATCAGATATAATACAGGTCATAGAATTCGGAGACGGCGAAGCGCTCAGGCAGTTTTGCCGCGGCATACAGTCCGGCGCGCCGGTCGACTCGTTCGTAACGCCGGAGCCGTGGGACATGCCGGGGTACGACTGCCCTGTCATAATGGCGGCAGGCGCGTTCGTACAGGGCGCGTCGATAGAACTGTCGGCAGACGGCCCCATGCGTCCGCCGTACAGGGCATTTTTGCAGGGCGGACTCACATTTGAGTCCGGCAAGCTCGGCGTGCTCATGGCGGCTGAGCTCATTAAATCCGAGGGGACAGGCAAAAAATAGAATAATCTGAATAGACTTAGCATAGAGGGAGCGCGAAAGCCGTTTTGCCGCTCTCAAAAAGCACAAAAAGACGCGCTGCGTAAAGCGCTGCGCTGTTAAGGCATAAAGTCAGGCGTGACGCAAAACGTGCAGCGTAAATTGCATGTTGTCTCGCCTTAGGTGAAATGAGGTGCATTATGCTGGGTCGTAAACTTCGGAGGAGATTCATATTCGCGAGATTTTATCGCGGGACGCGGCTAAGCCGCCAGAAAATGATGAGGCTTCTGCTGCCGCTGCTTCTGATAATAGCGGGCTGCGTCATGATCGTGATAAAAACGACGCCGATGATAACGGAGATAGCGATAGCCGACGCGACCGATCTTATACGCGATTCGGCAAACGACGCGATAGTCAAAATAATGGCAACGGGAGATTATGACTATTCGCAGCTTGTCACGCTGGAAAAGGGCGCAAACGGCGAAGTGACGGCGCTCGTCACTAACATGAAGAAAATAAATGTCTTACAGACGGAAGTTGCAAGCCGTGTGCTGGACAATGTAGAGATGAAGGAAGAAAATATCGTCATAAGCATCCCGATCGGCAGTCTGACCGATATAGCCATGCTGTCAGGACGGGGGCCGTCAATAGACGTAAGGCTGCTCACCATAACGAGCGTTGACACGTCTTTTTCGAATGTTTTCACTTCCGCCGGAATAAACCAGACGCGCCATCAGATACTTATGAATGTAGATGTAGATATCGGCATAATTCTTCCGACGGGGACTACATCAGAGACGGTCACTATAGAGGTCGTCGTGGCGGAAACCGTGATCGTCGGAGACGTGCCCGAGACGTATACCGACTTTAAATAGGAGATAACAATGAACGCGAGAGAAGAGCTTGAGGCATTAAAGAAAGAGCTTAACGAGCACAGCTATAAATACTATGTGCTCGACAGTCCGACGATAAGCGATTACGAGTATGATATGAAAATGCAGCGGCTTAAAAAGCTCGAGGAGGAAAATCCGGAGCTTATAACGCCGGATTCGCCGACACAGCGCGTAGGCGGCGCTGTGCTGTCATCATTTGCCCCCGTAACGCACGCCGTCCCGCTCGAGAGTTTAAACGACGTGTTCTCGTTCGATGAGCTTTATGCCTTCGATACACGGGTAAAAGCTGCGCTGGGTGACGCGGAATACGTCGTTGAGCCCAAGATCGACGGACTCTCCGTCGCCGTCGAGTATGAAAACGGGGTTTTCGTGCGCGGAGCGACGCGCGGCGACGGCGTAACGGGAGAAGATGTGACCGAAAACCTCAAAACCGTCCGCTCGCTGCCGATGAAAATAGAAAACGCGCCTGCAGGGCGGCTTATCGTCCGCGGAGAGGTGTATATGTCTAAAAAGGTGTTCCACGCGTTAAACGAACAGCGTGAGACGGAGGGAAAAACGCTTTTTGCAAATCCGCGCAACGCCGCAGCCGGTTCGCTGCGCCAGCTTGACTCAAAAGTCGCCGCGTCGCGCCGGCTCGATATATTGGTATTTAATATACAGCTTGCCGAGGGGATAAATTTCGAGACACATTCCGAGACGCTCGACTATCTGCGCGAGCGGAAATTCAAAACGGTAGAATATAAAAAGTGTACGGATATCGCCGATTGTATCGAGCGCATCGAGTGGCTTGGAGATAACCGCGATAAGCTAGATTTCGATATGGACGGCGCTGTCATAAAGCTGAATTCTCTCGCCGGCCGCGAAGTGCTCGGAAGTACGTCAAAAGCGCCGAGATGGGCCGTGGCGTATAAGTACCCGCCCGAGAAAAAAGAGACGAGGGTCGTCGATATAGTCGTGCAGGTCGGCAGAACGGGAGTCCTGACGCCGAAAGCGGTGGTAGAACCCGTCCGGCTTGCCGGAACTACAGTGACAAACGCGACGCTCCACAATCAGGACTTTATCGACGAAAAGGATATACGCATAGGCGATACGGTCGTTGTGCAAAAGGCGGGGGAGATCATACCGGAGGTGCTGGAGGTAATTAAATCCAAAAGGCCGGAAAATACCGTGCCGTATCATATACCCGACAAATGTCCCGTGTGCGGAGCGCCCGTCGTAAGAGACGAGGGAGCGGCGGCATCGAGATGCCAGGGCGCGGAATGCCCGGCACAGCTTGTGAGGCATATCGTCCACTTTGCGTCGAAAAATGCCATGGATATAGACGGTCTCGGCTCGGCGCTTGCAAAGGCGCTTATGGAAAACGGCCTTGTGCACTCTCCCGGGGATCTGTATTACCTTGATGCGCAGCAGGTTGCGGCGCTTGACCGCATGGGAAAGAAATCGTCGGAAAACCTGATCGACGCCATAGAAAAGTCAAAGGGAAGCGACCTGTCGAGACTTCTTTTCGCGCTCGGCATAGCACAGGTGGGACAGAGCGCCGCAAAATCCCTCGCGGAGCATTTTAAAACGCTTGACGCCATCGAAAGCGCCTCGCCCGAGGAGCTTACGGCGGTTGACGACATAGGTGAAGTCACGGCTCACAATATCGCCGGCTGGTTTTCACAGCCGCAGTCGCAGCATCTTTTGAAGCTTTTGCGCGACGCCGGCGTAAATACGAAAAGCGCGGATAAAACGGAATCAGACGGCAGGTTTGCCGGCATGACGTTTGTGCTGACGGGCGCACTGTCAAAGTATACGCGCGATGAAGCGGCGGAGATTATAGCAACGTTCGGCGGCAAAGCGTCCGGCTCGGTGTCGAAGAAGACGACGTATGTCGTCGCCGGCGAAAATGCCGGTTCAAAGCTCAAAAAGGCGCAGGAGCTCGGCGTCACAGTCATAAGCGAGGACGACTTTGAGGCTATGATAAAATGAGACGGACGGTGGTTTGTGATCGTGCGTAGGCGAAAAATAACGGCGGCGCTTTTCGCCGTGTATACGGCCGCAATGCTGTACCTGCTGTTTTTCGGACGGCTTGTCCGGTATGACCCGCTGCCGTACGGCGAGCATATTGAAAGATATACGAATTTTATTCCGCTTCAAACACTTGAAAGATTTATGCGTCTGCTCACGAACCGTGCCGTTTCGCCGGCACTCGTGAGGTCGGCACTTATAAATCTTGCCGGCAATGTGATCCTGTTTATCCCGGTGGGACTTTTTCTCCCGTCCGTATTTGAGCGTCAGAAGAACGTGTTCGTGTTCATGTTTACGGCGCTTTTATGCTTTGCGGCCGTGGAGGGGCTTCAGCTTGCGCTGAGGCTCGGAAGCTGCGACGTGGACGACGTCATATTAAATTTTGCCGGCGCGCTGATCGGATTCATAGCGGCAAGAGTTATAATCATGAAAAAAGAGGGAAAATGACCGCGGTCAGCTTTCCCTTTTTTCGCGCGAAAAGCGGGAAGGGGTTATTTACTTTTACACATTTTGGTGATAATATCTAAAATTAGGAAACTGTAAATTAAGGAAGATTATCATGCTTGAGAAATTAAAAGCGATAGAAGAAAAATATACGGAGCTTGAGCAGAAAATGCAGCAGCCGGAGGTCTATTCAGACCCTGCGGCATACGCAAAGCTCGCGCGCGAGCAGAAGGAGATAACGCCGGTCGTAGAGGCATATAGACGGTACGAAAAATGTGCTGCGGCCGTTGAGGAGGCAAAAGAACTGCTCGCCGATCCGGACCTCAAAGATATGGCGCAGGAGGAGCTCGAGGAAAACAAGGCGATGATGGAGCGGATCGAGGAGGAGATAAAGCTCCTTTTACTGCCCCATGACCCGAACGACTCAAAAAACGTCATCATAGAGATACGCGGCGGCGCCGGCGGGGAAGAGGCGGCGC
>CALXCR010000094.1 GCA_944386855.1 uncultured Oscillospiraceae bacterium
GGTACACCCGTTTTCGTCGACGTAAGTTCCATATCGCTTATTTTGCCGCAAAGCGGCAAAAGAGCACTCATTCCGCTGCGTCTCCTCTCAAAATTACAACCGCTTCGCTGGGTTGTAATTTTGTAAAAAGAAATGGGTGTAAGCCCCCTCACCATAGGCGCGGAAAAAACTCGCCTGTGTAACAGGCTAAAAATATGTCGCGCTTTTACGCTATATGTGGTATACTATTATATGCTGCAAAAATTTGCATATCATAAATTGGAGGGCTAATGCCATGTGTAAGAAGTGCGAAAAAACATTTTACATCACAACGCCGATATACTACCCGTCGGACAAGCTGCATATAGGTCACACCTACTGTACCGTCGCCGCCGATTCGATGGCGCGGTACATGCGCATGCGCGGGTATGACGTGATGTTCCTCACGGGCACGGACGAGCACGGCCAGAAGATAGAGGAGAAGGCGAACGCCGCGGGCGTCACGCCGCAGGAGTTTGTCGACAACATCGTCGCCGGCAAGGGCGGCATACTCGATCTGTGGAAGCTTATGAACATATCGAACGACAGATTTATCCGCACGACGGATGATTACCACGTCGAGTCGATAAAAAAGATATTCAAGAAGATGTACGACAACGGCGACATCTATAAGGGCTCGTACAAGGGGCTTTACTGCACGCCGTGTGAGGCGTTCTGGACGGAGAGCCAACTGAAAGACGGCAAGTGTCCGGACTGCGGCAGAGATGTTCACTATGAGGAGGAGGAGGCGTATTTCTTCCGCCTCTCCAAATACGCCGACCGCGTTCAGGCGCTGCTTGAGACGGGCGATTTCCTCGAGCCCGCCTCGCGCGTGAACGAGATGATAAACAACTTCATAAAACCGGGACTTGAGGATCTGTGCGTATCGAGGACGACGTTTACATGGGGCATCCCCGTCGATTTTGACCCGGGTCACGTCGTGTACGTCTGGGTAGACGCGCTCTCAAACTACATCACGGCGCTCGGCTACATGAACGATAAGTACGATGACTTTGAAAAATACTGGCCGGCTGATGTCCACTTTGTCGGCAAAGAGATAGTGCGCTTCCACTCGATAATATGGCCGGCGATGCTCATGTCGCTCGGACTGCCGATGCCGAAAAAGGTGTACGGGCACGGGTGGCTTCTGCTCGACGGAGGCAAAATGTCAAAATCGAAAGGCAACGTCGTCGACCCCGTCATTTTGGCCGAGCGGTACGGCGTAGACGCGCTGCGCTTTTTCCTGATGCGTGAGTTCCCGTTCGGCTCGGACGGCATGTTCTCAAACGAGCTGCTCATCTCCCGCATAAACACAGACCTTGCAAACTCGCTCGGCAATCTCGTGTCGCGCACCGTCGCGATGGCCGAAAAATATTTCGGCGGCGTCCTGCCCGAGGAAAAGCAGGGCGGAGAGCATGACTCGGAGCTTATCGAGGCGGCAGGCGCGCTGCGCGACGCGTATCAGGAACAGATGGATAAATACGCGTTCCAGAGCGCGATAGCCGAGGTGTTTAAAGTCCTCGCGCGCGCGAATAAATATATCGACGAGACGGAGCCGTGGGTGCTGGCTAAGGACGAGACGAAAAAGCCGCGCCTTGCCATGGTGCTTTATAACCTGCTCGAAACAATACGCATATGCACGGTGCTTCTCACGCCGTTTATCCCGGATTCGTGCAAAAAGATCTTTGAACAAATCGGCGCGGAAGCAGATATCACGACATGGGACTCGGCCGCGCGGTTCGGCAAACTCCCGTCCTGCGCCTCTGTCAATAAGGGAGCGGCCATATTCCCGCGTATCGATATGGCAAAAGAACTTGCGGAACTTGAAAAAGCCGAGGAAGAGAGAAGAAACGGATCATCCGCGGACTAAACCGCGGCGTCCGAGCCGGAAAGGCGCGGTATTGCAGGAAGAGGCTAACGCCATGTTGTTGGCCGGATGTGCGCCGAAATATCAAGAGGTGATAAAATGAAACGCATTTTGCCTATCGTCTTGTGTTCTCTTCTGCTGCTTTCCGGCTGCGGAAACTCCGCAGAGGATCGGGGGTATACGATGATAGACCAGGAAGAGGCCAAACGGATGATGGACACTCAGACGGTCGTAATCCTGGACGTGCGCGAGCAGTACGAGTTTGATGAAGGGCATATAGCGGGAGCCGTCCTGCTGCCCTCAACCAATATAAATGAGGAGACGGCCGCCGAGGTTATACCGGACAAGGACTCGGTCGTGCTTGTATATTGCCGCACCGGTATACGCAGTCTGTACGCCGCGGCGACTCTGGCGGGACTCGGATATACAAACGTTTACGAATTCGGCGGCATTGTCACATGGCCGTATGAGACGGAGTCGTGACTATCCCCGTCGGCGGCAGACCCGATTTCGTATGACGGTGCGGCAGCCATGCCGCTTCCGGCATCGCGGGTCTTGACTGCAGGCATCCGCCGGACACGAAACCGAAGCTTCCGCACGTTGTGACCTCCGTTTCTCGGAATGCATCCGGAAATCGGCACTCGACTACACCGCTTTTACACAATTGGAGGGAAAAGCTTGGGCTTTTACGATATTCTGAACATGTGGTTCAACCCGTTATCAAATATGTTTATCCCTGCGCTGGTTCTCATCGCTACAGGGTATTTTTTCACAAAGGTGCTTGAGACGAAAAAATCGCGTCTGATTGGCGGCGGCGCTATGATCTTCGCATTTGTCCTGTCTGCGATCCTGCTTCCGTTTGCGCAGAATTATATAAATGCGTTTATGTCTCTTTTTATAGGCGGCGCGGCGGCAGCGCTTTTTATCGGGTTTGCGATCAACAATATAGCGCGCTGGGCAATAAATTTCTTCACACGTCATCCTGTAGATGTCGGATCTGACGGGATCGCGCGTGCGCGCGCGTTTACAAAGCCCGCCGAATCGGAAAATAGCGAAAACGGCAGCGGAAAATCCGGCGATGACGGTGAAGAATCGGAAGCGGCGGGAAACGATTCGGACAAATCCGGCGAGAATCCGACGCACGACGCATGATGCTCTGCCCCCACGGCGCGGCGGTGTTTTGTCGCCGTTCCGGCGACATCTTTTCGCCCGCTGCGTGGGCGATTTGCCGCGCCCAGCGGCGCAACCCTTTCCCGCCGCAAAAGCGGGTATCTCGTCGCGCCAAGCGCGACACTCTTTTTCCGCCGCCAAGCGGCGGTTTTGTACCCATTTCTTTGATGTATGTCAAAGAAACGGGTATCCCCAAAGAAAACATAGCAAAGGGGGGTGTACCCCTTTGCAAACCCCCGCACTTCGTGCGCCTATGTACGTCATGGACAATGCCTCAGAACCTCTGCCATGCGTGTTACGAGAGGTACGCATTATAGCTTCACAGTCCTACTCGCAACCATGTATGTGCGTGGAACGCAGAAACAAATCAGTACAATGTGCCCACTGCGTGCGTTTGGGGGTATCAAGGGGGAACGCCCCCTTGACGCCCTTTTCTTTGGGAAAATTATATTTCCAAAAACGCAACCCAGCGTAGTGGTTGCGTTTTTGAGAGGAGATGCGGCGGAATGAGCGCACTTTTCCCAACGGGCAAAATAAGCGATATGGAGCTTGCATCGACGAGGGCGCGCAAAAGAAATGGTAACATCCCCCGCGCCATCGGCGCGGTAAGCCACCGCCCATGCAAGGGGCAAAAAAGCGTCGCCGTTGCGGCGCGTTAATCGCCCATGCAGTGGGCGAAAAAGGTGTCGCGCACGGCGCGACGAATGTCCCTGCAAAGGACGAATCGGCAAAAATATTGCCGCCCAAAAGGCGGCAAAAGAGGTTTATTATGGACATACAGACTATCGCAAGTTCGTCCGGCGGCAACTGCTCGCTCGTGACGGCACAAAACACTTACATACTTGTAGACGCAGGCGTGTCGATGCGGCGCATTACACGCGGCCTTGCCTCGCGCAGACTCGTGCCGGAATCTCTCGACGGCATCGTCATAACGCACGAGCACACCGACCATATAAAAGGGCTTGCGATGGTACTGAAATACTGGGACACTGCGATATATGCGACGGCCGGTACGGCGGCGGAACTCTACCGCATGCTCCCGCAGAGCCGCGGCCGGATATCTGTCATATCACCCGACAGGCCGTTCGGCGTCGGAAACGTCGAGGTCACGGCAGTTCCCATCCCGCACGACGCGGCCGAGCCTGTCGGCTATGTATTCGCCGCCGGCGGAAAGCGCGCGGCGCAGTTTACCGATGTCGGCAAGATAACGCGACGAATAGTCGAAGCGGCCGAGGGCACGGAGTCTGTCGTGCTGGAGGCAAACCACGATATCGAGATGCTTAAAAACGGCGCGTACCCGTATTATTTAAAGGCACGCATACTGTCCGACCGCGGGCATCTCTCAAACAGCCGCTGCGGCGATTTTGCCGCATGGCTCGCAAAAAACGGGACGAAAAACATAGTCCTCGCCCACTTAAGCCGCGAAAACAACAGGCCGGAGACGGCATACGACACCGTTTCAGCCGCGATGGAGGATCTTTCTGCGCGCATAGGGCTTTTTGTCGCCCCGCCGGACGATCTGGGGCAGGTGTGCGTATGCTGAGCGTCGATATCATATGCGTCGGCAAACTCAAGGAGAGGTTTTACGCCGAGGCCTGCGAGGAATATTTAAAGCGGCTCGGCGCGTTTTGTTCCGTCAAAGTGACGGAGCTTCCGGAGGCGCGCAGGCCGAAAGAGCCGTCGCCGGCCGAGACGGCCGCGGCGCTTTTAAAAGAAACGGAGCAAATTTTGTCCGCCATACCGAAAGGCGCTTTTACCGTCGCAATGTGCATCGAGGGCAAGAGCCTCTCAAGCGAGGGGTTTTCGGAGCTTTTTTCGGAGGCCGGGACGCGCGGCTTTTCGCGCGCCGCGTTTATTATCGGGGGGTCTGACGGGCTACATGAAAGCGTCAAAAGTCAGGCTCACTGTAAGCTGTCGATGTCGAAGATGACGTTTCCGCACCATCTTGCGCGCGTTATGCTTCTCGAGCAGATATACCGCGCGTTTTGCATACGCGGCGGGAGAAAATACCATAAATAGGCATCTAAAAATCACAACCTCTGAATGCGGTTGTGATTTTGTTTTTGAAAGGAGCGACAAAGCGGGTGAGCGCCGAGCTTTGGCTTGCCGCAAGTTTAGCGCAGTCCGCGACGACGCTTCGCGTGCCTTGGTATGTCATGAACAAAGCCACAGAAGTTATATCCTACATGTGACGATATACTCAATGTTAATCTGTCGTAACTCGTAGAATCTACCTTTAGTCGCTGTGTCCATGTCGTAATTAGGCACGCGAAGCGTCGGGGGTGCAGGGGCGCAAGCCCCGCTATGTTTTCTTTGGGCGTACCCGTTTCTTTGACATACATCAAAGAAATGGGTACAAAACCGCCGCTTGGCGGCGGAAAAAGGTGTTGCGCCGCACTCGCGCGACAAAACTCACTGGGCGTAGTTTATTGCCGTACCGTCTACGAGGTTGAGGACCAGCACAACGTCCGATCTCCCGTTTTCGGGGTAGGTATATATTTCTTCTCCGCCGGAATTGTACGCCGTATAGCTGCCACTTAGGGTAACGGACGGCACAAGATAAAAATCAAACCGCTCATCCTTGACCTTTGTCCTCGCGAATCCAAACTCCATGTCCGTTATATCCATGACAACTTTATCCGTCGTAAGTTCTGCCGGTGCGTTCGGATCGTCGCCGAACAGCTGGTACATACCGATATCGTCGAGCGACAGTTGCGTCTCTATACGCTCCGTCATCTCGTCAAACGACATGACGGCCACGCTCTCGTTCGGTACTTCTACTACATCTAATGCGCCGTTGTAATTAAAATATCTAAATTCCCCATCGGGACTGAATTCAAAAATTATTTCCTCGTAGTAATAATTTGAATCATATTCCTCCTGTCCCGTTATCGCGCTGAGCTGAGGCAAATTCGTAACGGGTATCCCGTAATACACAGGCGTCGCCGTGAGACGGAAGTAATACCCGTCAAAATATTCCTCGTAAAGGCCCAGACACTCCGTGATTTCCCATTCGCCGATGTCCATTTTTTCTATATAGTCCAGAGCAAGCTGTTTAACATTGTCCGCCTGTTCCTGTGTTGGTTCTTCTTTAGAATATAAGGTGCTTTCAATCGTCTCAAGCTTTTCTTCCAGCATAACCGGTGCAGATTCAGAATCGTTGACATTTGCCCATATTATCTGAACTCTATAATCCTCTGCTTCACGATTTGTAACACTAAAAGCAAATGGCAGATCGTTATATTCCAATGTCGCTTTAATCCATTTTGTCTGGTTCAAATTTTCGTTGTCAGCAAAAGCCGGCTCATAGTGCGACCACGGGTAAAACGTCCACTGACACTCCTGAATTTCTATCTCATCATCGGCTGTCTCGTACATTTCTTCATACATGGCAAGCGATTCAAGACGCGATTCCAGCCTAAGCTGTATTATTTCCTCTTTTTCCGCTTCACTTATCGTCGACCCCTCGTATTCCTTTTCCGTCTCTTCAACTATATAATCATAATCCGATATCTGCTGATAATATAATATCTCCTCTTCTATCTCGCTTTTTGTAAGCTCCTCGGTATACTCATACGCCGGCGTATCACCGAAAAGCGCCGTATAGACAGTTTTTGCCTCTTCCGGCGTTATGCTGTGCGGCGTAACGCGCAGAACAGGCATAGGATTCCCGCTGTATTCGATTGAATTGTCGTTTATATTAAACTCTATTTTACCGTCTGTGCTCGTAAAGGTGTTTGTATATGAAAAAGTCTCCGTGTTTGCTCCCTCTACCGGTTCGGCACTGCTGTTAAGAGCGGACTCAAAAACGCCGTCGTTTTTACCGACAACAACGGCGGTATCCGGCGTCGCCTGACAGCCCGAGAATAGAGAAGCTACGCTTAAAACGCACAGTATCGCAGAGACAAGTTTTTTCGTGTTCATATGATCACCTCAAAAAATTTTTACGCAGGTGTGTACGGCGGAAAGCGGTGTCGCACTTTTTGGGGGCGCAAAACCGCTTTCTCGCCGCCGTTTTCTGTATCATAGCACACGATTGCATCATAACTGCATCATTTTTTGCTGCGCCAAGCGCAACCGCTTCTTTTCGTGTCCAGGACGCGACGAATGCCGTCCGGCAGCGAAATACTGTTTTACGGTACAAAAAACCGCCCCCTACGCAGGGGGGCGGTTTTTCTGCCTGAAATAATACATATAACCTTTACGCGACGGGGTTTCCGTTTTTATCGAAAAGGGGGAGCTTTTCCAGATAAATTATATCGTCGCGGTCTGCGGCCTCACCCTCGGCCAAGATCGCCATGCGTCCGCATATGATGCCTCCCGCCTCTGTCACAAGCTGCTCGAGCGCGCGGAGCGACTCGCCGGTCGAAATAACGTCGTCGATCACAAGGATGCGCTTTCCTTTCATCTTCGCGGCGTCTTCGCCGTCCATATACAGCTTCTGCACGGCGTCGGTCGTGATGGAACGCACCTCGACGGAGAAAACGCCGTTCATATACAGTTTCGCGTTTTTCCGCGCGAGCATATATGTGTTGCGGCCGCTCTGACGCGCCATCTCGTGGATGAGCGGTATGGCCTTTGCCTCCGGCGCCACCATGTAGTCGAAATCGGGCGCTTTTTTCAAAAGCTCTGCTGCGGCGGCAACCGTCAGTTCCACGTCGCCGAATATAACGAACGCGCCGATCTGGAGCTCGTCGCTTATCGGGCAGAGCGGAAGCTCGCGCTTCAGTCCCGCTATTGTCATGCCATATGTCATACAAAACAACTCCCGTAAAATTAATTTATACGCTGATTTTACTCCCAAACGGCGCGCGCCGTCAATCTTCAAGGAATATTTCGCGCAGATCGCCCTCGATATCGCCGGAAGAGACGGCGGGGTTCGTCATATACTCCGCGATGCGGCCGGCAATATCGAGCGACACGGACTCGTCGCCGAGCGCGAGCGCCTCCTTGTAAAGCGAGCGGCAGTAGTCACATATATCGCCGACCTCTATAACGTCGCCGCACTTAAAATAAGACAGTATTGCGTCGGCGTCGGCTTTTGCTATCGCCTCAAGTCCGCTTTCATCGGCGATAAGCTCCATGTCGCCGCGGTCGGACAGATGCAGGTGTTCTATAAGCAAGGGGAACATGAACATTCTGCCCGGGCCGTTTACCATCCCGTAATAGTCGCAGAAAACGCCGGTGTCGACCTCGTCGGTCCTCACGTTGTCGTACATATCCCACCATGCGGGGTCGTCTCCGTCGTAGTCGGTGTCGAGCCGCACGAGCGGGCCGAGCGTCTCAAGCCCAAGTTCTGAAAGCTCGCCGAGTATAAGCTCTCCCAATCCGTCGAGCCTGTACCGGTCAAACTGTGATATGAACATCGAAGCGCCCTCTAAAATATGCGCCGGGTCGTAGTTGAAATGAATCGATATGAGCACGTCGGCGTCGCCCATATACGCCGCTTTCACGCGGTCTGCCATATCGAGATACTCGTCGCTGTCGCGCGTCATGATAACGTCTATGTACTGTGACGAGCTGAGCTCCTGCTTTAAATACTGCGCCACTTTAAGAGACAGATTCTTTTCGAGGTAGAAATTGTAGTCAGCGCTGCCGTAGGCGTACTGCTCCGCCGCGTAGACGGCGCCGGGATCTCTGCCGCCGTGGCCGGGGTCGAGCGCGATCTTTATCTTTTCGCCGCGCGTCACGATAAAGCACGAGGCGTCTCTCGCCGGATCTCCTATCACAAACGCGTCGGAGCCGATCGTGAGATCTCCCGACACGGCGCGCAGGTTTCCGCCGAGGAATATCTTCCCCTGGCCGCCCTCAGGTATCGAAAACGACGCGTCCTTTAGCGTTACGGCAAAGGAATGGACGCTGTACGCCTTGAAAACGCCGCCGTTTAACACATTTATTGCAGAGCCGCCGTCAGCCAGTACGCCGCTCGCCGCCCCGGTCACCGTAAACCGTCCGCCGGAGTCAAAGCCGACCGTCGCACCATTCAGGCGCGCGCCGATACCTTTAAGGCTTTTCGCTATGACCTTGCAGTCGGAAAACGTGATATTGCCGCCCGACGCGTCAAGCGCCGTCCCGTCGCCGCGGATCGTAAGCATTCCGCCCGTTATATTAAGGTCGCCCTTTGCCTTTACCGCGAGAAGCGTGGTCTCACTGTCGTCCGTCAGGACGAGCTCCGCGCCGGCCGAGTCGATATCGAGCGCAAATTCATGCTCCTGCCCGTCGCAGATTATCTGTACCTGCCCGTCTGAGACTATCGAATACGTCGGGACGCCGTCTATGTCCGTCAGCATATCGTCCGTGACGTCGGAAAGAGAATACGTCTCCGCCGCGCGCGCCCAAAGCGCCGCGCCGTCATACAAAAACGCCGCGCCGGTAAGCGCGAAAAACGCGATGACGGCGGCAAAGGCCGGTTTTAATTGTTTTTTCATTGCGGCACACTCCTGCATTGTCGTTATCGTGCGCGAGCCTGTCTCTGCGCGGTGAAACCTCCGCCGCGCAATGGCAGATTTCGACATTTTCTGACATATGGCGATTTTTCGTCATACACCGACAGTATAGCAGATAGCGGGGAAAAGTGCAACTTTTCCCCGCCGTTTATGAAATTTCGATGTTTCACGCTTAAAAAACGGTATCTTGCCACACACACGTCGGACAAAACAGTCTGTCATATCTTCCGAGAAGCCGCCCCATTAAAAGCAGCGTCTTTTCCCTTGCGTATCAAAAAAGCGGCTTTCACCGCTTTTTTGAGAAAGCCGCATGGCGTGATGTGCTCGATTTCCTGCGAAATTGCCGCCCCTTCCGCCATGAAAAGTGTCATTTCCGAGGCGCATGTCCCCGAAAATGACGGATTTTCATTTTATTCCGTCGTCTGCGGACGACGGAACTCCGCGGGGCGTTCCCCGCGTAGTCCGATGATCCGAGCAGCCGCCCCGTTAAAAGCGCCGTCTTCTCTGCAAGGCCGCAACGAGCGCGATAATTATAAAGCATACGGCGGAACATCCAAGACCCGCGAAAAGGCCGGGCGGCGTGTAATTTAAGCATATGTCGTGTTCGCCGGAATCGAGAGTCAGCATGATAAAGGTATTCGAAAATACCTGCGGCTCGGTCTCAATGCCGTCGACCGTGACGCTCCACCCGTCAAAATACGGGACGGTGAGCAGGAAATCGGTATCGTCGGCCGCGATATTTACCGTACCCTCGATCGTGTTGTCGTCCCAGTACGACACTGAAAGCTGCTCGCGCGAGAGGATGCCGTAACACTCCGACAGCACCGATGTGTCCATAACAGCCCCGTAGATGTTCATCGAAAGCTCCGACTTGCTTTTAAAAATTATGGTCAGCTCGACAACGTCCCCCTCGTCTATAACGCCGAGGTCGTACACCTGCCGGCTCTTTCTGTCCTGCGTGATAAGCTCGCCGTTTATGCGCACCTCCGTGAGATACATATCGCCGCAGACGAGATAGAACAGGAAATCCTGCCTTGAGTCCGCCGTGTACTCGAATGTCGCGGACGATTTAAACGACGTATCGGTAAATTCGGCGTAGTTTTCACTGACCTCATGCATCGTCGCGTTTTCGCAGCCCGTGTACTCAAACTCGTTCATCTCAAATATCTCGTCGCCGCATATCGCGCTTGACATCGCGTTCATCGTCTTAAACGGATTCACACTGTAATACCCCGTGAGATCCGCAAATTCGGACGGTATCGAGTAGCCGGCCTCGAGCGCGTATTTGTTCTCGTATATATCGACGCCGCCGGACGAGCCCGCGTATTCGTACGCCTGACACGATGTGTCGTGATATCGCGCGTAGTAGTATTTAAACCCGAGCAGCATGTCCATAAACGCGTTCTCGCCGCGGTACAAAATGGTGTTGGAGCTTCCCGAGCCGCCCGTCCTTTTGACGAAGTCGGACATATTCATGTTCGTAAACGTGTTGAAAAGCGAGCCGGCGTTCATCCCGTACAGGCTCTCCTCGTTGAGCACGGTGTGATGGCCGATGTTCCTGATATTATCCATCATATCCCGCGCAAGCTGCATATTCAGGTCGTCGAAACCGATGTAGTCGTAATCGTCGTTTACGATATACTCTTTAAGGTTGTTCGACTGGTCGAGCTTTTCGCGGAAAAATCCTCCCTGCGACATCGCATCCGCCTGCTCCCCGGCAGCGAGCATATCGTCGACATAGTCGAAATACCCGTCAAGCGACATCCCCGTCACGTTGAAAAACGCTATCGCGAACATCGCCGCAAGCTCGCATAAAACAGGTATCATAAGGAGCTTTGAGAGCTTCCTGCTGCTTCTCTGGTACAAAAACACGGCGGCGTAACCGACGCCGATCGCGCCCGTTATCAAAAACTCCTCGAGCATGCTGCGCTTTACCATATACACGACGAGCAGGAACACGAAATACGCGCACGCGCCTGCGGCGACCTCCATCGACCGTATCGCGCGCCGTTTTTTTACGGCCTGATATCCCATGGACAGTACGACGAAGATCATCATGAACGAGAACCTGTTCGGAATGCCGTTCTGCTCGTGAAACCCATGCCATATATAATTTAAAAGCCCGCAGTTGCAGCTTATCAGCATGACGGCAAACAGAAACAGATTTCTCAGCTTGTCTTTTAGGGGGAACGCTCTCGACGCGAGGTATACAAACGCTGAAAGCATGCCGAAGCTCGATATGAACAGGTTCGCCCTGTTGCTCGTCCACGATATCGCGACGGGATTCGTGCCGAAAAGGAAGTTGTAAAGCGTGTCGCCCCAATCCCCGATAAGCTCAAATCCGGGGACTGTCTCCTCCGATATGGCCGTCGTGCCGAGCGCCATATACGCCGGCAGCAGTATAACGCCGGCCGCGCCCACGGCGAGTACGGACGATACCGCGATGCGGAAAAGCTTTGAAAAAAAATCCTTTACGCCGGAAAAACGGCATGTGAAAAAGTACAGGAATATGAAAATGCACATCATAAACCCGATAAAATAGTTGAAAATGATCGACAGCGCCAAAAGCGCACAGTACCGCGCCGCCTTTTTCTCGTACAGCATCCGGTCCGCCGCCAAAATGACTAGCGGGAACAGGATGATACTGTCAAACCACATGACGTTGAAGCAGTAGCCGAGCGTATAGCCCGACAGCGCGAACATCGTGCCGAACAGCACCGGCGTTTTAAACCCTCCGCGCCCATATTTGACGCGCAGAAACCGCGTAAACGTCGCGCCGCACAGCGACGTTTTCAGCAGTATGAGCAGATTTACCGAAAACGCGATTCCCTTTCTGCCGAATATGAAGATTATGAAATTGAGCGGGCTTGCCAGATAGTACGAGAACACGCTCCAAAAATCGTACCCCATCGCGCCGCTCCACGAGAAGAACAGCGACTGGCCGCTTGTGACCTTGTCGTAAAACTCCGTAAAAAACGGCATGTACTGTGCAAAGCAGTCGCACGACGACAGGCCGTACCGAAAAAGTGCGTACCCGACGCACAGCAGTACGGCCTCTATCGCAAACGATATCAAAAAGGCGTAAAACTCCGGCCTGTACCTGCGGTACAGGTCGCGCGTTTTTTGCGAGATCTTGTTCATCGCACACTCCCAACTCCCCGGCACACGCCGGGGATCTTATCTCATATGCCGGCATCGTGCGGCGTATGTCATACTCCGAAAAGCTCCCGGCGCGTGGGGACTCCGCCGCATCAGGCTCTTTTTGCGCGCTTTTTATATCATATCATTTATCTTTTGACGAAAAACACGGCAAAATGTTCCCTAGATCTTCTCCATATGTTTTGCCGCGGCCTTCAGCATCAGCCGCTTTGAGCCGATATTTTCAAACTCGACCTCGATCAGCGCGTCGCCGCCCATCGGCTTCAGGCTCACAATCACGCCGTCGCCGAACGCCGTATGGCGCACGCTGTCTCCCGTCTTGTACTCGGAGAGCACGTCGGATTGTATCTTTTTCTCCGCCGGACGCGGCCGCGCCGCGGAAGCTCCGCCCCTCGGCTGTGCACTGCCGTATCCGTTATACCCGGACGCGTAGGATCGCCTGTCCGAAAAGCCTGTGCCGCCGGAAAAACCCGTTTTTAAGCCCCTGCCGGAGAAATACCCGTCGAGCGCCGACCCCTGCAAATACGGGTCGACCTTCGGTATATGCTTTTCGATATCCTCGTCCGGTATCTCGTCTATAAAGCGCGACAGCATATTGGAGGATGTTTTGCCGAACAGCATGCGCCGCTGGGCCGCCGTGATGTAAAGGCGCGTCATCGCGCGCGTCATCGCAACGTAGCAGAGACGCCGCTCCTCCTCCATCTCGTCGATCTCGCCTATAGCGCGGCTGCCCGGGAAAATGCCGTCCTCCGCGCCGACGACGAACACTGTCGGAAATTCAAGCCCCTTTGCACTGTGTATAGTCATGACGTATACATACCCGCCGTCGGAATCGGCCTGATCGAGATCCGTATACAGCGCGATCTCGTCGAGAAAGCCTGAAAGCGACGGCTCTTCGGCCTCGTTTGCATATGTGACGATGCTCGATTTAAGCTCGTTTACGTTTTCTATCCTCGTCTGGTTTTCGACGGACATCTTCTCCTCGAGCGCGCGAACATACCCCGTGTACTGTACGACCATGTCGTAAAAATCGGGGAGAGGTATCGTCTCGGCGAGCTTTTTAAGCCCCATTATTATTCCCGCAAACGACTCGAGCTTTGATGCGGCCGATTTAAGCTGCGGATAGTCCGACGCGCCGGACACGACCGCAAACATAGAAACGCCCTCCGACGCTGCGATATCGCGCACCGTGTCGACGGTTTTCGCGCCGATGCCACGAGACGGCGTGTTTATTATCCTCAGCAGGCGCACATCGTCGTCAGGATTGTTTATGACGCACAGGTACGCGAGCATATCCTTTATCTCGGCGCGGTCGAAAAACCTCTGCCCGCCGAACACCTTGTACGGTATCCCGTTCCGCTTGAACGCAAACTCGAGCCTGTTTGACAGCGCGTTCATGCGGTACAGCACGGCAAAATCGCTCCACGGCTGTCCCGCGGCGACCCCCGCGAGTATCTGCCCCGCGACGTACTGCGCCTCGTCGTCGTCGCTCGGCGCGACGTAAAGGCACAGCTTTTCACCGTCGCCGTGATCCGTCCACAGCTCCTTGCCCTTTCTGCCGGAGTTATTGCGGATCACGGCGTTCGCGGCGGCGAGTATGTGCCCCGTGGAGCGGTAGTTCTGCTCGAGGCGTATCGTACGCGCGTTTTTATACTGGTTTTCAAAGCTCAGTATGTTTTCTATCGTTGCGCCGCGGAATTTATATATGCTCTGGTCGTCGTCGCCGACGACGCAGATGTTCCCGTACCCTCCGGCGAGCAGGCTTGAGAGCATATACTGTAAATTGTTTGTGTCCTGATACTCGTCTATGAGCACATAGCGAAACTTGCGCTGGTAATACCGGCGCACATCCTCGTGCTCGCGGAGCAGCCGCACCGTCAGCAGTATCAGGTCGTCGAAATCGACGGCGTTCGCCTTTTTAAGGCGCGACGCGTACTCCGTATACGCCGCGGCTATGGTTTTCTTCCGGATATCGAAGGATTTTTCGGCCTCCTCCGTCATCTGCTCCGGCGAGATCATACCGTCTTTTGCGCGGCTTATCTGCGAAAGTATCATCCTCGGCGGAAACGCCTTGTCGCTTATATTCAGCTCGCGCATGACGGTTTTCATAAGCGAGACCGAGTCCGCCGTGTCGTATATCGTAAACGACGTGTCGTACCCGAGCGCGCCTATGTCTCGTCTTAATATCCTCGCGCAGGCGGAGTGGAACGTCATCGCCCAGATATCGAGCGCCGCCTCGCCAAGCATCCTGCCGAGCCTGTCTTTAAGCTCTGATGCGGCCTTGTTCGTAAACGTGATCGCGATTATTCTCCACGGCTCGACGGGGTCGAGCGCGCAGAGGGACTCCGCCCTCGCCCGCCCGTCCTCGTCAGGATGGTTTACATAATCTTCAAGAAACTCGAGGTCGTCAGTCTCTATGTACTCCGGCACCTCGTCGCTGTCGGAGGCGCGGCCGTATTTTAACAGGTTCGCGACGCGGTTTATAAGCACCGTCGTCTTGCCGCTCCCCGCCCCCGCGAGAAGAAGCAGCGGCCCTTCCGTCGTCATGACGGCTTTTTTCTGCATATCGTTTAAATGGGCAAAGTCGGATGCGATAAATTCGCGCCGCGCCTTTACAAATCGTCTGTTTTCAGTTTCTGTCAAAAAGATTCACCTTTTCCGTCTGTGTTGTCAGCTCTGTGCGGCGGCAGTATGGCCGCGGTCATGCGGGATCGGGCCTGCGGTTATTCGACATTTTTCGTGCGGATTTTACAACGCTCGGCATCGTTTGACGGGCGTCGACATTCCGCCGCACCGCTCGGTATTACGCCTAGAGCGTCCCCACAAGCGCGGGCAGTTCCAAAAGATGCGCGATCTCGTGATCCGGGATGATGCCGGAGGTGTTTTCGATACCTTTGGGATTAAACCAGACCGTCGTGATGCCGGCGTTTTTGCCGCCCGCTATATCGGAGCTTAAGCTGTCGCCGACGATGACCGTCTCGCGCCGGTCAAAATCCGGTATCCTCTCAAAGCAGTATGTAAAAAATCCGGCCGACGGCTTGTTGCAGCCGATAAGCTGGGAGATGAATATCCCGTCGAAAAGCGGCGCGATGCCGGCGCTTTTTATCCTGCTCTCCTGCACGCTTGCCGTGCCGTTCGAGACGATATACAATCTGTACCTGCCGTGAAGCGCCGCGAGAGTCTCCTCCGCGCCGTCCATAAAATAATGTCCTTTGCCGAGATTTTTCTCGTATATGCGCGCGGCCTCGGCCGCGTCCGCCTCTATGCCGAGTTCATCGAACAGAAGCCTGTAGCGCCGCACTTTGAGCTCGTCGCGCAGGATCTTCCCCTGCTCCAGGAGTTTCCACTGCGCGTCGTTTATCTCGCTGTACCGCGATACCGTCTCCTCCGCCGCCGGAATACCCAGCGTGTCGAGCGTTTTTATAAGTGCCATGCGCTCGGCCATGTGAAAGTCAAACAACGTATCGTCAAGGTCGAGCAAAATGTTTCGTACCATATATATCCCTCCGTTTTGCGCGGCGTTGCCGCACATGGTTTAGGCCGGCCGGTGCGATGGCGGCTTTTCGATGCGGCGTTAATCAAACGCGAAGCCGTACCATCCGCGCTCTGCGCCGTGAAGTCCCCGCGCCATCGCAAACGGAGTACCGCCGCCGTCGGGCAGGCTGCGCACACGGTATTTGTCCGCCGGAACGGCCTTTTTTATGGCGGGCATCGCGTCCTCGACCGCGCCGCCCTGCAAAATAAGCTCCTTTACATACGCCGTATTGAGATACCGCTCCACCGCGCACACGCCGGACACGCCGCCGCTCAGGGCGAACATCCCGCCGCCGGAGCATAGATGCTCCTCAAAGCGAAGCGCACGGTCGTTATAGCGTATATGCAGGCACCCGTCAAGCAAACGCTCCCTCATTGCGCCGTAGTCCGAAAAACCGATCCTCTCGGCGCGCACGTCTCCGTCAGAGCATATCATGTCGGATGTAAACGTCGCATCGCCGCAGTAAAACAGCGGCTCATATCCAAGGGCCGAGTAAAAATCAAAAAGCTTCTCCGTCGCCGGGCGGAGCACCGTTATGCCGCTGCACTCGCGCATGAGGGCGGAGGCAAGGCCCTGTTTTCTGTACTCCGGCAGAGTGCCGAGCGCGTATATCATCGTACACGGGTACTCCCCGTCTTTCGTCATTATCCGGCCCACGTCGAGCGGATAGACCGAGGCGGCGAGCTTTCCGTCCACGCGCGCCGTGAGCGCGCCGCCTGAACTGTACATCATGCTGAAAAACGGGTTCAAAAAATCATCCCCGTCACCGAAAACGGCGCTCCAGAGAGCGCGGAGCTCCTTCTCGTCGTCCTTTCGCGACGGGCAAACAGTAAAATCCATAAAAACACCTTTTATATAGTACGCGGCGCGGCAAAAGCGCCGAAATTTTCGTTTTATCGCCGATGTTTCGGCGTCCTACGCGCCCGTTTACGGACGATGCAATGCCGCCCGCGCTGCCGGGGCGGTTTTTCATCGGCGTTACGGCTTCGCTTTCGGCGTCCTGCCGGCGCATCTGTTAATCTTTACGGCGCGGTGCGTAAACGGGCACGCTCACCGCCCGGTAAACACGTCAAAAGCGCAAATTTCCCCGCTCAGACGCTTTTTTTCGTGAGCATATATTTTTTCCCCATCATCACGGGATAGTAAGACTGCTTTGCACGGCGAAGCCCCTCGATCCCCATGTCCTCCTCGCGGTTTATGTACTTGACCTGCGGGTATGCGGTGAGCACAAACCGCGCAAATTCGCGGTTTATCATGGGATAAGCGCCGTTCACGCCGCTTTTTGCCTTTTCAAAGTGGACTAAAAACGTGTCTCGCGACATGACCTCGCCGAACGTAAACGCGACGAGCCTGCCGTTTTGGTACAGCATCATGCCGTCGGCGGACAGATCCTCAAAATTGTCGAGCAGACGCCAAAGCGCCGTCTCCTCCGAATCGTAGACGACGCCGCGCTCCTCCGCGTTCGTCTCAAACCACTCTTCGGCAAACGCGCGGCAGTCGCCGTAGCTCTCCGGCCTATACGGCCGCACATACCATGTCCCCTCCGACTCGAACCTGTTTATGTGGTTACGCTTGCTGTGAAGCTTTTTCCCGGCGAGCGTCGCGAGCTTTTCCACCGTGTAGATGTAGTCGCTGTACGATTCCTTTATCGACACGTCAAACGTATCGGGAAAAAGCGCCGTGACCTCGGGAAGCTGTTCCTCCGACACGGATCGGATGCGAAGCGGAACTCCGCAGGCGGAAGAGATCTTCTCAAGCTCGCCGAAAACGTCGGCGAGATCTCCCGTGCCCACCGGCATCGTAAACCACGGGCCGTCCGCGTCCTTAAAATCCATGCGCAGGACAAGCGATCCGCACACGACTGCCCATGATGCGTGAAACGCGTGATCCCATGTGAAAATGTTCGTAAAATTAAGCTCGGCAAGCCGCGTGTCGGAGCTTTTGAAATAGGACTCGATCTCCTCGCGCGCATCAAGCGTTATCGGTTTAAAATCTGTCATATATTCACCTTTGTCTCTTTTATTACCCGCTCAAGCTCCATGAGATCCTCAAACGTCTCCGGCCTTTTCGACGGGTCGCGCAGCAGCGCCGACGGGTGGTATATAGCCATCGCCTTTGCTCCGTCCATGTCAAACCACTGCCCGTGTTCTCTTGTTATTTTAAAATTCTCTTTTATAAGCGCGCCGGCGGCGATACGGCCGAGGCAGACGATGATGCGGGGACGCACAAGCGCTATCTGTTCGCGCAGCCAGCCGATGCACGCTTCCTGCTCCTCCCTGAACGGGTCGCGGTTTTTCGGCGGGCGGCATTTTACTATATTTGTGATGTATACGTTTTTCCGCCTGTCAAGGCCGATGATTTTAAGCATATCGTCAAGCAGTTTACCCGCCGCGCCGACAAACGGAAGCCCCGAAAGATCCTCCTGCTCGCCCGGGCCCTCGCCTATGAGCATGATCTCAGCCGTTTTGACGCCGTCGCCGAAAACGAGGTTTGTCCTCTTTTCGCACAGACCGCACTTCCGGCACGTCCTGCAATCGCGCTCAAGCTCTTCCCAAGTCATATAAAAGCCTCCTTTAACGGGCGTTTTATCTTAAATACGACGCCGTTCGACGCCGCGGGGGATTGATCCGGCGCGAAAGGCACATACATATTAATTATACCATATATAATGTTGAAAGTTAATAGCCGGTACGATTTTTATGCAGAAAAGCACCCTCCCGCGCCGTATGCGTGAGGGTGCGTGTAAAAACATTGATGTCGGCCTCCAAAGCAGACCGAAGCGGGCAAGACGCCGGTGCATATCACCGAAAAAGGCGGGAAAGCATCGGCGTCTGTAAATATATGCCGCTTTTTGCGTATTTCGTCAGTTCTTGTCGCCGGGCTTGAATATGGCGGCGGCGAGTACGCTGAAGAACACAGCCGCTCCTATGCCTCCGGCGGCGGCCGTAAAGCCGCCCGTCAGTATGCCGATAGGCCCGTCCTCTGCGATCGCCGTCTTTACGCCCTTCATAAGCAGGTTGCCGAAACCCGTCAGCGGCACGGTAGCGCCCGCCCCGGCCCAGTCGGCAAACGGCTGGTATACGCCGATCGCGCCCAGTATTACGCCCGCGACGACGTATGACGTCAAAATCCTCGCCGGGGTCAGCTTTGTCTTATCTATGAGTATCTGACCGATGAGGCACAGCGCGCCTCCCGCGATAAAAGCTTTAAAATATTCCCAGAAAATATCCATAAAATCCCTCTACTTTGTATCCGAAATCGCCACGGCGCAGCATACGCCGGGAATAGACTCTCCCTGCTGTGATGTCGTAGTCGACATAAGCGCGCCTGTTGCGGCGAAAAGTATGCGTCTCCACCTGCCCTCGCGCATGCCGTTTAGAAGATACCCCGCGAGCACCGACGCGGCGCAGCCGCAGCCGGAAGCCCCGGCGTGGACGTCCTGCTTGTCCCGCGAGAATATCAGAAGCCCGCAGTCGTTGTGAAACGGCGCAAGCTCCACACCGTCGCGGCGGAAGAAATCGGTCAGTATCTCAGAACCGATAAGCCCGAGGTCTCCGGTCACTACAAGGTCGTAATCGGACGGCGAGAGGTGAAGATCCTCAAAATGCGTCCTCAGCGTGTCGTACGCCGCGGGAGCCATGGCGGCGCCCATGTTGTTCGCGTCCGCTATCCCGGCGTCTACGATCTTGCCCGGGGTGACGTGCGTGACATACGGTCCGTTTCCCTCTGCCGTCAGTATGACAGCGCCGCTGCCCGTGACGGTCCACTGCGCCGTGGGCGGACGCTGTCCGCCGTACTCAAGCGGAAAACGGAATTGCCTTTCTGCCGAACAGAAGTGCGACGATGTCACGGCCGCGACGGTGTCGGCAAAGCCGCCGTCTATTGTCATCGAGGCGAGAGCGAGACTCTCCGCCATCGTGGAACACGCGCCGTACAGCCCGAAAAACGGGACATCGGAATCGCGCATTGCAAACGACGTTGCGACGCACTGGTTTAGAAGGTCGCCGCCGAAAGCATACTGTATGTCAGACGGCGGTATATGCGCCTTGTCGGCCGCCATGGAAAAAGCCTGCTTTGCCATGTGGCTTTCCGCCTTTTCCCATGATTTTTCTCCGAAGAACGAGTCCTCGCTTATATAGTCAAAGCTGTTTCTGAGCGGACCCTCACCCTCCTTAGGTCCGACAACGCAGGCGTGCCCTGCGATCGAAGGCGGGTTTGCGAAGGTGATAGTCTGCTTGCCTGTATGTTTCGTATTCAAATATGACCATTCCTTTCAAAACGTAGTATTCGCGGATTTTTATAGGATATGACGGTCAAAAAAAGGTAAAAAATGTGAAAAAACGCCGCGCTTTGAAAAAGCGGTATGGAACAAAGCGCGGCAGGGTGATATAATGACTGTATATAATCCATTTATGGCCGTTATGCGTTCGATTTAACTCCTTTTCTCTCCGCAGATCGGATAACCGAAAAGACACACAAAAAGCCGCACGCCGCACTGTGAAGAGCGCGGCACGCACAAAACACAGATAAGCAAAAAACAGCCGCACACGGCTTAAAAGCCTGCGGCTATCCAAATCAAAACGGTGCGTAAACCCCGCTGATTACAAGATGCGTTATATTACTGTCGGAATAAAAAAATAAGCCCTGCAAAACAGCAGGGCAAAAAACAAAAAATTGTACGAAAAAGCATTTATAATGAATTTTGCACATGTTATACTGAATATGTAATCAAGAGAGGCGGCAAGGTTGTTCACTTCCTGTAAAGGGGGTGCTGCGATGGTATCATATAGTGATATGTTTACATACACTCTTGTGCTGATCGCGCTTGCAACACTGGTTTTAACAATCAGTAAGCGCAAGAAATAACCGCCCACCATAAGCGGTAAGCGGCGTTTTCTACGAGCTATAAACTCATTTGGGAACGACCGCCACTGCAATGGCAAGCCGCCTTTCTTGCTTACAGTATAAACCTGAATCCGGAAAAAGTCAATAGCTGCGCCGGATGCAAAGGCGCGTCAATGCCCGGCGGTACAGTCTCGCAGAGTTTGCCGTATAGGGAGGTACGCTTCGCAGAATTTGACCCGCAGGGACAAAAAATTCCAATCTATTTTTTGGCCGTGCGTGTACCGGCCAAAAAATATTTCTCGTCACGCAAGCGTGCGAGTATAGCGAGTGCGCCGCGCGATGTAGAAACTTACGCAAACGCCTGCGTTTGGGCGAAAGAAAAGACTCGCGCAAATATAAACATTTGCGCGAAATAAAAAGGAGATGCGAAAATGTCAGACGAATTTATCATTAACGACGGAAAGCTTGAAAAATACACGGGGAAAGACGAGTGCGTCACGATCCCCGACGGCGTCGAGAAGATCGCCATATACGCCTTTACGGGCAACCCCTATATAAAAAAGGTCGTGATGCCGGACAGCGTAAAAACCGTTGAGACGCTCGGTTTTGCGTACTGCGACAACCTCGAGGAGGTATTTATGTCACAGGGGATGACGGCGATAGAACACAGCGTGTTCCGCTGCTGCCCGAAGCTTAAAAAGGTGCATTTCCCGAAGGGGCTTAAAACCATCGGCGAGTGCGCGTTTGAGGCGTGCGAGAGCCTTGAGGAGATCGAGCTGCCCGACGGGGTGGAGGTCATAAGCGGGTACGCGTTCCGCGACTGCAAGTCGCTTAAAAGCGTGAAGATACCGGACACGGTGCGTGAGCTTGGATATATAAGTGACGTGTCTTACGGCGCGTTTGCCGGGTGCTCAAGCCTCACATATGTGGATTTCCCCGGCTTTTCAAAATACACATTCAATTTCTCGATGACGCCGTATTATCAGGACTGGAAACAGCAGAACTGACGGCGTTTGGAGGCGGTTTGGCATATGAATTATTTTGAGCGCTGCAGATACGCCGAGTTTCGTGTCGACGATGATTTTGACCTTGAAAAGATATTCGAGTGCGGACAGTGCTTCCGCTGGAACCGCGATGCGGACGGGTCTTACACCGGCGTCGCGCGCGGAAAAGCCGCGCGGATATATAAAGAGGGAGACAGCGTTTTCATCTCCGGCACGGCGGAGGATTTCGAGAGAGTTTGGTACGATTATTTCGACCTCGGCAGAAATTATGCGGAGATACGCCGCAGTCTCCGTATCGACGATTATATGGAAAAGGCGTCCGACTTCGGCGCGGGAATACGCATTTTAAATCAGGACAAGTGGGAGGGGCTCTGCTCCTTTATCATCTCCCAGTGCAACAACATCCC
>CALXCR010000095.1 GCA_944386855.1 uncultured Oscillospiraceae bacterium
ACTCCATAGAGGTGTCGCATATCGCGGGACTGCTCGCGTCTGAGCTGGGGGCGGACGTCGCCACAGCAAAGCGCGCGGGACTTCTGCATGACCTCGGCAAATCGGTAGACCACGAGGTCGAGGGCTCGCACGTCACGATCGGCGTGGAGCTCGCGAGAAGATATAAAGAGAGCGAAGCCGTTATCCACGCCATCGAGGCACACCACGGCGACGTTGAGGCGAAAACTATCGTAGCCTGCATCGTCCAGGCCGCCGACACGATATCGGCAGCGCGCCCTGGCGCAAGACGCGAGAATATCGAAAACTATATCAAGCGTCTTGAAAAGCTCGAAGCGCTTACAAACTCGTTCAAGGGCGTCGAATCATCCTACGCAATACAGGCCGGCCGCGAGATACGCATAATGGTCAAGCCGGACGAGGTGAGCGAGGACGAAATGGTCATCCTTGCGCGAGATATCGCGAAGAAAATCGAAAGCGAGCTTGAGTACCCCGGACAGATCAAGGTGCATCTGCTCAGGGAGACGAAAGCTGTAGAATACGCAAAATAACAAAGTGCGGCAAAAGCATTAAAAACTCGTGCCGCACCGAATAACATGATTATTACACCGCCGGTTTGGGCTTAGGCAAAACAACCGGCGGTGGTATTTTATTGTGTGCAGTAATATGACGCGCTGTCAATTAAGGAGGATAACAGGATATGCATATACCGTCGTCGCTAACGACCGAGATACCGGTGCTGACGTTTGAAGAGGCGCTTACGGGATCGCGTGGGAGCAAAAAAGCTTATGACGCCGAAAAATGGATATACGCGCCGGACTTTTACTCGGAATACCGATACATACTCGGAACACGCGGGAAAAACCCGCTTATCACGGTCGGAGTAAACCCGTCCACGGCAGAGCCGGACAATCTGGACAATACGCTGAAATCTGTAGAGCGCATAGCGCTTCACAACGGGTACGACAGCTTTATCATGTTCAACGTCTACGCGCAGCGCGCGACAAGGCCGAGGGACATGGAGAAAGTCTGCAATATGTTTCTGCACCGCGAGAACATGAAGGCGTTTGAATATGTACTGTCGCTGTCCGAAAAAACACCCGATATATGGGCGGCATGGGGCTCTGTAATAGAGCAGCGTCCGTATCTGACCGCCTGCGTCGCGGACATGGCGGATATCGCCGTGAAATATTCGGCGCAGTGGTTTTCCGCCGGAGCGAGGTCTAAAAAAGGACACCCGCACCATCCGCTGTACCTGAAGAAGGACACCGCGCTCGACCTGTTCGATATAAACGGGTATCTCGAGCTTATCATGCCGGTAAAATCCCGCGATTTTGCGTGATTTTTCATACCAGGCGTGCTGGCTGAAATTTTGTGCGCGGAAACGAGACTAAATTACAGTATTTGAAGCTGTGTACCTGTAATATATATTCCAATAAGAGGCGTTTAACCGCGGGATTTATACATAGCGCATAACGCCGCGAATAACGAATAGAACAGGGAGGAAAACATGGCGGTTTTATCAAAACGAGTAATTTCTGTAGAGCGGGAGAATTGCGTTGCGTGCGGCACATGTATCAAAGAATGTCCCAGAAACGCTGTGAGCGTCTATAAAGGCTGCTATGCGGTTGTTGACTTGCAATTATGCGTAGGGTGCGGGAAATGCGCAAAAATGTGCCCGACAGGGTGCATGGAGACGGCGGAGCGGGGTGCTTGAAATGAAGACGAAAAAGAAGTGGTACGACTATCTGTGGATATGGTCAATTTTGTTTTTTACACTGGGATTTTTCAATATACTTTTTGCGTGGCTCGGGATGATAGATTTCCTGCTGCCAGTCTTTTTAGCTGTTTTCGGCGGAAACAAGTTTTTCTGCAACAAACTGTGCGGGAGAGGGCAGCTTTTTCAGATGCTGGGAGCAAAATATCACTGCTCGCGCAATAAGCCCACACCGTCCTTTATATATTCCAAATGGTTTCGATACGGATTTCTGATATTCTTCCTGGCGATGTTTGCAAATATGGTGTATCAGACGTATCTCGTCGCAGCGGAGGCCGCCGGGCTGAGAGAGGCGATAAAGCTGCTCTGGACGTTCAGCATACCATTCGGCTGGACGTATACGGCGGGAAGCGTGCCGGATTGGATAGCTCAGTACAGTTTTGGGTTTTACAGTCTGATGCTGACGTCGCTTCTTATTGGGCTTGTGTTCATGGTGCTTTATAAACCGAGAAGCTGGTGCGCCTTCTGCCCGATGGGGACGATGACGCAGGGCATATGCAAGCTGCGGCAAAAGATAAAAAACGATTAATGTAAAATAATATAAAACGGCGCGGTATGCTCTCCGCGCCGTTTGTATCGGTTTTCGACATATTCCGAGATAAATGCACATACGGTGACGCAACGCGCTTGACAAATACGGGTGTTGTGATATACTAGGATTAATTTTGGGCAGACAAAGGTTTTCAGAGTCTTCCAAAGCAATTGTTTTAGGACCACTTCTTATGAAGTCAAGGCCATACGGACAGCCGGGTCCGCTGCCGATCGGCATCGAAAGTTGCCTTATTGATTGAGTTAGAAGCTCAAATTTTATAAGTTGGTTTCTTATAAACCGAACGGCGCGAAGGCGCTGACTTGTGAAACGGTCAATAAGAGTAGTAAAAGTAATGATTGCTATATAGACTCTGACATTTCCGAAATTGGAGCGGGTAAAACCGTTGCCCGAACAAGCCGAGAGCTTTTTGTAAAAGCTGCTCGCCGAAATTGGGCGATTTACCCTTCTGCAAACGATTCAACACACAAGACAGCGCGTTTTGCGGCGCGCAGTCTTGTGTTTTTTTGTCAGTCCGTCGGGAATTGGGCACTAAAGGCTGCAAACCACCCACGGGCAGGAAGGCTTAGTTTTTTCTTTCTGCGATGCAGACAAGCCTGTGCTTATCAAGAGACGTGATGTAAAAAGAGCCGAAAACAGCAGCCGGCGGGCGGCAGAATTTCTAATGCCGTGGGACTACCAGAGGGAAGAAGGCGTAAAAATGAAAAAACGGGAATATGCTCTTGATCAGAGTTCAGCGCCGATATACGAGGCGCTGGAACGTTTTCGTCAAATGCGCGTTGTGCCGTTTGACGTACCGGGACATAAGCGCGGGCGCGGCAATCCCGAGCTCCGCGACTTTCTCGGACAGAGATGTATAGGCGTCGACGTAAACAGCATGAAGCCGCTCGACAACCTGTGCCATCCTGTGTCTGTCATACGCGAGGCGGAAAAGCTCGCGGCCGACGCGTTCGGCGCGGCCAACGCTTTTTTGATGGTGGGCGGCACGACGAGCGCCGTCCAGAGCATGATTTTAACGGTGTGCAAACGCGGCGATGAGATAATCCTGCCGCGAAATGTCCACCGCAGCGTCATAAACGCGCTCGTACTGTGCGGCGCTGTTCCCGTGTATGTAAACCCGGAGGTCGACCAAAGGCTTGGCATATCGCTCGGCATGAAGAGGGAGCAGGTGGCAAAGGCGATAGCGGAGCATCCGAATGCAGTCGCGATATTAGTGAATAATCCGACGTATTACGGGATATGCTCCGACCTGAAGGCCATAGTGGACATGGCGCATAAGGCGGGCATGCTGTGCCTTGCCGACGAGGCGCACGGGACACATTTTTATTTCGGCGAAGAGCTGCCCGTGTCGGCGATGGACGCGGGAGCGGATATGTCGTCCGTATCGATGCACAAAAGCGGCGGAAGCCTCACGCAGTCGAGCTTCCTGCTCACAGCCGATACGGTAAACGCCGGCCATGTCCGCCAGATAATCAATCTGACGCAGACGACTTCAGGCAGCTATCTTCTGATGTCAAGTCTCGACATTTCGCGCCGCAATCTCGCCCTCCGCGGCGATAAAATATTTAAACAGGTGCGTGCTCTCGCCGAATACGCGAGGGAAGAGATAAACGAGATAGGAGACTACTACGCATTCGGAAGAGAGCTCGTAAACGGCGACTCGATCTACGATTTTGATACCACAAAGCTCAGTGTGCATACGCTCGATATCGGCCTTGCCGGCATAGAGGTGTACGACACGCTGAGAGACGATTACGATATACAGATAGAGTTCGGCGATCTGGGCAATATGCTCGCGTATATATCGATAGGCGACAGGCTGCAGGAGGTCGAGCGTCTTGTGAGCGCGCTTGCGGAGATACGCCGCCGCTACAGGAAGTCGCCCGCCGGACTTCTTACGCAGGAGTATATAGACCCGATAGTCGTGGCAAGCCCGCAAGAGGCGTTTTACGCCGAAAAGATAAGCCTGCCGATCGAGGAGACGGAGGGTCTTGTATGCAGTGAGTTTGTTATGTGCTATCCGCCGGGAATTCCGATACTCGCCCCGGGCGAGCGTATAACAGCCGATATACTCAGATATATAAAGTACGCCCGTGAAAAGGGATGCCAGCTTACAGGACCGGAAGATCCCGATATACGGAGCTTAAACGTGCTTAAATAAGGGGGAAAAGATATGGAGCTGTGGTTTAGTGAATTTCACACGCCGGACGTAAAGCTGTCTCTGCGCGTAAAGTGCCAGCTTTATTCGGGTGACAGCGATTACCAGCATATCGCGGTGTATGACACGCCGGAATTCGGGCGCGTGCTCGCGCTCGACGGCAATATAATGCTCACGGAGCGCGACGAATTCATATATGACGAGATGATAACGCACGTCCCCATGGCCGTGCACCCGAATATAACTACGGTCCTCGTTATCGGCGCGGGCGACGGCGGGGTCGTGAAGGAGCTTACGCGGTACGAGCAGATACAGCGTATCGACCTTGTCGAAATGGATCCGCAGGTCGTTGAGATATGCAGGCGCTATCTGCCGGGCAACGCCTGCCGGCTCGACGATTCACGCGTACACATATACTTTGAAAACGGCCTTAAATTCATCCGCCGCTGCGAGGAGAAGTATGACCTCATAATCGTCGACTCAAACGACCCGTTCGGCCCGTCGGAGGGGCTTTTCACGCGCGAGTTTTACGGCAACTGCTATAACGCGCTGAAAGCCGACGGCATAATGGTGAACCAGCAGGGAAGCCCGTTTTATGCCGAGGACGCCGACGCGATGAAGAGAAGCCATAAGCGCATAGCAAGCACATTCCCCATAAGCCGCGTGTACCAGGCGCATATACCGACGTACGCGGCGGGATACTGGCTTTTCGGTTTTGCAAGCAAAAAATACCACCCGATAGACGATCTCGACACCGTCAGGTGGAGCAAATACAACCTCAGGACAAAATATTACACTACAAGGCTTCACACGGGCGCGTTTTATCTCCCGGCGTTTCTGGAGGAGATGCTTAAGGAGGTGGAGTGATGCTTTCACCGAATGTAGAGACTTTTATCGGCTGCGACAGCGATTACGAGCCAGCCTCTATTGTGATTTACGGCGCGCCGTTCGATTCGACAACGAGCTTTCGACCCGGCGCGCGTTTCGGCCCTTCGGCGATACGCCATGAGAGCTTCGGACTGGAGACGTACAGCCCGTATCAGGACCGCGATCTCACGGATTATAACGTGTTTGACAGCGGCGATATGGAGCTTTGCTTCGGAGACAGCAAAGCGGCGCTCAACGATATAAAAAACAGGGCGGCGGAGATACTGAAAGACAAAAAGTTCCCGCTTCTCATAGGCGGCGAACATCTTGTTACGCTCGGCGCCGTCTCGGCGGCGGCCGAGGTTTATCGCGATCTCCACATAATACATTTTGACGCGCACGCCGATCTGCGAGACGACTATCTCGGCGCAAAACTCAGCCACGCCTGCGTAATGCGCCGCTGTCACGAGATATTGGGCGACGGGCGTATACACCAGTTCTGCATACGCTCCGGCGACCGCGAGGAGTTTAAATTTGCTAAAATGCATACTAAAATGCACAAGTTTTCGTTTGACGGACTGAAAGAGACGGTGGAAGAGCTTAAAAATACGGCAGTACCTGTCTATTTTACGATAGATCTCGACTGCCTGGACTCGTCGTGCTTCCCCGGCACGGGGACGCCGGAGGCGGGAGGAGTGGATTTCAAAAGTCTGCTCGACGCCATACTGACGGTTGCGCGGCTAAACGTAGTCGCGGCCGACGTAAACGAGCTTGCGCCTATGCTCGACGCGTCCGGCGCGTCCACTGCGACGGCGTGCAAGGTCGTGCGCGAGCTTATACTCGCGCTTTGCCAGACCGGCGAAAGAGACTAAACGCCGCGCGGCGGGAAAAGCCGACGCCGCGCATTCTAAAGCGGCGCTTTCGCGCGGCAGGCATTATGATCCCCGTCCGCGGGACGGCAACAAAAACAGGGAGGACAGATAAATGAGCAGAGTTCTTATAATAGGTTGCGGCGGCGTCGGTGCCGTCGCGATACAGAAATGCTGTCAGGCGAGCGACGTGTTTACCGACATATGTATCGCGAGCCGGACGAAGTCGAAGTGCGACGAGCTCGCCGAAAAGCTCGCGCCGAAAACAAAGACGAATATAACGACGGCTCAGGTGGACGCCGACAAACCGGAAGAGGTTGTGGCTCTGATAAAAGAGTACAAGCCCGATCTTGTGATGAACATGGCGCTCCCGTATCAGGATCTCACGATCATGGACGCATGCCTTGAGTGCGGCGTAAATTATATGGACACGGCAAATTACGAGCCGGAGGACATAGAAGACCCCGAGTGGAGGGAGATCTACGAAAAACGCTGCAAGGAAGAGGGATTTTCGGCGTATTTCGACTACTCGTGGCAGTGGGCGTATAACGAAAAGTTCAAAGAGGCGGGGCTTACGGCGCTGCTCGGCTCCGGGTTTGACCCCGGCGTGACGCAGGCGTACTGCGCATACGCCGCGAAGCACGAGTTTGATACGATAGACACGATAGATATACTCGACTGCAACGGCGGAGACCACGGTTATCCGTTCGCGACGAATTTCAACCCCGAGATAAACTTAAGGGAGGTGTCCGCCCCGGGGAGCTATTGGGAAAACGGGCGCTGGGTAGAGATCGAGCCGATGTCCGTAAAGCGCGAGTACGATTTTGACGAGGTCGGCAAAAAGGATATGTACCTGCTGCACCATGAGGAGATAGAATCGCTCGCCAAAAACTATCCTAACGTAAAGCGCATCCGCTTTTTCATGACGTTTGGGCAGAGCTATCTGACGCATATGAAATGCCTTGAAAACGTCGGCATGCTCTCCACGACGCCCATTATGTATGAGGGACGCGAGATCGTCCCAATACAGTTTTTAAAGGCGCTTCTGCCCGACCCGGCAAGCCTCGGCCCGAGAACCGTCGGCAAGACGAATATCGGCTGCACCTTCACGGGCATCAAGGACGGGAAGCCGAAGACGTATTATATATACAACGTGTGCGACCATCAGGAGTGCTACCGCGAGGTCGGCTCTCAGGCGATATCGTATACGACGGGCGTCCCCGCCATGTGCGGCGCGCTTATGCTGCTCACCGGCAAATGGACGGAAAAAGGCGTCCATACGGTCGAGGAGTTTGACCCGGACCCGTTTCTCGACGCGCTTGATCGTTACGGCCTGCCGCGCCGCGAAAACCGGTCGCCGGAGCTCGTAGACTGATGGCGGAGCAGGCGGAGCGCAGCTCGTTTTCGGGGCTTGCGCATTATAACATAAAATCGCTGTTTTCGGAGCTGCCCACGCCGTGCTATGTGCTGGACGAGGCGCGCCTGCGCCAAAACGGGGAGACACTGCTGGGTGTACAGCGGCGTACCGGATGCAAAATACTCCTCGCGCAAAAGGCGTTTTCAAATTTTGCGATGTATCCCCTTATTGAGGGTTATCTTGCAGGCACTGAGGCGAGCGGCCTTTTTGAGGCGCGCCTCGGCAGGGAAGAGATGCCCGGGGGAGAGGTGCACGTTTTCTGCGGAGCGTATAAACGGTCGGAGTTTGACGAGGTGCTGAAATACGCGGATCATATCGTGCTAAATTCGCTTACGGAGCTTGCGAGGTACGGCAAAAAGGCGAAAGCGGCCGGAAAAAGCGTAGGGCTTCGCATAAATCCGGAGTATTCGACTCAGGAAGGGCACGCCGTCTACGACCCGTGCGCCCCGGGCAGCCGGCTCGGCGTAACGCGGGAGCAGTGGGATAAAAATATGACGCCGGAGCTTTTGGAGCTTATAGACGGGGTTCATTTTCACACCCTGTGCGAACAGGATTCCGACGCGCTTGAAGAGACGCTTTTCGCGGTAGAGGAGAAATTTGCCGATGCGCTGAAAAGTGTAAAATGGATAAATTTTGGCGGCGGCCACCACATAACGCGCCCCGGTTATGATATAGACAGGCTCGAGCGCCTTGTTGTCAGGACACATGAGCGGTACGGCGCGCAGATATATCTCGAGCCGGGCGAGGCGTGCGCACTCGACGCAGGCTACCTCGTTGCCGAGGTGCTCGATATCACGGAAAACGGCGGCGTGACAAACGCGATACTCGACGCGTCAGCCGCGTGCCATATGCCGGACGTGCTGGAAATGCCGTACCGTCCGCCGCTTTACGGCGCGGGAGAGGCGGGAGAATACGAATACACCTACCGTCTCGGCGGTGCTACATGCCTTGCGGGCGACGTGATAGGCGATTACAGCTTCAAAGCACCGCTTAAAACCGGCGACAGGCTTGTATTCGGCGATATGGCCATATATACGACGTGCAAGAACAACACATTCAACGGCATGCCGCTTCCCGCGATAGCGAGGCTTCACGAAAGCGGCGATATAAGCATGATCGTGCAATTTGGATATGAGGATTTCAAGCGCCGCCTGTCATAGCGGCGGCATCTCCGTGCGGAAAGCCGTTAAAATGCGGCGCGGATAAGTCAAAATGCGCGATATCGCGCCGTCTTACTTGATTTTATATAAGCAGCGTGATATAATTATTCTATCTGCCGGGGCGCGGAGGGGAAACCGCCCTCGGCTCTGAGAAAAAGTATCAACGGATTGGAGATATGTATAATGGAAAGAATCGTAACTCTTGAGACGCGTAATCTTTGCGAAAGCGCCAAAAACGGCGGCTGCGGCGAATGCCAGACATCGTGCCAGTCGGCGTGCAAAACAAGCTGCGGCGTAGTAAACCAGAAGTGCGAAAACGCAGACAAGTAAGCAAGCGAAACAGAAAAACTGCCGCCTGAAGCAGGCGGCAGTTTTTTGCGCGGGGACGACGGAGGAATCATTGTGGTACATCAATATAAGTTAAACGGATACAATATAGTGCTGGACACCTGTTCCGGCGCGATACATATAGTGGACGACGTGGCTTACGATATAATCGCCATGTTTCTGGGCAAGACGGAAGAGAAAATTGCCGCCGCGATAAAGGAGAAATACGCCGGCAGAGAGGACGTGACGGATGACGATATCCGCCGGTGCATCGACGATGTAAAGGCGCTCCGCGACGGAGGGAAGCTGTTTACCGAGGACACGTTTGCCGATATGGCAGGCGAGTTTAAAGAGCGCTCCGGCGACGTCATAAAGGCGCTGTGCCTCCACGTTGCACATACATGCAATCTAAACTGCTCATATTGTTTCGCAAGTCAGGGGAAATACCACGGCGACCGCGCGCTTATGAGCTTTGAGGTCGGACGTCAGGCACTCGATTTCCTTATACAACACTCCGGCAGCCGAAAAAATCTCGAGGTGGACTTTTTCGGAGGAGAGCCGCTCATGAACTGGGACGTAGTAAAAAGGCTCGTCGAATATGCGCGTTCAGTCGAAAAGGAGCACAATAAAAACTTCCGCTTTACGCTCACGACAAACGGGATGCTTATCGATGACGATGTGATAGACTTTGCGAACAAGGAGATGTCAAACGTCGTGCTGTCTCTTGACGGCAGGCACGAGATACACGACCGCCTGCGCGTAGACTACGCCGGAAACGGCAGCTATGACCGCATAGTGCCGAAGTTTAAAAAGCTCGTCGAGGCTAGGGGCGGCAAAAATTACTATATGCGCGGCACATTCACGCACGCAAACCCCGATTTTACAAACGACGTTTTCCATATGGCCGATCTCGGCTTTGCGGAGCTCAGCATGGAGCCCGTCATCTGCGCGGAGGATGACCCCGCGGCATTGACGCCGGAGGACATCGAGGTCGTAAAGCAGCAGTATGAGATACTGGCCGTCGATATGCTGCGGCGTGAGCGCGAGGGAAAACCGATAACATTTTACCACTATATGCTCGACTTAACGGGCGGGCCGTGCGTTTACAAGCGCATATCCGGCTGCGGCTCCGGCACGGAGTACATGGCCGTAACGCCGTGGGGAGATCTCTACCCGTGCCATCAGTTCGTCGGCGAGGAGAGCTATAAGCTCGGCGATGTGTGGAACGGTGTGACGAACACGGCGCTTAGGGAAGAGTTTAGAAGCTGCAACGCCTACGCGCGCGAGGAGTGCGCGGACTGCTGGGCAAAGCTGTACTGCTCCGGCGGATGCGCGGCGAACGCATACCACGCGGCGGGCAGTATCCGCGGCGTGTACAAACCGGGCTGCGAGCTGTTTCGCAAGCGCATCGAGTGCGCGATAATGATGCAGGCGGCAAGGGCGCTTGAAAAGAGGAGCGCCGAATGAGGACGCCGATCGCCGATTTCGTGCAAAAATACGCGGCGGGCGGCACGGTGCGGCTTCATATGCCCGGGCACAAGGGGAGGATGTTTCTCGGCTGCGAAAAATTCGATATAACCGAGATAAAGGACGCCGACTCGCTTTTTGAAGCGTCTGGAATAATAGCGGAGAGCGAAAAAAACGCCTCCGCTTTGTTCGATACCGGAAAAACGCTCTATTCTACAGAGGGATCAAGCCTCTGCATAAGGGCGATGACGTATCTCGCCGTGACAAACCGGCCGGTAGGAAGCCTGCCCATAATAGTCGCGGCGCGAAACGTGCATAAGTCGTACGTTTACGCGTCGGCTCTCGTAGATTTCGATACTGTCTGGCTCTGGCCGGAGGGGGAGTACAGCTCGCTATGCGCCTGCAACGTATCGGCGTCGCAGCTTGCCGATACGCTGAGTGTGATGCCCGCGCCTCCCGCCGCCGTGTATATCACAAGCCCAGATTATCTGGGAGGCATGGCGGATATTGCCCGAATTGCCGAGGTGTGCCATAATTACGGCACGATTTTATTGGTTGACAACGCTCACGGGGCGTATCTGCACTTTTTGGAAAACGCGATGCACCCAATAGACCTCGGCGTCGACATGTGCTGCGATTCCGCGCACAAGACGCTTCCGGTGTTGACGGGCGGCGCGTATCTGCATATAGGAAAAAACATGCCGGCAGAGCTCTACGGCCGAGCGCGGGAGGCAATGGCGCTTTTCGGCTCTACGAGCCCGTCGTATCTGACGCTCGCGTCGCTCGATATGTGCAATCAATATCTTGCCGAAAACTACCGCGAAAAGCTCGCCGAAACGGCGGGAGAGCTTGCGAAACTCCGCGTGCAGCTCAGAGCAAACGGGTGGGAAGTCGCCGGGACAGACCCGCTGAAGCTCACGATAAAAGCGCCTGACGGCGTAAGCGGGGATATGCTCGCCGAAAGGCTGCGCTGCTTTGGCGTTGAGTGCGAGTATTCAGATCCGGAATATCTCGTCATGATGATAACGCCTGAAAACAGCCGTGAGGATCTCGACAGGATCGTGTCCGCTCTGGGGAACAATGTCGTTCCCGCACGAGCCGAGAATACGCTTCGTCCGGCGAGGGGCGAGAGGGCAATGTCGGTGCGGGAGGCGCTGTTTGCGCCGCACGAGACGGTCGAGACGAAAAATGCCCTCGGCCGGGTGTGCGCGTCTCCGACGGTGTCATGCCCGCCCGCGATACCGATAGCCATATCCGGCGAGGTGATAGGCCGCGAGGCGATAGACCTTTTTGAGCACTACGGCGTGAAAACGGTCGACGTGGTCGCACAAACGGTGTACAATGACGCGTAACAATGAAAAAGGCGATGAAACATCACGTTTCATCGCCTTAAATCATTCGTGGAAGCCGAAGGCTGCCGGATCACGGAGTAGCGGGGGCGCTCGAGGGGGCAAAGCCCGCCTCGAATTTGCCTAAAGCTATTCCGTCAAAAATCCGTGTTCAACAAGGAACTCGTGTGCTATATCGTAGGGCAACTCGCCGAGCTCGGCGCCCTTGTTGTTCAGCTCCCGCATATCCTCGTCCGTGACGGCAAACTGAAGTTCCATACAGGCATCGTAGACCTCAGGGAAATCGACCAGGACATTGTCGTTTATCATGCAGAACAAAACGTACGGCGGGAAGAAGCCGCGGTCGTCCTCGAGGAATACGAGGTCGTATTTCTGAAGAAGTCCGTCTGTCCTGAAGGTGACGATAACGTCGACGTCGCCGTTTTCAAGCGCCATATACATCGGCGCGGCGCCGAAGGTGAGAGCCTCCTTAAAGCTCATGCCGTACTCCTCACATACGGGGAACAAACCGTCAGCTTCGCGGGCGTAGAAGCTCTGAGAACAGCCCACGACAAGGTTTGAGGCTATCTGAGCAAGATCGGAGACAGTCTCAAGATTGTATCTCTCGGCAAGCTCAGGTTTGACGGCAAATACATACTGGTTGTTCGGCCCGAGCTGACCAGCCGCAGTGATGCCGTATTCCGCGAGCCCCTCCGCAACTCCGTTGTAGGTATCTTCGGAGGTGAGACCCGGATACAGCGGAAGTCCGAGACGCGCCGAGTAGTAGGTACCTGTGTAGGCAGGCACTATGTTTATCTGATTCGACTGTATCGCCTGCCATACGACGAGTCCGTCGCCCATGGCGTTGTTGCGCTCGACCTTGATGCCGGTGCGGTCCTCGATTATCTGTGCGTAAAGTTCGGAGACGATACGCTCTTCGATGTACTCAGTCGTACCGATAACAATAGTCGGCTCTCCCGTCCAGTCGATGCTGTCATAAACTATGCTGCCGACGAGTATCGCAAGTACGAGACACGCGACAACGAGTACGCGCCTGCGGTGACGCTTGAGTTTAGTTATGCGTTCGCGCGAAATGGATGTGCCGGATATTTGCAGACTTATCGGGACGACCGATTTTTCGATCAGGCCGAATACAAAATCGATAAGCAGTGCCAGCAGGCACGCTGGAATCGCACCGGAGAGGATCATGTTCGTATTTATGATCTGTATGCCGGCATAGACCTGTTTGCCGAGTCCGCCGCCGCCGATAAAAGCGGCTATTGTAGCCGTACCGATAGAGTTTACAGCGGCTACGCGGATACCTGCCATGATAACAGGCAGCGCAAGCGGGAACTGGATCTTAAAAAGCATCTGCCGCTGCGTAAAGCCAATGCCCTGCGCAGCCTCTAAAACGCTTTTGTCAATATTTGTAAGACCTGTGTATGTATTCCTGACGATAGGCAGCAGCGCGTACATCGCGATGATGATTATCGCCGTTTTGTCGCCTATACCGACGACAGGGATTAGAAGTCCCATGAACGCAAGGCTCGGTATCGCCTGAATGATACTTGCGGTCCCGAGCACGGGCTTGCGCGTTGCGGGAAGCCGTGTTATAAGAAGTCCAAGCGGTACGCCTACTAAAATACCGCATGCCACGGCGAGCATACCTATTCTGAGATGCTGAAGCGTGTATCGGAGAATAAGCTCCGAGTTGGCCGCCATATACTCAAAAAAAGCAATCATGAACGCACCTCCTCTTCAGATGATGAGCCGTCGGAAAACTGCTGGCTCATAGTCGTAACGAGACTGCTCGTTGTGACAAGTCCGGCAAGCTGACCGTTGTCTTTAAGTACAGGTATATTTTTCGCACCTGTCTCATTTACGGCCGCAAGCAGTTCTACAAGGTTCTTGCCCGGCGTTGCAACGGCGGCCGGCTGCCTCATTATGCTTGCACAGGTCGCCTGCTTGTCCGAAGCCGCCTGTATGTCGTTTGCGCGTACCATGCCGACAAACTTGCGCGATTCGTCAAGAACCATAGCACTGTCGACGCGCTCCGCCCGCATTATTTCTATTGCCTTGATAAGGGTGAGGTCGGCCGGCACGGCGACAGGGTCTTTTATCATTATGTCGCTTGCACGTATAAACTCAGGCCTGCTCCAGATCCTGTTCGGGCCGACGAAGCGGGCGACATAGTCATCCGCCGGCTCTTTCATGATCTTTTCCGGTGTGTCGTACTGCACGATGACGCCGTCGTTTAAAATACATATCTTGTCGGCGAGACGTATTGCCTCGTCCATATCATGAGTTACGAAAACTATCGTTTTCTTCATGTTCGCCTGCAAAAACAGAAGCTCATCCTGGAGCTGTGACCGCGTTATCGGGTCGACTGCGGAAAACGGCTCGTCCATCAGGATTATCTCAGGATCTGTCGCAAAGGCGCGAGCAACGCCGACGCGCTGCATCTGTCCGCCGGAGAGCTGCGTCGGATAACGGTCGAGGTACTCGTCCGGGTCAAGTCCGATCATATCCATGAGCTTTTTTGTCCGCTCTGCAATGACCTCTTTGTCTGTTTTCTGAAGTGTGGGGATTATCTCAATGTTCTGCCGCACGGTAAAATGCGGGAACAGCCCTGTCTGCTGGATGACATACCCCATGTTGCGGCGAAGCTGTATGGGATCTTTGTTCATGATATCCTCACCGTCGATGTAAATGTGACCTGATGAGAGCTTCACGAGCCTGTTGATCATCTTGAGACAGGTGGTCTTGCCGCAGCCGGACGGGCCGATAAGAACAACGATCTGCCCCTTTGGGATGACCATGTTGATGTCGTGAACGACCTCCTGGGTCTGACCGCGGTAAGTTTTACTTACGTTTTCAAATCGAATCAACTGCAAAACTCCTTCCATTGTAAGAATGTCTCGCCCGATAACTGCCTATTTTTTTATTGCCGAATACAGGTAACAAAAAAACAGACAGCTAAAAGGCTGCCTGCCGAAAGAAATACTTGTAAGCAAGGAAAAATCGTGATAAAACAGTTATGAAAAAACGTATTAATTATCTTTTTAATAAACCCGCGCTTAATTTGCACTCCTTCGACTACATAAAGAGATAATATTTCGGGACGCCAGCAGCGGCAAGCGGCGCACAAACGAAATATTGGAAACATGATACAGAAAAATGCATCATATATTTCTATATTTTAAAGCAAATTTTAAATTTTGTAAAGAAGTGCGAGAATCTCATTTATTATATAATCATCATATAAAATAATGATAGTAAGGGGATATTGGTATATGGTAGAAATACTGCTGAAAGCTCTGGGGTTCATACTAATAATAATAGTCGGCGCAACGCTGAGAGCTAAGGGGAAGTGTACGAGGGAACACGGCAAATTCCTGTCATTTGTAGTTTTAAACGTGACGCTGCCTTGTTCTATACTGTCATCCGTCAAAAATATGGAACTTACGCCGATAATGCTTGCGATGCTGTTTATCGGGCTCGGCGCGAACCTCGTGACAAACGCCGTCGGATTTCTGACATCAAAAGGCGATACGCCCGTAAACCGCGGCATCACGATGATAAATATGTCCGGATATAATATCGGCGCGTTCACTATGCCGTTTGTCCAAAGCTTTTTCGATCCCGCATACCTCATGTATATGTGCATGTTCGATATGGGAAATTCCTTCATGTGCTTGGGCGGGACGTTTTCGATCGCGGGTACTGTCGCCTCGTCGGAGCATAAGCCGTCGCTTGGCATGATAGTGCGCCGCCTTTTCTCCTCCGTGCCGTTTTGTACATACTTAGTGCTTCTCGTGCTCGCGCTGTTCGACCTTTCCGTACCGCAGGCGATACTGACGGTAACAGAGCCGGCGGCAAGGGCGAATGCGTTTCTAGCGATGTTTGTCATAGGCCTGCTTTTAGAGCTGAAGCTCGATCTTTCGCAGATAAAGATGATAAGGAAGATACTTCTGTGCCGTTACGCGATATCGATAGCGGCGGTGTTGTTGATATATACGCTCCTGCCGGTAGCGCCGATAGTGAAGAAAATGCTTGCAATGGCGTTTTTCGCGCCGGTATCGGCGGCGGCACCCGTGTTTTCGGCGCGTCTCGGCTCCGACAGTCCCGTACCTGCCGCCGTAAACTCAATTAGCATCATAGTGAGTATCACGGTCATAACGTCGATAGTTTTATTCGTCTGATAACGGCGTAAAATGTAAAAGGCGCAGAAAACATGATCTTTTGCCCGGTACAGGTGCTGTATTGCTCCTCTGTTACTTCGCTCGGGCTTCGCTGCGGGTGTTAAAGCCCGCAGCCGGACGGCGGGCGCACTCGTCACAGGCGTAAAATGCACCTCGGTGTGGTTTTAACACCAGCCTCTCGTGTACAGGCGGCTAAATGGCTGTAAACGGCATAATCTAACGTGCGGACCGTATTATTTTGATATTTTTACTAAACCGCCGCCGTCAAGCGGCAGGATTTTTTGTACGGCATGACATATAGAAAGCCGTTGACACGGACTTTGACTATGTGCTAAAATAAACGCAATCGAATATTAAACCGTTGAGGAAGAGTGAGTAGCACTTCTGATTCCGATACAGAGAGCCGCGGGCGGTGTGATCGCGGTACGGGTAAGATTTTGCGAATGGACTTCTGAGGGCGAGCGGAAAGGCATCGGCCGAGTATGCGAGACGGAGACGGGCACTCCGTAAACAAAGGCCGCCGTATTGACGGATACGGAGAGAGCGGGCGCAAAAAGCGTCAAGCCGGGTGGCACCGCAGGAAATGATTTTATTCCCTGTCCCAGCAGATCAGCTGGGACAGGGATTTTTATTTTTCCGCATATGGAGGAAATATTATGAAGTATACAAAACGATGGCGATGGCAAACGCCGCAGTAAAACGAAAAAACACCCATTCATATATCAAGGAGAAAAACAATGAAAAAGCTTATAAAAATCACAAGCCTTATAATGGCAATATGCCTGATGCTAACATTATGCGCATGCGGCGGTACGTCCTCCAATACGCAGGATTCAGGCTCTTCTTCCGATACGCAGAGCAGCGCGAACAATGCAAGTACCGAAAGCTCCGGCACGCAGAGCGGTGAAGCAAAGGTCATCGGCGTAAACCAGTACGGTGAACATCCGTCGCTTGATAACTGCTACAACGGATTTGTGCAGGGACTTATCGACGCGGGTCTTGAAGAGGGCGTCGACTTTACGATCGAATATCAGACGGCGGGTTTTGACGATAACCTCGCCGGGCAGATAGCACAGAGCTACTCGGCAAACGATGTCGACCTCATGTGCGCGATAGCGACAAACTCCGCGACGGCGTGCTATGCTGCGGCCGAAGATAAAAATATCCCCGTTATATTCACCGCGATAAGCGACCCCGAACAGGCAAATCTTATCGGCAGCAATATTACCGGCACGAGCGATAAGCTCCCTGTCGATGCCCAGCTCGAGCTTATCCGTGCTCTCCAGCCGGACGCTGAGACGATAGGCATCATCTACACGACATCAGAGCCGAACTCCGTTTCAACAATAGCCGATTACGAGGAGAAGGTAGCCGATTACGGCTTTACGCTTGAAACAGTCGGCATAACGTCTCAGTCAGAGGTGACGCTCGCTGTCGACACGCTCATAAACCGCGGCGTCGACTGCTTCTCAAACCTCACGGACAACACGGTAGTCGGAGTCCTCGGCTCGGTGCTTGAAAAGACAAACGAGGCGGGCATCCCCGTATACGGCAGTGAGATCACTCAGGTCACGGCGGGCTGTGTAGCCTCCGCCGGCATCGATTACTTTGAGCTCGGCAGGAGAACGGGCGAGATGGCGGCGCAGATCCTGACGGGAGAGGCGACGGCGGATGACATCCCGTACGAGACGATCACGGAGTATGAAATATATGTAAACTCTGCAGCCCTCGAGGAGATGAACATAGAGCTCTCCGATGAAATAGCAGAAGATGCTATCGAGGCGACAGAGGAATAAATAAAGTTCACGTCAAAACCCATCAGATCAGAAAAGAGACGCTTTTGCGGCGATATCCGGCCTTAAAAGATTATACGGTACGCCTCTCGCGGCCGCAAGCCGGCATAAAGCTTCATGCCCCGGTCACAACCCTCCAAAACCGAAGACACTCTGCGCATGAAGTCTATGCGCGGGCAGCTCGGAGAGCCTGTCCGGCACAATCAATAAGGCCGTGCCGCAAAGGAGCGGCATACAATGTTTTACTATGATAATTCATAGCGAAAGCCCCCGTAAAATGACGCGGGGCTTTCGGCCGCGGAAAGAGCCGAGAAATGGAGACGGTATCAGATGTTTGATATGATAATAAGCACAATGACGCAGGGGTTCATATATGCGCTCCTCGCATACGGTATATACATAACGTATAAAATACTCGATTTCCCGGATCTCACGGTAGACGGCAGCTTCCCGCTCGGCGCTGCCGTAACGGCGGTTTTGCTTGTGCGCGGCGTAAACCCGTATCTGACGCTCCTCGCGGCGGCGGCAGTCGGTGCTGTAGCCGGACTGTGTACAGGGCTCATCCATGTAAAATGCAGGGTTCGTGACCTGCTGGCCGGTATAATCACGATGACCGGCCTGTACTCGATAAACCTGCAGATCGCCGGCTCAAACCTGACGGTAGAGCGCGCGATTGACACAATATTTACAGCTCCTCCCGTGATGGCTGTACTGGGTGATACGACGCTCATGGTGCGCAAATTCATCATATCGTTTTTACTTGCCGTTTTGGGCAAAATAATAATGGATCTCTATTTAAAGACAAAAAGCGGTCTTCTGCTCCGTGCCGTCGGCAATAATGCGGCGCTCGTGACGACGCTTGCAAAAGACAAGGGCAATATGAAAATACTCGGCCTTGTGATTGCAAACGCATTCGTTGCGCTGTCAGGCGCTGTCGTATGCCATGAACAGCGCGCATTTTCCGCGACGATGGGCACAGGGCAGATGGTATTCGGACTCGCCGCTGTTATAATTGGCTCTACGATATTCAAAAAGTTCGATTTCGTCAAAGGGACAACGGCCGTCGTCGTAGGCAGCGTGCTGTACAAAGCGTGCATACAGGTCGCAATCAATTTGGGACTTCCGGCAAACCTGCTGAAGCTGATAACGTCGGTGCTGTTCCTTGTGGTCCTTGTTCTCGGCAATGCGACCGGAAAGGAGAAGGCCGATGCTTGAGCTTAAACATATCACAAAGATATATAATCCCGGCACTGTCACAGAGACGTGCGTGTTTAATGATTTTAATCTTGCCGTGGATAACGGCAGTTTTGTATCTGTCGTCGGATCTAACGGCAGCGGAAAGACGAGTATGCTCAATATAATATGCGGAAATATCCCGATATCGCAGGGAAAAGTCGTAATAAACGGTGTAAACATCAACTCGCAGAAGGATTTCCGCCGTTATAGAACGATAGGCAGGGTGTATCAGGACCCCGCCATGGGGACGTGTCCCGATCTCACGATACTTGAAAATATGTCCCTTGCCGATAACAAGGGCAAGAGGTTCGGCCTTTCACGCGGCATAAACCGCCGCCGCGCCCCGTTTTATAAGGAACAGCTCGCCGCGCTCAATTTAGGCCTGGAGGATAAGCTTTCGGTAAAAATGGGAAGCCTCTCCGGCGGACAGCGCCAGGCAGTGGCGCTTTTGATGGCGACGATGACGTCGCTCGATTTCCTGATACTTGACGAACATACGGCGGCACTTGATCCGAAAACGGCGGACACGATAATGGGGCTCACCGATAAGATAATCCGCGAGAAAAAACTCACCGCCATAATGGTAACGCACAATCTGCGCTATGCCGTAGAATACGGCGACAGGCTTATCATGATGGATAAAGGGCAGGTAGTCATAGACAAATCCGGTGAGGAGAAAAAAGCCCTCACGGTAGACGATGTCCTCCATGTTTTCAACACGATAAGCATAGAGTGCGGCAACTAAACGCTAAAACCGCTTTCCGTGCAAGACGCGGAAAGTTTCCATCTCATAGTTTCCCCTATCAAAACCGCGGCTGTTACTCCAGCCGCGGTTTTGCCATGCTCGGTTTTAAGCGAAACCGGATTGACAATGTGGTGTATTGTATGAAATAATTTACATTACGCGCAGGAATCAGGGCGCGCAGTAAAATTTGAAAAGAGGCCTTAAAATTTGAACAGAGAAGAGTTTTTGGGTACGGAGAAGATATCGAAGCTCATGGTAAGGCTGGCCGTGCCGACCATAGTCGCGCAGTTTATCAATATACTGTATAACATGGTCGACCGAATATACATAGGGCGAATCCCCGGCGAGGGCGCAATGGCGCTTACGGGACTCGGCGTGTGCTTTCCGCTTATACTCGTTATCTCGGCATTCAGCGCATTCGTAGGAAACGGGGGCGCGCCTCTTGCCGCTATACAGCTTGGGCGCGGCAACAGGGAAGAGGCCGGCAGGATAATGGAAAACGGAGTGTTTATGCTTGCGGTCATCTCCGCCGTGCTCACCGTTGTGTTTTATATATTCCAAGAGCCGCTTTTGTACCTGTGCGGCGCGAGCGAAAATACGATAGGTTATGCCAAGGAGTACATGTCGGTATATCTGCTCGGTACGGTGTTCGTACAGTTTGCACTCGGACTAAACCAGTACATATCGGCGCAGGGACAGGCGCTCACGGCGATGCTCTCCGTTCTGATAGGCGCCGTAACGAATATAATCCTCGACCCTATACTGATCTTCGGATATTTCGGATTTCCTGTTATGGGCGTGCGCGGCGCAGCCCTCGCTACGATAATATCACAGGCGATAAGCGCTGCGTGGGTAGTCGGATTTTTGTGCTCAAAGCGCAGCGTCCTGCGCATAAACAGGGGATGTCTCAAGCCGGAGCTTAAAATTATAGGCAGGATAACATCACTCGGCGTCTCGCCGTTTATCATGCAGTCCACGGAGGGACTCATCTCGCTCGTGTTCAATACCGGGCTTCAGAATTACGGCGGGGACATGTACGTCGGTGCGATGACGATACTTTCAAGCATCAGCCAGCTCTTGAGCACGCCTGTAAGCGGCTTTACAAACGGCGTCCAGCCGATAATAAGCTATAACTACGGCGCGAGAAATATCGCCCGTGTAAAAGCGACGATATTTCGTATGTTTATAGTGACTGCATCCGTGTCGGTTGCGTTCTGCACGGCGATTACGATAGCGCCGCGGCTTTTTGTACAGCTTTTTGCCACGGACGAGGAGCTTATATCGCTGACGGCCGGAATACTCCCGATATTTATGCTCGGCAGATGGATCTTCAGCATACAGATGACGGCGCAGCCGTCGTTTGTGGCGATGGGCAATGCGAAGGTATCCACGTTTATCGCGGTGTTCAGGAAAATAATACTGCTCATACCGCTTGCGCTTATACTGCCGCGGTATTTAGGAGTTATGGGCATATATTACGCCGAGCCGGTGTCGGACGCGCTCTCCGCGACGGTCGCGGGCGTGTTCCTCATAAAAGCGATCAAAACGCTTAACAAAATGGAGAAAGAGCCGGCGCTTAAGTAAAACGGCGCGGTGCGGCGAGAAACAAGGTCTATATAAAAATATCCCGCCGGAGCAAACGCTCCGGCGGGATATGTATCATGAATTAAAAACGGGCACTTCCTTGAGCTTTTCAATGATATGTATGTGCTGCGGACAGTGTTCCTCGCACTGACCGCACTCTATACAGTCGCCGGGGAGTCCGCCCTGACTGCTTGCGATCCTAAACGCCTGCAAGATACCCCACGACTCGCCGTACTGGCGGGCGTTATTGTATATCGCGAAATATTCAGGTATCGGTATGTTCATGGGACAGCCCGGCGTGTGATTTACGCAGTATCTGCATCCCGTGCAGGGGACGGCGTAGGCGTTTTTGACGATAGATACGACTTTGTCTATTATTTCAAGCTCTTCCGCGCAAAGCGGTTTGAAATCCTCCATGTACGACGTGTTGTCGATCATCTGCTCCATGCTGCTCATGCCGCTGAGCACCATGACGACATTGTCAAGCGCCGCGGCAAAGCGAACGGCCCAGCTCGCGGCGCTCGCCTCCGGGTCATATGAACGGAAGAGTTTTTCGGCCTCTTCCGGGATATTTGCAAGCGCCCCTCCCTTTACGGGTTCCATTACGAGGACGTCCTTGCCGTGTTTAACGCACGTCTCATAGCATTTGCGCGACTGTATCGCACCGTCGTCCCAGTCGACATAGTTTATCTGAAGCTGGACGAATTCGACCTCCGGATGCTCGGTCAGTATCTCGTCGAGAAGCTCTGCGTTGTCGTGGTAAGAAAAGCCGAAACGGCGTATCTTC
>CALXCR010000096.1 GCA_944386855.1 uncultured Oscillospiraceae bacterium
GATTATTTCGACCTCGGCAGAAATTACGCGGAGATACGCCGTAGCCTATGCGTGGACGATTATATGGAAAAGGCGCCCGATTTCGGCGCGGGGATACGCATTTTAAATCAGGACAGATGGGAGGGGCTCTGCTCCTTTATCATCTCCCAGTGCAACAACATCCCGCGCATAAAGAAAATAGTCGAGACGCTCTGCCAAAATTTCGGTGACGCGATACCGTTTGACGGGCGCACATGCTACGCGTTCCCGCCAGCGGAGCGGATAGCGCATCTCACGCCTTACGATCTCGCCCCGCTGCGCTGCGGATACCGCGCGCCGTACATAATCTCGGCGGCGAAAGCCGTCGCGTCCGGCAAGCTCGACTTTGATAAGCTCGCAGAGCTCGACGCGGAGAGCGCCCGGCGCGCGCTTAAGTCTCTTAACGGGGTGGGCGACAAGGTGGCAAACTGCGTCGTCCTGTTCGCGCTGCATAAGCTCGACGCGTTTCCGATAGACGTCTGGATGAAAAAGGCGATAGCGGAACATTACGGCGGAAAACTCGACCCCGCCGTGTTTGGCGGATACGCGGGGATAGCGCAGCAGTATATGTTCTTTTACCAGCGCTCCGGCACGGAAAAAGCCGCGCTTGACACAGCGGCCGTATTAGTGTAAAATCACTGAAATATTCACAAGTTCTATAGAAAACAGACGCGGTAGCCCTCACGCGCGCGTCTGCCCCATAAACGGGAAATAACGGAAATTTTTAAGATGGAGGTACATAGACATGGCATATTTTTTCAGCGAGCCCTCGCGCACGTTCAGCGAGTATCTGCTCGTCCCGGGGTATTCGGACGCAAACTGCATTCCGGCAAACGTAAGCCTTAAAACTCCGCTTGTTAAATTCAAAAAAGGCGAAGAGCCGGCGATTTCCATGAACATACCGCTCACCTCTGCGATAATGCAGGCCGTTTCGGACGACAAAATGGCCGTCGCACTCGCGCGTGAGGGCGGTGTGTCTTTTATTTACGGCTCGCAGTCGATAGAGAGCCAGGCGGCGATGGTCGCGCGCGTAAAGGCGTATAAGGCGGGATTTGTCGTAAGCGATTCAAATATAAGCCCGGAGGCGACGCTTAAGGACATCCTGTTTTTGAAGGATAAAACGGGTCACTCCACCGTCGCCGTGACGGAGGACGGCACGCCGAACGGCAGGCTCGTCGGCATCGTCACAAGCCGCGACTACCGCATAAGCCGCATGACGGGCGACGAAAAGGTCGCCGATTTCATGACGCCGATAGAAAAAATGGTCACGGCTTCCGCTTCGACGACGCTGAAGCAGGCAAACGATATAATCTGGGACAACAAGATAAACGCCCTGCCCATACTCGACGACGACGGGCGGCTTTTGTACTTCGTGTTCAGAAAAGACTACGACTCGCATAAGGAAAACCCGCTGGAGCTGCACGACAAGCAGAAGAAATATATCGTCGGCGCGGGTATCAACACGCGGGATTACGCCGACCGCGTACCGGCGCTTCTCGCCGCCGGGGTGGACGTGCTGTGCATCGACTCGTCTGAGGGATTTTCCGAGTGGCAGAAGAGGACAATCGCGTGGATACGCGAAAATTACGGCGACAGCGTAAAGGTCGGCGCGGGAAACGTCGTCGACGGCGAGGGTTTCCGCTTCTTGGCCGACTGCGGCGCCGATTTCATAAAGGTAGGCATCGGCGGCGGCTCTATCTGCATAACGAGAGAGCAGAAGGGCATCGGCCGCGGACAGGCGACCGCGCTCATCGACGTGTGCGCCGAGCGGGATAAGTATTTTGAGGAGACGGGCGTCTATATCCCCGTGTGCTCCGACGGCGGTATAGTCCACGACTATCACTTTACGCTCGCGCTTGCCATGGGGGCAGATTTCCTTATGCTGGGCAGATATTTCGCGCGGTTTGACGAGAGTCCCACGGCGAAAGTCAGCATCGGAGGCACATATATGAAAGAGTACTGGGGCGAGGGTTCGGCAAGAGCGAGAAACTGGCAGCGGTACGACCTTGGCGGCGACGCAAAACTCAGCTTTGAGGAGGGCGTCGACTCGTACGTCCCGTATGCCGGCAGCTTAAAGGACGGCGTCGCGATGACGCTTTCAAAGGTGCGTTCAACGATGTGCAACTGCGGCGCGATAACGATCCCCGAGCTTCAGAAAAAGGCGAAGCTGACGCTCGTATCGTCGACATCGATAGTCGAGGGCGGCGCGCACGACGTCGTGCTTAAAAAAGATGCCGTCGCAGTCTCGTCGAACGGATAAAAAATTTTCCCCGCCGCGGATTTCTCCTGCGGCGGGGTTTTTTGTTGCGCAAGAGCACAACTCATATATTATGTCTCCTTACAGGCGTTTTCGTCGCCGTCCCTGCGACACATTTTTTTGCCCCTAGTAGGGGTGCTCTTTTCCGCTGTCGCAATGGCATTTGCCGCAAGTGCAGCACTCTTTTGCCCACTGCGTGGGCGGTGGTTTACCGCGCTTACAGCGCGGAGAGTTGTTACCATTTCTTTTGCTCGCCCAAAAGAAACGGTAACCCAAAGAAAAGGGCGTCAAGGGGGCGTTCCCCCTTGATACCCCCAAACGCACGCAGTGGGCACATTGTACTGATTTGTTTCTGCATTCCACGCACATACATAGCTTTAGGCAGGGCCGTAAAGCTATAGTACAAACTGTCGTCACCCACATGGCAGAGCTTCCAAGGCTTTGTCCATGACGTACATAGGTGCGCGTAGCGCGGGGGTTTGCAAAGGGGGGCATCCCCCCTTGCTATGTTTTCTTTGGGGCGACCATTTCTTTTGCATATTCAAAAGAAATAGTCGCAAGGAAGTTGCGTCTTGCGCAACAAAAAAGGTGTCGCCTAAGCGGCTACACGATGCCCACGCAGCGGACAAAATGATGCAGTTATGATGCAATCATGTGCTACGATACGAAAGACGGCGGCGAGTAAGCGGTTTTTGCGCCGAATAAAGGCGCAATGCCGCTTCCGCCGCACACACCTGTGTAAAAATTTTTGAGGTGAGCATATGAATAAGAAAAAGCTTGTTTCCGCTATACTGTACGTTTTAATTGTTGTTTCGCTCTTTTCCGGCTGTCAGGCAGCGCCCGACACAGCCGTTGTAGTCGGTAAAAACGACGGGAGATTCGAAGCGGCGCTGAACAGCGAAGCGACGGCAAGCGGAGCAGAGATTGAAGCCTTTTCATATAGCGATAAATTCACCGGTACAGACGGTAAAATAGAATTTTACATAGACGTATCGGACATCGAATACAGCGGAAACCCGATGCCGGTAATACGGATGACCCCAGAACCCATAACCGTAGAAAAGGCAAAGCAGATATCGGAGGTGCTGTTTGGCGATGCAAAACTTTATGAAGACAGCGGGGAACTCTCAAAAAGCGAGCTTGAAGACCAAATATTATACTACAGGCAAATTTCGTCCTATGATTATATAGCCCATGAATTAGAAGGCTTAAACGGCGAACGGAGCAAAGACGAGATAGAAGCAGCTATTCAAAGTCACATGGAGGCAAGACTTGCGATACTGGCAGATCTTGAGGAGCTGTATGAAGACGCTCCGGACGACGCCGAGCGGCAGGAGTGCCGGTAGACGTTTTATCCGGCATCGCACTATGCGCTCCCCGGGCTGGAGCTTACCGAAAACGAGGATAAAACAAAACAAATCAACACAACGGTCGAAATAGACGATATCCCGTATTTTTATCGTGTGACGCAAAGAGACGCCGAAGATTTCAGAAATTATTCTGTGCGTGCCTTTTTTGATGACAGTAGATTACAGGAAAAGATAGATGCGGGGATAGTAGAAAAGCTGTACCATGCGGAAGAACCGGATGAGGATCAGGTCGAAGCGGTGCGGCGGCAGGTGGCGGATATGATAGATCGCATGGATATCGGCGAGTGGGAGATAACCTACTGCGAAACGTCGTATAATCAGATTTGTGGTGGATACCAGATAGCGATAGAAGCTACTCCCGTGTACAACGGCATTGCCGTAACGCCTCAGACACAGCTGGCTAACTTAAAAAGTGAGGAGGAATATGCTTCTAATTATTACTATGAGCAGTTAAGCTTTAGAATGGGCACAGAAGGTGAGCTGATATCTTTCAGCTATTACGGACCGCTTGAGGTCGTAGACGTTGTAAACGAGAACACGGCGGTGATGTCTTTCGATGAATTGACTGATAGAATAAAGGCACAGCTGTCAATGGACGATATCGGTATGTATCAGGTATATGAAACCATACCGACGGAAAAAGTTGTGATGATGATACGCGACATGGAATTCGGCCTGTCAAGGACGAAGATCAGGGATAATCCGGACGATTTCTATCTTGTACCGTCCGTTACCCTCCGCGGGAGTTATGTGATGTATAACGAGAGCAGCGAGCTGATAGAAACGGGTATGGAGAGAGTCGAGCAGACGCTTTTAGTTCTCAACCTCGTGGACGGAAGCGTGATACACTACGCGCAGTAAATTTTTACGCGCCTATGGCGCGGTAATTCATCGCCCGCAGGGCGACGTAATACCCCTGTAAGGGGCGCAAAAGGTGTTGCACTTCGCGCAACAAAAAACCGCGCCATAGGCGCGGAAAAAGAGGTGTCGCCTAAAAGGCGACACCTCGCACTTTTGTTCTTTCGGGCAAGCTCACTCCAATGTGAGATCCCCCTCTTTTATCCAGCCGATTTTCCTGAGAAGCTCGCCGAATATCCAGGTGAGCACCGCCGGCAGGACAAATGATATAAGTACCAGCCCTATCCAGTCCATCGGTGTGATAGCCGCTTTTGCCCCGGAGGCGACGTCATTAACCCAGCCGGTATATACGCCGATCTGTCCGACGAAACCGCACGTCCCCATACCGGACGACACGGCAGGGCCGTTCATCTGCAATTTAAACACACACGTCGCGATAGGGCCGGTTATGGCGGAGGTCAGTGTCGGCGGTATCCATATAAGCGGATTTTTTACGATATTGCCCATCTGGAGCATCGATGTGCCGATTCCCTGTGAGACAAGCCCGCCCCAGCGGTTTTCACGGAACGACATGACCGCGAATCCCACCATCTGCGCGCAGCATCCCGCGACGGCAGCGCCTCCGGCAAGGCCGATAAGGCCGAGCGAGTGACATATCGCGGCGCTCGATATCGGCAGCGTCAGCGCAACGCCGACGAGAACGGATACAATGACACCCATCAAAAACGGACGAAGCTCCGTCGCCCACATGATAAGCTCACCGACATATTCGGCCGCCGCGCCGACGGCGGGGGCGCACCATGCCGCAAGAGCGACGCCTGCTGCGATAGTGACGACGGGAGTTACAAGGATGTCGACCTTAGTCTCCTTGGAAACGATCTTTCCAAGTTCGGCAGCGACGACGGCCACTATCAGGACGGCAAGCGGTCCGCCAGCCCCGCCGAGGGAGTTTGTCGCCGCGCCGACCGTGACCATCGAAAACAGCACAAGCGGCGGCGCCTTAAGAGCATAGCCTATCGCGACGGCCATGGCCGCGCCGACGACGTACGTCTCTTTTGCGAAATTGCCTATCGTGACGAGGAAATCGAGGCCGAACTGTGACCCGATCGTCGAAATTATAGTCCCGACCAAAAGCGAGGCAAAAAGCCCCTGTGCCATCGCGCCGAGCGCATCTATCCCGTAGCGTTTTGCAGAGATCTCTACGTCTTTTTTCTTTAGAAATGCACCGACGGATCTAAAAAAGCTCATATTTTTCTCCATTCTGCCGCAAAACAGCGTCATTGCCGCTTTTCCCGGCTTTTTCCGGGAACGCGGCGCGCTACCGCGCGGCCCGCGCCGGTGTTTTGTGCTCTATACCCGCGCGTAAAATTATAGCTGTACAGGTGTCAAGACACCTGTACAGCTAATATAAACGCATTTTTCGGTTTTGTCAACCTATGTTTTCCGTAAAAAGTATGCCGAGCTCCCCGAGCTTTGCGGTAACGCGTGAAAACGCCTCCTCATCCGGGCAGATCAGCGTGTGCAGATGCACCCCTCCCGTCAGCGACGACAGCGGGGC
>CALXCR010000097.1 GCA_944386855.1 uncultured Oscillospiraceae bacterium
CGCGGTATCATACAAACAGAAAGGTGTGATTTTTCATGGAAATACGCGTACTGAACTATTTTTTGATGGTCGCGCGCGAGGAAAATATCACAAGGGCGGCAAACCTGCTGCACATTACTCAGCCGACGCTGTCTCGGCAGCTTATACAGCTTGAAGAGGAACTCGGCGTAAAGCTTTTCCACCGCGGCAGACACCGCGTGACACTTACGGAGGACGGGATGCTGCTGCGCCGCCGCGCCGAGGAGATAGTATCGATAGCGGAGAAGGTCAGAGACGAAATGCGCCACGACAGCGGAGAACTCACAGGCACGATATCTGTCGGAAGCGGGGAGATGCAAAGCTCGCAGTTTCTGGCGGAGCTCATCGCGTCGTTCTGCGATAAAAACCCGCTTGTGCGGTTTGATATATACAGCGGAAACTCCGACGATATCAAGGAGAGGATAGAGCGCGGGCTGACTGATGTGGGACTTCTGCAGAAGCCGGTCGATATCACTAAATACGACTTTATGCACACGCCGGTAAAAGAGCGGTGGGGTGTGCTTGTGTGCGCCGACTCGCCGCTCGCCGGAAAGGAGAGCGTTACGCCCCGCGATCTTGACGGCATGCCGCTTATACTGCCGCAGAGGGCGCTGATTCAGAACGACCTTATGGGCTGGTTCGGGTCTGATCTTGAAAACCTGCACGTCATAGCGAGCGGGAATCACCAGTACAATCTCGCGATACTGGCGAAAAACAGCGGCGGATGCGTCATAACGATCGAGCTTGAGCTTGAATACGATGGGCTTAAATTCGTGCCGCTGAACTCAAAACAGGATTCCGGCACGGTTCTTGTTTGGAAAAAGGGACAGACCTTCTCGCGTGCTGCCGACGCGTTTATAGATCATTGTAAAAATTCGGTTTAGGCATTTTTAAAAATCGAACGCGGGTATTAGACATAGCACGCGATCGGTATTAAAATATAATCAGTAGATCGAATGAATTTTTAAGGAGGCAATAATATGAAGATCTTGGATAAGGCCGCATTTGACAAGGCGAATGTATTCGGACTGGGTCAGTCTAACGACGCTTATGCGCAGTTTTTTATCGGCAATTCGTATTTAAATCCGCTGACAAAGCCGGGCGAGAGCGAAATTGCGCTCTCGAACGTGACGTTTGAGCCGGGATGCCGCAATAATTGGCATATACACACCGCTAAAACGGGTGGCGGACAGATACTGATCTGCACGGCCGGCGAAGGCTGGTATCAGGAGGAGGGGAAAGACCCCGTGAGCCTTGTGCCGGGGACGGTGATCGTGATACCGGCGGGCGTAAAGCACTGGCACGGCGCCAAGGCGGACAGCTGGTTTTCGCATATCGCGATGGGAGTACCCGGGACTGAGACAGGCACGGAGTGGTGCGAGCCGGTCGACGACGAGGAGTATTCAAAGCTTTAATATTTTAGTCTCGCGGAAGAGGTTCGACCGATGCGGGAATGACAAGACGGGCGCGGGAAGAGCTTTTCACGGTATTCCGCGCCTGTTTTTACAAAAAATACTGCTATCGGTTCATTACGGGAGGAGAAACACTATGCAATATACAAAACTCGGGAATTCGGATCTCACGGTCTCGCGCATATGTATGGGCTGCATGGGGTTCGGAGACGCCGGGCGCGGCCAGCACAGCTGGACGCTCGACGAGGAGAACTCGCGCGCAGTTATAAAGCGCGGACTGGATCTGGGGATAAACTTTTTTGACACGGCTATCGCGTATCAGAGCGGCACGAGCGAACAGTATCTCGGCCGTGCGATCCGGGACTTTGCCAAGCGCGACAAGGTCGTGGTGGCGACAAAATTTCTGCCGAGGACGGCGGACGAGATAAAAGACGGCGTTACGGGAGCGCAGCATATCAGCCGGATGCTGGACAAGAGCCTTCAGAACCTTGGAATGGACTATGTAGATCTGTACATCTATCATATGTGGGATTACAACACGCCGCTTTACGAAATCATGTCGGCGTTAAACGACGCCGTAAAGGCGGGAAAAGTCCGATATATCGGCATATCGAACTGCTTTGCGTGGCAGCTTGAAAAGGCGAATTCACTCGCCGAGCGGGAGGGATTTGCAAAGTTCATATCGGTGCAGGGACACTACAACCTGATCTTCCGCGAGGAGGAACGCGAGATGGCGCAGCTCTGCCGCGAGGAAAATATCGCTATGACGCCGTACAGCCCGCTCGCCGGCGGACGGCTTTCAAAGCCGCACGGGGAGACGTCAAAGCGTCTTGAGCAGGACGATTACGCAAAATTTAAATACGACGCCACGGCCGAGCAGGACGGCGTTATAATCGCCCGCGTAGAAGAACTGGCGAAATCGCGCGGAGTATCGATGACGGAGATATCGCTTGCGTGGCTGCTCGGAAAGGTCACGACACCCGTCGTCGGCGCAACGAAGATAAGCCACGTCGAGGGCGCGGCGAGAGCGGCGGAACTGATACTCACGCCGGAGGAGACGGCGTATCTTGAAGAACCGTATATTCCGCACCGCCTTGTAGGCGTGATGGCGCAGAATACGGCCGCTGACGCCGGGAAAAAGCACGTTTGGTCGGCCGGCGACCAGAAAATTTGAAATTTTACCGACGGGAGGAAATGACATGAAAAATTACCGCGAGACCGATCCTGAATTTAGCGAGCGCTTTGAACATTTTGCGTTTGACGAGGTCGTAAACGAGCCGGGGCAGCAGCTTGACGACGTCACGCGCCATACGGCGATAATCGCAACGCTTCTGGGCTGTCAGGGGACGGAGGCGTTTAAAGCGGAGCTTCCGCGCGCGCTTGACTCGGGCGTAACACCGGTCATGGCAAAGGAGATAATATATCAGGCGGTCGACTATCTCGGCATAGGAAGGGTGCTGCCGTTTATCGATATCGCAAATGAGATTCTGTCATCGCGCGGCGTAAAGCTGCCGCTTGAGGGGCAGGCGACGACAACGATGGAAAACCGCCTTGAAAAGGGCGCTCAGGCGCAGGCGGACATTTTCGGGGAGCATATACTCGAGGCATGGAAAACGGGGCATATGAACCGCTGGCTGGCCTCCAACTGCTTCGGAGATTTTTATACCCGCACGGGGCTCGATCTAAAGCAGCGCGAGATGATAACCTTCTGCTTTCTGGCGGCGCAGGGCGGCTGCGAGCCGCAGCTTACGGCGCACGCAAAGGGCAATATGAATCTCGGCAACGATAAGGAGTTTCTGGTCCGCGTGGTGTCGCAGTGCCTGCCGTATATCGGCTATCCAAGGAGCTTAAATGCGATTTCCTGCATAAACCGTGCAGCGGAACAGGACTAACGGCGTCCATATCTGCGCAAAACGATCCCCGCCGAACGCATTTTGCGTGCGGCGGGGATTCTTGTTTTATATAAATGCAAATCCGCGCGCGGTTTGCCTTTCTCAAGCGGGGATATTGGTGCGGACAAGTCGGGGGCATGCTGCATCTTTTGAGCATGGCGCGGATTTCGATATGTGAGACCAGCCGTGTGATTGACTTTTGCGCCGTTTGGTATATAATATTGCAATGTATAATTGTACAAATGCGTTTTCGGGCATATGCGGCCGGAAAACCGGCGGATATTCCGCCCAAATCCTCAGGAAGTTAGATTAAAGCCCCATATGGAGATTCTTTTATATACCGTTATCGGATTTTGCGCACAGATGATAGACGGTATGCTCGGAATGGCATACGGTGTAAGCTGCCGCACGTTTTTATCGATGTTCACAGGAGTGCCGACGGCGGCCGTGTCGGCCGTTGTCCACTATGCGGAAGTGCCGACGTCGTTCGTGTCGATGATATCGCACATAAAGCTGAAAAACATAGATAAAGATCTGTTTTTAAGGCTCGTAATACCGGGCGTTATCGGCAGTGTTATCGGCGCGTATATCATTACGAACAGCTTTGACTGGATAGAGCTCGTCGTAGATGTATATCTTGTGATAATGGGCGCGCGCGTATTTGCGCAGGCCTTTAAGCACGAGGAGAGGAAATTCCGCCATAAATACGCGATATATGTGCTCGGTTTTGCCGGCGCGTTTTTTCGACGCGGCGGGCGGCGGAGGATACGGCCCGATAGTTACGGACAGCCTTATGGCCTCGCGAAATGAGCCGAAAAAAGCGATAGGTACTGTAAACTCGTCGGAATTTTTCGTAACGCTCGCGTCGTCAATTACATTCTTTATACTCGTGTCCGACATAGGACGGTACATACCCGTTATAGCGGGGCTGATAATCGGCGGCGTCATCGCGGCGCCGATTGCCGCAAAGCTCTGCATGAAAGCGAATGAAAAGCTGCTTTATGCGGGGACGGGCGCTCTTCTTATGTTTTTAAATATATGCAATATAATCAACTATTTTCAAGTTTAACGATAGCGGAGGTTATTTATGCTCAACACAGAAAAAACCATGGACAAAATCGTCGCCCTGTGCAAGGGCAGGGGGTTCATCTTCCCCGGAAGCGAGATATACGGCGGCCTTGCGAACACATGGGACTACGGCCCGCTCGGAGTGGAGTTTAAAAACAACGTCAAAAAGGCCTGGTGGAAGAAATTCGTACAGGAAAACCCGTACAACGTCGGGCAGGACGCCGCTATCCTGATGAATCCGCAGGTGTGGGTCGCCTCCGGCCATGTGGCGACGTTTAACGATCCGCTTATCGACTGCAAGTCGTGCAAAATGCGCCACCGCGCAGATAAGCTCATCGAGGACTGGCTCAAGGATCACCCGATGGACGGGGTAAATGTGGAGGCGATGACAAACGACGAGATGATCGATTTCATCCGCGAAAACGGCGTCACCTGCCCGGGCTGCGGCAAATCGGATTTCACCGATATACGCAAGTTCAACCTCATGTTCAAGACGTTTCAGGGCGTTACGGAGGATTCCGCAGCGCAGATATATTTAAGACCGGAGACGGCTCAGGGTATCTTTGTACAGTTTAAAAACGTCCAGAGGACGACGCGCAAAAAGATACCGTTCGGCGTTTGCCAGATAGGAAAATCGTTCAGAAACGAGATAACGCCGGGAAACTTTACATTCCGCACGAGAGAGTTCGAGCAGATGGAGCTTGAGTTCTTCTGCAAGCCTGACACCGATCTCGAGTGGTTCGATTACTGGAGAGCTTTCTGCCGCAAGTGGCTCGCTGACCTCGGCATCAAGGATGAAAACCTCCGCCTGCGCGACCACGAAAAAGAGGAGCTCTCGCACTACTCGAACGCGACGACGGACTTCGAGTTCATGTTCCCGTTCGGCTGGGGCGAGCTGTGGGGCATCGCCGACAGGACGGACTATGACCTAAAGGCGCATCAGGAGACCTCAGGCGAGAGCATGGAGTATTTCGACCCCGATACGAACGAGAAGTACATCCCGTATGTTATCGAGCCGTCGCTCGGCGCGGACCGCGTCGCGCTCGCGTTCCTCATCGACGCGTACGACGAGGAGGTCGTCGGACAGGACAAAAACGGCAAGGACGATATACGCGTTGTGCTCCATCTTCATCCGGCTCTCGCGCCGTTTAAGTGCGCCGTGCTGCCGCTTTCAAAAAAGCTCGCGCCCGAGGCGGATGAGATTTACGCCGAGCTCAGGAAGAGCTTTATGGTTGACTATGACGACGCCGGTTCCATCGGCAAGAGATACCGCCGCCAGGACGAGATCGGCACTCCGTTCTGCATCACATACGACTTTGATTCAAAGGAGGACGGCTGCGTGACCGTGCGCGACCGCGACACGATGCAGCAGGAGCGTGTCAAGATATCCGAGCTTCGCGATTATATAGCGGAGCGTATTGAATTCTGATCTTATGATCGACCCGTTTTATGGGACGGCGGCGCCGTCCCATATTTATTAATTACGAGAGGAGGGCGTCACAATGTGCAGCGTGCGGGAAAAAGATGCGCCGCCGCGTGAGGATACTGCGGAAAACGCGCCGTCCGGCGGCAAAAAAGCAGAGGTCAGGGAAACTGCCGGAAGCGAGTTTGTGAAGAAAATAGGCTTTGTGGGATGCGCGATGTTTTTGATGATGCTCGTCCTGTACCTGATAATATGCTTTAAGCCGAACTCCTCGCCGCTGGAGGGGTATGCCCCGCCGCAGACGCCGGAGTATTACGCGCAGCATTTGGACGAGCTTAAAACGGAGCTTGAGGAAAACGTATTTCCGATCCTTGGCGGCGCGATATCATGCGTCGTGGACGGGGGTGTTTTGGAGCTTGCGATACCCGAAGAGCAGTTTTGGGACGTGCGCTCGGCCATACTGGAGCATTTTGACGCGGAACTGTTTGAATTTACGAAATCGACGGAGTGATAAGACGATATGGCAGATGTGATTGCGGCCGCGGCGACGGCGAACGCGCTTTCGGCGATAAGTATCATAAGGCTGAGCGGCGACGGCGCGATAGATATAGCGGACAGCGTTTTCCGCCCGAAAAACGGCGGAAAGATGGCCGACGCGCCCGACAGGAAACTCGTATACGGCGAGCTCTCGGACGCGGGCGGAAGCGTCATAGATATATGTATGTGCACCGTGAGCCGAGCTCCGCACAGCTACACGGGCGAGGATACGGCGGAGCTTCAGTGCCACGGCTCGCCCACCGTAGTGGCGGAGGCTCTTTCGGCGCTGTTTGCGGCAGGGGCCAGGCAGGCCGCTGCCGGCGAGTTTACGAAGCGCGCGTTTTTAAACGGCAAAATGGACCTCACCCAGGCGGAGGCGGTCATCGACCTTATAGAGTCCGAGACGGCGCTCTCCGCCAAAAACGCGGCAGGGCAACTTGGACGCGCCGTAAGCCGTAAGACGGACGCGGTGTACGACAGCGTGGTTGACATAATGTCGCACTATCACGCCGTTATCGATTACCCCGACGAGGATATACCGGAGTTTGAGCTCCGGCAGTATATCGGCGTGTTTGAGGACGCGGAAAGGACGCTTGCGGAGCTTCTAAAGACGTTTGAGCGCGGCAGGATAATGAAAGACGGAGTAAAGGCCGCGATAATAGGCCGGCCAAATACGGGCAAATCGTCGCTTTTAAACACGCTTTTGGGCTACGACCGCGCGATAGTCACGGACGTCGCGGGTACGACGCGCGACACGATTGAAGAGCGCGTAAAGCTAAAAAACACGGTGCTGCGCCTGTCCGACACGGCGGGCATACGCGAGACGGGCGACGTTGTCGAAAAGATCGGCGTTGAGCGCGCTCTTGAGGCCTCACGAGAGGCGGAGCTTGTGATCGCCGTCGTCGACGGGTCAAAAAAGCTATGCGGCGAGGATATCAAGGTGCTGGAAACGGCTTTGAGTGCGCCGTACTCGATCGCCGTTATAAATAAGACCGACCTCCCGGCCGCTGTATCGCGCGGCGATGTGGAAAAAATCGTTAAAAACGCAGTTGAAATATCGGCCAAGACGGGCGAGGGAATAGACGCCCTGTGCGATGCGATAGACGATATGTTCTCGTCCGCACTGCAAACGCCCGCGGGCGAGATACTCACAAACGCGCGCCAGGCGGACGCCGTGTCGCGCGCACTTGACGGTATACGCGCCGCGCGCGAGGCAATGGAGCTCGGCGTAACGCCGGACGCGGTGTTGACCGAAGCGGAGGCGGCGGTTTCGGCGCTCGGTGAGCTCACCGGCAAGACGGTGCGCGAAGACGTTACGGCGCGCATATTCGAGCGCTTCTGTGTCGGAAAATAAAAACCGGATTGTGAAAAAGTCCGAGGTGCATCTGCGCCGCGGGCTTTTTGTTATTTAAATGTTACAATAGTTTACAGAAATAATACTACATGGTAAAATATAGTAAAATGATTTTAAAGGCGGTAAACGGCATGTTCGGCAAAATGTTTTCAAGCGCGGCGGCCGTTATTGTTGAAGCGGCCGTAATAATCATGGATGTGTATTTGGCGATATTTGTCCTTGACCCGGCGGATGATCGAAGACTTTTCATAGCTAATGTTTTGATGGCGCTTGCAGTGCTGTCAAGTTTACCGGAGAGTATCATAAAGCTGCGCGGCGCTGTCAGAGATTTTAAAGAACAATGAAGGGATGCATTATCTGAAACGAGAGGGTGTGACGCGGAGTGTTTGATATATGTATGTGGTCTGTGGGCTCGGCGTCGAGCGCCGCGCTTTTAGCATATGCGGTATATGTGCTTGCGGCGGGCAACCCGGACGGGGATAAGTATATTGTTGCAATATGCGTGTTCGCTATGCTTTTTGCCGTTACGGCGGGCGTTCAAAACACAAAAAAGCTCCGCCTTGCGTTAAAAGCGTGGAAAGACGGCAGGGAGACCGGCGGGAAACAATAGAAAATATCTATGGAAACCATAAAACGGAGGCGGTGTTTCCCCGCCTCCGTTTCTTTTTAAGTAACACAAAATGTTGCGAGAGCCACTAAAATTTGTGCTTTTGACCAAAAAAGTATGGTGTTTTTAAAAACAGAGTAGAAATTCACGTAAAAAATTTGAAAATTTACCTTTTAAACTTGCAAAAAACATACACTACTGCTATAATTTAAACGATTTTAAAGCTTATCAAGCATTTTTTGCATTTAATCTTTTTAATGGAGGAAATTCAATGAGCAAAAAGTATGTTTATCTGTTCTCAGAGGGCAACGGCACGATGAGAGAGCTGCTCGGCGGTAAAGGCGCAAACCTCGCCGAAATGACTGTTCTCGGAATGCCCGTTCCCCAAGGCTTCACGATTTCAACCGAAGCCTGCACCCGTTACTACGATGACGGCAAGGTCATCGCTCCCGAGATCGAGGAGGAGATCTACACCTACCTTGCAAAGATCGAGGAGATCAACGGCAAAAAGTTCGGCGATACGAAGAACCCGCTTCTCGTTTCCGTCCGTTCCGGCGCCCGCGCGTCGATGCCCGGCATGATGGACACCATCTTAAACCTCGGCCTTAACGACGAAGTCGCCGCAGGCCTCGTAGCCGGCAACCCCGACCCGAAGTTCGAGCGTTTCGTATACGACTCATACCGCCGCTTTATCCAGATGTTCTCCGACGTCGTTATGGGTCTTTCCAAGAAGAGATTTGAAGTTATCATCGACGAGCTCAAGGAGAAGAAGGGCGTTGTTTACGACGTCGAGCTCGACACAGAGGATATGAAAGAGCTTGTAAAGCTGTTCAAAGAGTTCTACAAGAGCGAGATGGGAGAGGAATTCCCGACCGATCCCAAGGTTCAGATGATGGAAGCCGTAAAGGCCGTTTTCCGCTCCTGGGACAACCCGCGCGCGAACGTATACCGCCGCATGAACGACATCCCCTACAGCTGGGGCACGGCCGTTAACGTACAGCCGATGGTATTCGGTAACCTGAATGAGAACTCCGGCACGGGCGTCGCCTTCACTCGTGACCCCGCTACCGGCGAGAAGCACCTCATGGGCGAATACCTCATCAATGCACAGGGCGAAGACGTCGTCGCCGGCGTCCGCACTCCGTCGCCGATCTCCAAGCTTCAGGAGGACATGCCTGAGGTTTATGCTCAGTTTGTTGAGATTGCAAATAACCTTGAAAAGCACTACAGAGACATGCAGGATATGGAGTTCACAATTGAGAACAAGAAGCTCTATATGCTCCAGACCCGTAACGGCAAGAGAACTGCCGCCGCCGCTCTCAAGATCGCAGTTGACCTCGTTGACGAGGGCATGATCACCGAGGAAGAGGCCGTTCTCCGCGTAGAGCCGAAGCAGCTCGACGCTCTGCTCCATCCGCAGTTCAATGCCGAAGCGCTGAAGGCCGCGAAGGTCATCGGCACGGGCCTTGCAGCATCTCCCGGCGCTGCCTGCGGCAAAGTCGTATTCACGGCTGAAGACGCAAAAGAGTGGGCCGAGAGAGGCGAAAAAGTTGTTCTTGTCCGTCTTGAGACATCCCCCGAGGATATCGAGGGTATGGTCGCGTCGCAGGGCATCCTTACTGTCCGCGGCGGTATGACGTCACACGCTGCTGTTGTCGCGCGCGGCATGGGTACTTGCTGCGTCTCCGGCTGCGGCGATATAAAGATGAACGAGGAAGAGAAGTACTTCGTACTCGACGGTAAAGAGTATCATGAGGGCGATTATATCTCCATCGATGGTTCGACCGGTAAGATCTACGGCGAAGCTGTTGAGACTGAAGAAGCTTCCATCGGCGGCGCTTTCGGCCGCTTCATGGAGTGGGCTGACGCAAGACGCGTCCTCAAGGTCCGCACAAACGCCGACAACCCGCGCGACACGGCTCAGGCTGTTAAGTTCGGCGCCGAGGGTATCGGCCTCTGCCGTACCGAGCATATGTTCTTCGAGGGCGACAGAATCAAGGCTATCCGCGAGATGATCGTCTCTGAGACGGCTGAGGAGAGAAAGAAAGCTCTCGCAAAGATCCTCCCGCTCCAGCAGGGTGACTTTGAAGAGATGTACCGCGTCCTCGCTGGCAGACCGATGACGGTTCGTTTCCTCGATCCCCCGCTCCACGAGTTTGTTCCGCAGAAGGAAGAGGATATCGTAGAGCTTGCAGGCGAAATGGGTCTCACTGTTGAGAAGCTCAAAGAGGTCATCGACGGTCTGCATGAGTTCAACCCGATGATGGGCCACCGTGGCTGCCGTCTCGCCGTTACCTATCCCGAGATCGCTGAGATGCAGACGACTGCCGTTATCAACGCCGCTATCAACGTAAGCCGCGAGACCGGCAACAAGATAGTTCCCGAGATCATGATCCCGCTTGTAGGCGAGGTCAAGGAGCTCAAGTTTGTTAAGGATATCGTAACCGCGACGGCCGATAAGATCATTGCTGACGCCGGCGTCGATATGGAATACCATGTCGGTACGATGATCGAGATCCCGCGCGCCGCTCTTACGGCCGACGAGATCGCCAAGGAAGCGGAGTTCTTCTCCTTCGGTACTAACGACCTTACACAGTACACGTTCGGCTTCAGCCGTGACGACGCTGGTAAGTTCCTTAATGCGTACTACGATGCGAAGATCTACGAGTTCGACCCGTTTGCAAAGCTCGACCAGGATGGCGTTGGCAAGCTCGTTAAGATGGGTGCAGAGCTCGGACGTAAGACCCGTCCGGATCTCAAGCTCGGCATCTGCGGCGAACACGGCGGAGATCCGTCTTCCGTTGAGTTCTGCCACATCGTCGGCCTTGACTATGTGTCCTGCTCACCGTTCCGCGTGCCGATCGCACGTCTGGCTGCTGCACAGGCCGCTATCACCCATAAGAGATAAGCTTAAGCTTTATCATAAAGCGCCCGGCTATATGCCGGGCGCTTTTATTTGACAAGAAAGCGATTGCGGTTTTCGAGAAAATACGGACGCGGTTTAAAAATATCGCGCTCAAACGGCGTGTAAGGCGGTCTCGCGCGTAAAAAACTCTTTTAATCACGCGGGAAATCTGGTATATTTAAATAAAAAGGCATTACGGTTTATATGAGGTGAAATTATGGATTTTCTTGAAATGAATATGAAAAACAGAAGCTGCCGTGGCTACGACGAGTCGTACAAAGTCTCAAGAGAGACGCTTGAGGATCTTGTGAACCTCACACGGTTTGCCCCCGCGAGTGTGAACATCCAGCCCATGAAATACTATCTGTCGTGGACAGATGAGCAAAACGCGGTAATACAGCCGCTGACGGGGTGGGCGCGCGAGCTTCCGGGCAATAATCTGCCGTACCCCGGCCACAGGCCAACGGCGTTTATCGTGATCCTGCACGACAAAAATATTGCGCCTAATGTCACGCGGTTTAGCAAAGACGTCGGTATCGCGGCCCAGACGATAGCGCTCGGCGCCGTCGAAAAAGGGCTGAACGTCTGCATGATAGGCAATTTCTCACCGGAGAAAGTGGCGCAGGCGCTCTCGCTGCCGGAAAATCTCGAGGTCGTGCTTATCGTCGCGATAGGTAAACAGGATGAAAAGATCGTACTTACGGAGATAGATGACGGAGAGGCTACAGCGTATTACAGGGACGAAAACGACGTGCATTATGTGCCGAAGCGCAAGCTGAAAGACATAATAGTAAACGAATAGCGCTTTGTGGCGCGGCAATAAGCGAATGATCCGCCCCTATGCGGGTGCTGTATATCAGCGCTTCGGGCGGAACGGAAATTGTTACAGGCGGGGCTTATGGTAAAGGTCAATTATCAGATAGAGATGGAAAAAAAGCTCAATATGCTGGAGCGGACGGGTCGGACTCCGTCGCTCCTGCTGCACAGCTGCTGCGCACCGTGCTCAAGCTATGTGCTGGAGTGCCTGACAGAACATTTCCGGGTGACCGTGTTCTACTACAATCCAAATATCTACCCGCGCGAGGAGTTTGAAAAACGTCTTAATGAGCAAAAGCGTCTCATCTCGCTTGTTGAGTACAAAAACCCGGTGAAGCTCATTGTTCCGGAGTATGATGAGCAGGAGTTTTACGCGGCTGCCGCGGGCTTTGAATCGGAGCGCGAGGGAAGGGCACGGTGTACGCAGTGTTTCCGCCTCAGGCTCGGCAGGACGGCGAGAGAGGCAAAGACGCGCGGATTTGACATGTTTTCGACAACACTCACCGTGAGCCCGCATAAAAATGCGCAGGTCATAAACGCGATAGGGCTCGATATCGCGCAAAAATCAGGTGTTGAATTTCTCGTATCAGACTTTAAAAAGAAAAACGGATTTAAGCGATCGATAGAGCTGTCGGCCAAATACGGACTGTACCGTCAAAGCTGGTGCGGATGCCGTTTCGCGATGGGACACCTCGGCGAAACGGCGGAAAACAAGCTTTTTAAGAGCAAATTTTCAAAAAAAGATTGACAATAAAGGGCTTGTTATGCTATTATTTTATGGCTGTGTTAGACAAGCAGCTATTTTGCGGGTGTAGTTCAATGGTAGAATCCCAGCCTTCCAAGCTGGTCGCGTGGGTTCGATTCCCATCACCCGCTCCATATGCGCCAATAGCTCAGCAGGATAGAGCAACTGCCTTCTAAGCAGTAGGTCAGGGGTTCGAATCCCTTTTGGCGTGCCATGGGGGGATGCAGACGCGTTCCCTGTACGGTGGATATAGCTCAGTTGGTTAGAGCGCCAGATTGTGGCTCTGGAGGCCGTCGGTTCGAATCCGATTATCCACCCCATTTTTTCTAGAGCCAATCCGCGTTGGGGTGTAGCCAAGCGGTAAGGCAACGGACTTTGACTCCGTCATTCGCTGGTTCGAGTCCAGCCATCCCAGCCATATGACCCAGTAGCTCAGTCGGCAGAGCACCTGCCTTTTAAGCAGGGTGTCCGGAGTTCGAATCTCCGCTGGGTCACCACTCCGTCGCGGACAAAGCTCGTCCGCGATGAATTTTTATAAAAACTGCGCTTGGCGCGGGAATTTAAAAAACAGTGCATATAAGCTGCCGGGAGGCTTAGCTCAGCTGGTCAGAGCGCATGCTTCACACGCATGAGGTCGGCGGTTCGAGCCCGCCAGTCTCCACCACGCCGCTGCAAACGTTATATCGTTTGCGGCGGTTTTTTGCGCCCGCCGTGCGGGGCGCTTCGCCCGTTACACGCGCATTATATCGCCCTGAGGGCGACACCGCTTTTGCGCCCCTTCGGGAAATTTTTGCCCACTGCGTGGGCGGTTTGCCGCCGCCAAGCGGCGGGAGTTTTGTTACCGTTTCTTTTGCGCGCCATCGTCGGAGCAAGCGGTATGGAGCTTGCAAAAGGAAAGCGGCGGAACGCCGCGCAAACAAAAACGCAAACCGAATGAAGTGTTTGCGTTTTTGAGAGGAGGAGTAAGGAAGCGCGCGTATGACGTTTTTTGAAGCTGTAAGCAAAAAAAGACGTCGGAGCAAAGCGAACTTTACTCCGACGTGGTGACCCGTACGGGACTCGAACCCATGTTACCGCCGTGAAAGGGCGGTGTCTTAACCACTTGACCAACGGGCCGGCTCTGGTAGCGGCAGTTGGACTTGAACCAACGACACTCCGGGTATGAACCGAATGCTCTAGCCAGCTGAGCTATGCCGCCATACGCGAGCGAGCATGGCATATTATACGCTGTCACGCCGAAAAAGTCAAGACTTTTTCGGAAAAAATCGAGACTTTTGGCTATATGGCAGTTTGCATTAAGCCAAACCATCGCAGTTTGCAGTAAATATACGGCGGCGCACACAAAATTATGCGCGCCGCCGGACAAACAAAATAATAAAAGCAGTTGCTGTATTGATTCGTTGCTGCTTACGGCATGAAGATACCGCCGTTTGGCGATACATACTGACCGGTCATATACTTGTTGTTGATGAGGAACTCCATAGCGCCGGAGATATCCTCGACATCGCCGATTTTGCCCATTGGGATCGTAGCCGCAAGAGCTTGGAGCTCGTCCTGATTTACGCCGCGAAGCATGTCGGTCCAGATCATGCCCGGGCAGATGCAGTTAAAGCGGATATTCTGACCGGCAAACTCTAAAGCAAGAGCGCGGGTCATGCCGATAAGGCCGGATTTGGACGCGCAGTAGTCGGCCTGATTGATAACGCCCATAAGGCCGCCGATAGACGATACGTTGATAACGCAACCCTCGTTTGCTTCCACCATGTAAGGTACGACAAAATGGCACATATGGAAAGCACTAATGAGGTTTGTCTCAAGAACATGCATATAGCTATCCTTTTCAAGCTTGCAGAAAGCGGAATTGTTTGTGATACCGGCGTTGTTTATAAGAACATCGATTTTTGTTCCGAACTCCGTGACGGCAGCTTCGACAAGCTTCTGGCAATCCTCGTACTTAGAGACGTCGGCCTGGACGGCAATGCCCTTTACTCCATACTGTTCAGCGAGCTTTTTGATAAGCGCCTCGGAGAGAGCCTTGGAGCTGTCAGAGCGATAGTTGATAACGACGTTATAGCCCATCTCACCGAGCTTCATTACCATGGCTTCGCCAATACCGCGAGAGCCGCCGGTGATAATTGCAGTTTTCATATAATACACTCCTAATTTTTATTTTTTTACCGGGAATATTATAACATGGCATCATATTTTTGAAAATACATAACTTTTTATAAAATATTAGTAAAATTGATATTTTAATTTAGAATTCCTAAAATGGTTTACATTTATATTTATATAAGTATATCACTATATATAACTACTGTGTCTTTGTATGCTGTTTATGATTTAAACGGCCGTGATCCATTATGCGCTTTAAATCAAATTTACAGAAATTTCAAAAAATTTGAAAGAAGAGTTCTTTTAAAATTGGATATTTTGTGTTATAATCGACATATGACGGAAAAGGAGGCGGGTTTATGTCAAGACCGCAGCGCTGTCGGAGGATATGCAGAGCACCGAGATTTGACAGCTTTTCGCCTTACGGATCGCCGGGAGAGCGGGAAGTAAAGCTTCTTCTCGACGAGTTTGAGGTGATACGCCTTGTCGATCTGGAAAAAAAGACACACGAGCAGTGTGCCGTTTTGATGGACATATCTAGGACAACAGTCACGGAGATATATGAAAGCGCCAGAGAAAAGATCGCCGACTGTATTGTAAACGGCAAGACTCTCGTAATATCAGGAGGGCATTACCGTATGTGCAACGGCGAGGCGCGCCATTGCTGCGGCGAAGACTGCGACTGCAGGACAGAGCGCAGCGCACTTAAAAACAAAAATAATAAAGGAGTCGATAAAATGAAAATAGCGGTAACTTACGATAACGGACAGATATTCCAGCATTTCGGGCGTACGGAGCAGTTTTGCATATACGATGTCCAGGATGGAGTCGTGACAGAAAAGACGGTAGTGCCGACAAACGGCACGGGTCATGGGGCGCTTGCAGGATTTTTAAAGGAGCGCGGCGTTGACTCGCTTATATGCGGCGGTATCGGCGGCGGGGCGCGTGCGGCCCTCGCTGAGGCTGGAATAAAGCTGTACCCGGGCGTATCCGGAAGCGCTGATGAGGCAGCGGCATTGCTTGCCGCGGGAGAATTGAAATACGATCCGAACACCGAGTGCGACCATCACGAGCATGAGCACGGCCACGGGCACGGATGCCACGGCCATGAGGGAGGCCATTCCTGCCATGGGCATGATGAGCATCACGGCCGCCATGGGGAAAACGGCGGATGCTGCCATTAAAGTGCGGTCTGGTTATGGTACTTTAAAACCGGGAGGTTGAGCGATGATAGATATAAACGCATGCATTGAAAAGCTGCCGTATTGGGATAAACTAACGGCGGAGGAAAGGGACTTTGTGCGCAGCCGATCTGCCATAAGACAGTATAAAAGAGGGCAGAATATGCACAGCCAGGACAGCGCCTGCCTCGGCATGATACTTGTGCTCGAGGGCGAGGCGAGAGCGTATATCCTGTCAGAGGAGGGGAGAGAGATAACTCTTTTCCGACTGCACGCGGGAGAGCCGTGCGTACTGTCGGCGTCGTGCGTTATAAGCCGTCTCACGTTTGACACGCACATCGTGGCCGAGACCGGCTGCACGGTACTTGTCATCGGACCTGATGCGTTTTCGTCGCTCACCGACAGGAATATATACGTCCGATGCTTCATGTACGAACTCGCTACAGAGCATTTTTCGGCGGTCATGGCGTCTATGCAGCAGATACTGTTTATGAGGTATGACAGGCGGCTTGCCATGTTTCTGCTGGAGGAGCATGAACGAACAAACAGCAGGGAGATACGCATGACGCACGAGCGCATCGCGCAGAACACAAGCTCTGCGAGAGAGGTCGTCGCAAGGACGCTAAAACGCTTTTCGACGCAGGGGCTTGTGGAGCTGCGGCGCGGCTCGATAATGCTTAAAGATATCGGCGGACTGAAGAAAATTGTGTCATAACGCAAAAGCTCACAGATCATCATTGTTCTGTGAGCTTTTTGATTGCTAAAACGCAGATTATGCCGGCGGAGAAATGTATTGTTTCGAAAAAGCACAGGGTTTTGCACCGGAAGATTGAACGAACGCCAATAAAATGGTAAAATATTTACTGTATGGATTATTCTGCTAAAATTCAAGTCCGTTTCCTCGCCCCTTATGGGGCAACCGAAAACGGTGACAATTATACCATATCAGCTTTAGCCGATATGGTAATATCCGCAAAGCGGATATTATACTTATAATTCAAGCCCTTTTCCTCGTCCCTTTCGGGACAACCGGAAAAGACAGCGCATTATACCATACCGTCTGCGCCGGTATGGTATAATAGAGATATAGGCATAAACGTGAACAATAGATGGCGCTGATGACGAAAAGACGCGGAAGGATGATTTTAAAGATATGCGGAAGAAAAGGCTCGTTTGCGGCATACTTGCCCATGTAGACGCCGGGAAGACAACTCTTTCCGAGGCGATGCTGTACCATGGGGGAGTACTGCGCAAATTGGGGCGAGTAGATCACCGCGACGCGTTTTTAGACACCGATGCCCAGGAGAAAGAGCGCGGGATAACAATCTTTTCAAAGCAGGCGGAGCTTGAGTGGAACGACGCCGACATAACTCTGCTTGATACGCCGGGGCACGTCGACTTTTCAAGCGAGACGGAGCGGACGCTCGCCGTTTTGGATTTTGCGATACTCGTCGTAAGCGGTCCGGACGGCGTCCAGGGCCATACGGCGACGTTGTGGAGGCTTTTGAAGCGGTATCATGTTCCGGTATTTGTTTTTGTCAATAAAATGGACAGGGACGGAGCTGACCGCAGGGGCATCATGGACGAACTTGAGCGAAAGCTCGGCGGCGGATTTGTAGATATGATCTCGGACGATGCGTACGAGCAGATCGCCATGCTCGATGAGGACGCCATGGAGCGGTATCTCGAGGCGGGAGAGATGTCTGACGCGGAGATAACGCGGCTTATAGCCGAAAGGAAACTGTTTTTGTGCTATTTCGGATCCGCCCTGCGCCTTGACGGGGTCGATGCGCTCATGGACGGGTTTACGCGGTATGCGCCCGTGTACGAATACCCGTGTGAGTTTGCGGCCCGGGTGTACAAAATAACGCATGACCCGTCGGGCGCACGCCTGACGCATATGAAGATAACGGGCGGATCGCTAAAGGTAAAGGCCGTCCTTACAAACAGGAGAGACGGCATATCGGATGATGAGGTCTGGGAGGAGAAGGTAAATCAGATAAGGATATATTCCGGCGATAAATACACGACGAAGGATGAGGTGTGCGCCGGTGAGGTGTGTGCCGTTACAGGTCTTACGGCGGCAAAGGCGGGTGATGGGCTCGGCGG
>CALXCR010000098.1 GCA_944386855.1 uncultured Oscillospiraceae bacterium
AATTTTTGTTTTTTTTTTGTAGCGGAGGACCAAAATCTATCTAGCCCAGGTTTTCATTGAGCGTCGACTGCTCGTCAGGGAATACTCATTTATTCAGCTACTCTTTAAAATCGGACTCGTTGTAACAGAACCCGCCTCCGATCCTGTATTTTTTCGCGTGCGGGCTGGTCGGGAGTCATTTGTTGCAAAATTCAAGACAATAAGAACAGAGATTGTCTGCGACCGTATCGGGTACAGAGTAAACCATTCTGTCGCCGTCTGCACTGATAACGATGTTTTTCAAAGAGATCACTCCTGGAATGGCGATTTTATTATGGCAGTATATCATAAGCGCCGCGCCGCAGCAACACGTTGTGATGCGCGCCGTTACGGCTATTTACAGACCCTGCCATATTGTGTATAATAAATATGTATGCGCAGAAATTAAAAATGACGTTTTTGCGCCGTCATAGTTTATTTACGGAGGAATGGTCGCTTTTATGATTGAATTTGACGATTATAAAGTTAAAATACAGGGACTTAAACCGGCGCTCGAAAACCTCGGCACGGCATTAAAGCTTGACGAGGCGAGGGAGGAAATAAAAAAGCTCGAGGAGGAGTCGTCGGCTGAGGGATTTTGGAACGATATCGCAAACTCGCAGAAGGTGCTTCAAAGGACAAAGCAGCTTAAGAACAAGTGCGATAAATACGAAAAACTTGCATTAAGATGGGATGATCTGCTCACGCTCTGTCAGATAGCGATCGAGGAAAACGACGGGAGTCTGCTTCCGGAGCTTGAAGAAGAGTACGCGAAGTTTGAAAAAGAGCTTGAAGATGCAAGGCTCGCGACGCTGCTGTCGGGCGAATATGACGGCTGCAACGCTATTTTATCGTTCCATGCCGGCGCTGGAGGTACAGAGGCGCAGGACTGGACGCAGATGCTGTACAGAATGTACACCAGATGGGCCGAGCGCCACGATTTTAAATATAAGATCCTCGACTATCTCGACGGCGAGGAGGCGGGTATCAAGAGCGCGACTATTTCTATCGAGGGCGAAAACGCCTACGGCTATTTGAAGAGCGAGAGCGGCATCCACCGTCTCGTCCGCGTATCGCCTTTCGACTCGTCCGGAAGACGCCATACGTCGTTTGCCGCCGTCGAGGTCATACCGGAGATATCCGACGATATAGAAATCGAGATCAGGCCGGAGGATCTGAAAGTCGACACATACCGTTCGTCGGGAGCCGGCGGACAGCATGTAAATAAGACGGAGTCGGCTATACGAATCACGCACATACCGACAGGGATAATCGTATCGTGTCAGGTAGAGCGCAGCCAGCATCAGAACCGCGAGGTCGCGATGCGTATGCTCCGCTCAAAGCTTGTCGAGATAAAAGAGAGAGAACACCTTGAGAAGATAGAGGATATAAAGGGCGAGCAGATGAAGATAGAGTGGGGCAGCCAGATAAGGTCTTATGTATTTATGCCGTATACGCTTGTAAAAGACCACAGGACGGGATACGAAAACGGCAATATCAACGCCGTTATGGACGGAGATCTCGACGGATTTATAAATGCATACCTCAGCATGAAAGCGGGAGAGTAGCAAAAATTAAGCCGCACAGGTTATCTGTACGGCTTTTTATATGCTATTACTACCGAATGCAGTAAAATCGGGGACATATGTATAGTTACTTCTGATTATTCTGGCAGACAGACGGGTGAAACAGGGATTATGATAATTTGATGGATCGTGAAAAAATATAAAATAATTAATGAGAAAATAAGGAATGCGCACAACTTTTTGTTACATAGATTTTTCACACCACCTATTCAAATTCATAATTTATGTGTTATACTATTAGCAGCGAGGAGACCAGAGAATTTGGTAAAATACTCCGGTACAGGCAAAACAAGGAAAAGAAGGGAGAGAGACTGATGATCAAGTTTTGGCTGATAGCGCTTGTTGTTTTTGCGGCTGTTGAGGCGATAACCGTCGGACTTACGTCAATATGGTTCGCCCTCGGCTCGCTCGTCGCGCTTTTTGCTGCAATGCTGGGCGCGCAGCTTTGGCTGCAGATAGCGTTGTTTGTTGTAGTTTCAGGTATAACGCTAGCATTTACGCGTCCGCTTGCCGTAAAATATCTCAACAACAGGCGGCAGGCTACAAACGCCGACCGCGTGCTTGAAATGGTTGGCGTCGTGATCGAGGACGTCGACAACGTCGCGGCGACAGGCGTAGTAAAGGTCGACGGCAAGGAGTGGAGTGCGAGGTCTATGTCAGGCGTCAGGATAGAAAAGGGGACTCTTGTGCGCCCGATGATGATAGACGGTGTAAAGCTTATTGTTGTCCCAGCGCAGGAGCGTGCCGAAGTTTTAAAATAGTAAAAAATAAAGATATAGTAAAAGGGAGGAAATAAAATGCAATATGTAGTAATCACCCTGATCGTGTTAGCGATCATTATCATTATCAAAAATGTCCGTGTCGTCCAACAGGCGAGGGCGTATGTTATCGAGCGGCTCGGTGCGTACAGTACGACATGGGAGGTCGGACTTCATGTCAAGATCCCGTTTATAGAGCGTGTTGCGAAAATCGTATCTCTCAAAGAGCAGGTCGTCGATTTTCCGCCGCAGCCTGTTATAACGAAGGATAACGTTACGATGCAGATCGACACAGTGCTGTATTTTGAGATCACCGACCCGAAAATGTACACATACGGCGTAGAGCATCCTATGACGGCGATAGAAAATCTCACGGCGACGACCCTGCGTAACATCATAGGCGAGCTGGAGCTTGACCAGACGCTGACATCGCGTGACATAATAAACAGCAAGATGCGCTCGATACTTGACGAGGCGACGGATCCGTGGGGCATCAAGATAAACCGTGTAGAGCTTAAAAACATTCTGCCGCCGAAAGAGATACAGAATGCTATGGAAAAGCAGATGAAGGCAGAGCGCGAGCGCCGCGAGGCGATCCTAATTGCAGAGGGCGAAAAGAGATCGGCGATACTCATCGCGGAGGGCGAAAAAGAGTCGGCCATACTCCGCGCCGATGCTAAAAAGCAGGCGGCCATTCTTGAGGCGGAAGGCCAGGCAGAGGGCATACTGAAGGTTCAGGAGGCGACTGCCGAAGGTATCAGAAAGCTCAATGAAGCCATGCCGTCCGATCCTGTCATAAAGCTGCGCGCGCTTGAGGCGTTTACAGCCGCCGCTAACGGGAAAGCTACGAAGATTATCATCCCGTCGGAGATACAGGGGCTTGCGGGCCTTGCCGCCGGTATTAAAGAGACGATAACGGGCGATCCTGCGCCTGAAGTTGACGCTAAAAAGTAAGTTCAGACCATTTAGACCCCTGACCGGGATGTCCCGGCAGGGGTCTGATTAAAAAGCTATATTATATGATTCAAGAACGGGAGGTAAAGACCATGGCAAACGAAAGTTTATTTAACAGCCGCGCTTCAAACTATCAGCAAGGCAGGCCCGGATATGCTCCGGCGGCCGTAGAAATGATAGTAAATGAGCTGTTAAAGGAGGGCGACAAAATCGCCGACGTGGGTTCCGGCACAGGGATCTTCTCAAAGGAGTTTATAACACGCGGGTTTGAAGTATACTGTGTCGAGCCGAACGCCGATATGCGCGCTCAGGCTGAAGGACTTTTTAAAGATGACCCGCATTTCATCTCCGTCCCTGCTCCGGCGGAGAACACTACGCTGCCGGATAACAGCATAAATCTTGTTACGGCGGCGTCCGCCTTTCACTGGTTTGACACGGAGGCGTTTAGGAAGGAGTGCGAACGCATACTTAAGCCTGACGGCAATGTCGTACTTATCATAAACGCGCGGAGCTATGACGACGAGTTCACCGTCAGACAGCATGAGATATGCCTTGAGACTTGCCCGACGTTTTCATCACTGCGTCACGGCCTTGAAGAGGCGATTCCCAAGGTCAAGGACTTTTTCCGCGGAGGCATGGAGATGCGCGAGTTTGATTTTCCGCTTGATTACGAGAAAGAGACGTTTGTAAAGCGAAGCCTGTCGTCGTCATACGCGCCGACACCGGACGACCCGCGGTATGAGCAGTATGCAGACCGTCTGCGAGAGCTTATGGACGAATTTGCACCGGATTCCGATAAAATCACGGTGGCAAACTCCACGGTCATGTACTGGGGTCGCGTGCGCTAATGCCGGGCCGCGCATTTTAGACGGCGGTGAGACAATACGACAGAAACAATCAAAAAAATACAGTAAAAATGCGCCGCGTCCGGTAAACCCAGCCGGACGCGGCGCGTTTATGCGTAAAAGAGTATTCTTTACGGCATATTCAAGATATATTTTCCGTCGATTGCCGGAACGTACGCCATAGCGTAGCGCGGAGCTCCGCCGCCGTCAAAGTGTATGTCGACATAGAAACAATAGTACGGAACAAAGTAGCTCTGCGCGCCGTCGGCAAAATACGCAGTGTGCGGCGTCCCGTAGACGAGCTCGACCGCCGCGATATCGTCGGAGGATAGTTCGCCTGAAGCCGGGAAGCTTGTTGCGAAATAGTGCCCCTCGTCAAAAAGACCGCGCGCCTCATCTTCCGTGATAACGGGGTAATCGCCGAGCTTTTCGGAGAGGTTGGCAAACGAGAAAGATATTCTGTATAAATTTCCGTCCTCATCGAACGAGACGTTGACGCGGTCAAAGCAGTAGTTCATCGTTTGCCGGAGATCGTCGCCCGATGCGTCGTAAAACGAGATGACGCCGTATTCGGCTTCGGCCATTGTCGGATTTTCCATGTTGAGCAGCGCGCCGTAATTTCGCGCGATATGGCCGGCTCTTGCCTCCCATTCCTCAGACGTGTACTCCTCGGAGGGGATGACCTTGTACTCGTCGGCAAGCTCAATGGCGGGGGAGAGCGTCACGCCGACAGAGCCGAATGACTCCGACACGGTGAACGCGTCCGCTCCGAGCTCTCTTTCAAAGACCGCGGCGATATCGTCGGGATCAACTCCGCTTCTGTCGAACGGGTACGCAGCGTAAACGGGAAGCGTGTCAAGCTCCGTTTCGCCGCGCCACGGGTTTTGATCCCGCACCGCCTGAATGTCGTTTGTATCGACCGATTCCTCGCCTACCACGTCGCCGTCCTCGACGACCGTGAACATCGGCAGTCCGTCGACCGTCGGAGGATCTTCCGCAGAAGCCGAGCCCGTATCGGCCGACGTATCGGAATCCGTATCGGACGACTGCGCGGTCTCGGTGTCGGGCGACGATGTGCCGGCAGACTGCTCGGAAGACGTGACCTCCGCCGTATCGGTGCCGCCGGAGCACGCGGTCAGAAACGCGATCGTCATGGCCGAGACTAAAAACAGCAGGAATATTTTTTTCATACATTACCTCCTTACTCGCTGCCGGTTTTCTGAATGGTAAAATACGGCAGGGGACTCTTGTCGGACGGGCTGGATAGTTGCGCTAACCAATATATATATATATATATTAACATGACGTGAAAATATGGTCAATATAAGTTATTAAATTTCTGTTAATTATACAAAATATTTCATAATATATTGGCAAGGTGACGAAAAAACGCCGCCTGAGTATGTACTCAGGCGGCGTTTACCGCATATTATGCTTGAACTATCGGTTGTCCGCAAGCTTTACGACGTTCACATCCGGCATACCGGCCATCATAGCCGCCTCACGGCTGTGGCAGGTGAAGAGGATGATCTGCCTGTCCTTTGACATACCGTAGAGGTAGTCGAGCGCGTTTTTGGCGCGCGTGTCGTCGAACGTGTCGAGCGCGTCGTCGAGAATGACGGGACACGGCTCGCCGGAGGAGAGGAGAAGCTCTGCCATGGCGAGACGAAGGGAGAGATAGATCTGATCGGTAGTTCCCTCACTGAGCGTCAGTATATCATGGCTCAAAACGTCGCCGGAGGTTTCGGCAAGGGCGTTAAAATTTTTGTCGAAAACAAGCTTTTCATACTTGCCGGAGGTCAGATGACCCATTATTCGGCTTGCTGCGGCGTTTACGAGCGGAGAAAACTTCGTCTGAAGTTCCGTCTGCGCATCGCTTAGCGTCTCGATCGCGATCGAGAGCGTGTCGTACCGATATAGCTGTTCGGCGATCTCGTCGTTCAGATCGTCTATGGCCGCTCTTGTCTCGACCGGGTCGCCGAGCGCTTTAAGTTCACCCGTGAGCATGGCCTCCTGCGCGGCGAGTTCGTTTATGCGCTCCCCGGCTCTGGCGTAAGCTTTCTGAGTGTCCTCAAGGCTGCGCGGCGGAGTCGGGATGTACTCGAGCGGCTCTTCCGGAATGGGGACAGGCGATGACGATATGAGAGCGCCCGCCTCGGCCAGAGCCTTTGCCTGCTCAAGCTCCGCCTGAGGTAGCTCTTTTAGCGGAGCGGAGAGCGCCGACAGCGCAGGGCCGATCTCACCCGGTTCTGCTATTTCGGGGAAGAAGCTGTGAACGGCATCCATAAGTGCCGCTTTAGCCTCGTCGGCCTCCGCGGATGTTTTTTCAAACGCATCGTCCGCCTTTTTACACTCAAAGCTCATCCGCTCGATCGCGCGGCATGCCTCTGAATAGCTGCCCGCCTTTTCGGCAAAGGCTTTTGACGACTCCATGGAAAACTCGCCGAGGGCAAGCTCGAGAGCGCGTTTTGCCTTTTGTTTCCGCACAAGAGGCGTGGCAAACAGCGCGGCGCACACGACGCCGATTATGGCCGCGATAGCGGAGTATATATAGCTTCCCGCGTATGCGAGATATCCGCCTGCACCTATAAGCAGGACGGCCGCCGCGAGTACGAACTTAGTTACTGCAGAGGAGCATTTTTCCTCAGCAGTGCGGAGCTGATCGTCAAGCTCGACCGCCCGGCGCGATTTTGCAAGAACATCGGGCTCTATGGCGTCTTTAAACGGAAAGGCGTCCTTATCGGCCTGCGCCTTTTCCATGCCGTCATACGCCGAGGCTTTCTGCTCTTTGGCGGCGCCGGCCGCGGCTTCCGCGTCGATGTAGTCGGAGTATAGCCCCGCAATCTGCGCAACGTCATCCTGATTCATCAAAAGCCCGTTTTTTGTAAGCGCCTCACGGAGCTCGTCAACACGCTCTCCTGCGGCGGCGGCGCGGTTTTTCGCATCGACCGTGCGCCGTATAAGCTCTGTCTTTTCAAGCACTGTGTAGGTGTCAAGATCCTCCGCGAGCTGTTTGGAGCGCGCATCAAAGCGTCGGCGCTCCTGCCGCACGGCTGCCAGCTCGTCAAATAGCTTGTCCATACGGGAAAGCTGTTCTTCACGCTCGGAGAGCTCCGACTCGAGCTTTGGGAGGATGCCCGTCTTGTTGTGGCGTATTTTTCGCTGCCTTGCGCGGAGCTTTGCGTCGGCGTCCGTATACGAGGTATGCTCCTCGCCCGTCGATATAAGCGATGCGATACGGCTCTCAAGCCCCGGATCGCCAGATACGGCGATGCCCGCCTGACGGATGAACGCCGTTCTGTCAAACACCTTGTCGGTCGTACCGGTAAGTATTTCGCCCACAGTGTCGGCGGAAAGTTCCTCGACCGGCTGCATGATGTCGCTGTAAAAAGCGGAAAACTTCTTCATAGGGGTGGAGGCGAGAGACGTGCGCTGTATCGTGATATCGCGCCCGCCGTGGCGGAGCTCCATCACGCCCTCCATATTTTTGCCGTTCCACGGCCTGTACCGCGTCTTGTCCGACAAAAAACCCTGCTTGTCGCGTTCCGACGTGTTTATGCCGAACAGCATCGCGCGGATAAACGCGCACCAAGTCGATTTTCCCGATTCGTTCGGCGCTTCGATGATGTTGAGCCCGTCTTTAAGCTCGAGTTTTTCGCCGTCGAGCCTGCCGAACGAGGCGGTCATGGATTTAATCTTCATCAGCGCCACTCCTCTCTGTTTTCGAGCGCACCGACACCGAACGCAAGCGCGTCGAGGATCTGTTTTTTGCCCTCGTCGTCAGCCTCGTCATATTTTGCGCGCATACGGCGCACGAAAAGGCCTTTTAAGGTGTCGTCGCCGGCTTCCGCCCATAAATCGCGGGTCGGCCGTGTCTCGTCCCTGAGCTCGACGTGGAAAAATTTATCGGAAACCGCGGCGCTGACGGCGGATACGTCGATATCCCCGTCGTATTCACCGGTGAGCACGATACGGCATATGTCGCGACCAGGCGACGGTACGTCAATATATGACACGGCTTCATCCGGCATTTTGCCGGTGACGTCTACGCTTTCTATCCTGTACTGCCGGCCGCCGGCCGGTATAAACGCGAGATCGCAGTTGTCCTTATCGACAGTGCCGATTATGTACCCTTTTTCGCCTAGCTCGTCAAACCCGCGCCCCTCCGGACAGCCGGAGTAAGCATATACCGTTTTGCCGGCCTTGTGGAAGCCGTCAAAGCTGTGCACATGGCCGAGGGCGAGGTAATCGAGACCTGTATTTGCGATCTGCTCCGGTGTTATCGGATTATACGGGCCGCCGAGAAGGTCGCCGTGCAGGACCATTATATCGATCATAGGCTCGTACCCGGTCGAGAATTTCTCAAGCAGAGGGCCGCATCGCGACGACGTGAATCCCGCGCCCCATACGCGGCATCCGATACGCGGAAGCTCTACGCATTTTATAGACGGCGACGCGAAAATATGCACATTGTCCGGCAGCTCCATTTTATAGTACGGTGATTTGAGGCACAGGTAATCATGGTTGCCGGGAGTTATAAACACCTCGGTCTCGATTTTGGAGAGCACGGCGGCGACCGTGTCGACAGTCTCCTGATATGCCATGTTGCTGTCGAACAGGTCTCCGGCAAGAAGCAGGAGCTGTACCTCTTCTTCTTCACACACTGCGGCTATCCTTTGAAACATCGCCCGTTGTTCACGGCGGCGTATTTTTACCTTTTCATCAGGCAGGCTGTGAAACGGGGAGTCCATATGGAAGTCCGCGGTGTGAAGGATCTTTATCGCCATAAATATCACCCCTTAATATTTGGCGCTTTTATATGGTTTTATATATAGTCGCGCAGAAACCGAACGCCTGTCCGCTCGAGGAGACGGGTATTCGGATAAGAGCCGCGCTACATAATACGGAAAGACTGAACGTCGCAGCATTTACCGCTCTCGGTGTCGACCGTAAAAACGGCGCACTCCATTTTGGCAGGGCCGCGCGCGGGAGTATACCGCCTCTTTGGGTTACCGAGGAAGAGAGAGACGGACTGCTCTGCCTCAATACCGAGAATCGATATCGCGGCGCCGGTCATCCCGGCGTCGCTTATAAATCCCGTGCCGTTCGGCAAAACGCCGGCATCCGATGTCTGGACGTGCGTATGCGTACCCCATACGGCGGAGACGCGCCCGTCGAGATAATAGCCCATTGCCTGACGCTCGCTCGTCGCTTCCGCATGAAAATCGACGAGAGTGACGGCGGCGGGGCAGCTTTTAAGTATTTTGTCTGCCTCAAAAAACGGGTTGTCAGGCCCGATGTCCATACCGAGCCGTCCGATAAGGTTTATAACGCATACATCGCCGAACAGTGTCTCGAATATGCCGAAGCCGCGCCCTGCTACCTGCGGTGCGAAGTTTGCCGGACGCAGGATATAGCGGCAGTCGTCGAGATAGTTTGTTATCTGCTCGCGCGCGAAAGTGTGGTTTCCAAGCGTTATAACATCCGCTCCGGCGGCGAAAATACGCTCCGCCTGTTCCGGCGTAATGCCTGTGCCCGATGCGTTTTCGCCGTTTACCACGGTAAACGATATGTCGTTTAGCTTCTTGAAACTGCGAAGATGTTTTTCAAGAAACTCTATGCCGATGTTTCCGACAACGTCGCCGACGGCGAGAATATTAGCTGCGCCCATAAAACGAAATGTCCTTTCCGCTCGGCGGCGCACTACTGTCGCACGATTATCGAAAGTGCGTGATTGTTGTTGTACGCCTCTACTACCGTGTTGTAGCCGCCGTCTTCGCCGTCGCGCGTCCACGCGACAGGCTCGCTGAATTCAAATTTGATTTTAGTCGTCTTAAAGAATATGACGGCATCGTGCAGGTATTTCTGCGTGATTATATCGGATAATATCTGATTAAACTCCGTAAGCCGGTCAGGATGCTTTATGAGGAGTACTTCAAACAGCCCGTCGTCAAGGCCGACATTCTGCTCGGTAAGCTTAACAAAGCCGGCGACTGATGTGGAGTTGCTGATGCTCCCGTAGATGAAATCGCCTTCGACCGTCCCGCCGTCATGCGTTACGACTGCGTGAGCGCTCGAGATATGCGGAAGGCGCGTTACGCCTTCAATGAAATAAGCGAGCGGGCCGAGCGCGTTTTTCGATTCCTGCGGAGTCGTATAAGGCACGTCGGTAAACGCTCCGAAAGCGGCGACATATGTGAAGAATGTGTCGTTAAAACTGCCGATATCGATTGTGATCGGCTTCCCCTCGAGCATATCACGAGCTGACTGCGCCGGATTTCGCGGTATTTTCAGCGTCGTCGCGACGTCGTTCGTACTGCCGAGAGGTATATACCCGATCGGCGGCGGATTTTTCACCTGCATCAGACCGCAGACGACCTCACTCAGCGTACCGTCTCCGCCGACGCAAGACACTATATCGTAATCGCCGCAGTATTTCATTGCATAATCGGTGGCATCACCGTGTTTTGTCGTCATCATGACCGTAACGTGATTACAGTCGTCACACAGCGTCGATACGATATCGTAAAGAGCCGTTCTCGCCTGATTTTTGCCTGCCATAGGATTTACTATAAGCAAGATCTTTTTGCCCATTTAAAGCCTCCGTTTCTGCCGTAAAAAACGGCGTGCGGTAAAACAAAAGCTCCTGCGGCAGCGGTGCTTTTGTTTTACAAACAGATGTCCTAACATTTGCGCTCCCGGCCGGCAAGCCGCGTTCCGGCGAGAGGATATGCGGAGGGCTGAATCCGCATATCCCATATCTGTCTTGTTAGATGATCCTTGCTCTAATGACGCCGTCAATTGCCGCGACGGCTTCGCAGAGCCCGTCAGTATTGCCGTTTAAGTCTATAACAGTGTAGGCAATCGCGCCGTCCTTTGTTGTACCGGTCGCCGTATTTGCGGTCGCAACGCCGGAGTCGGCGATCTTCGCCGTATACTGCGCCGTAACGTCGGGCGAGTTTTTGGCGATGATGCACAGGCGCTTCTCACCGCTTTTCGCCATGGATACGCGCGGCATATTTACTGAATTTACGATGTTGCCGTTTTCGACGTAATCGATTATCTCATGAGCCGCCATAACGGCGCAGTTGTCCTCGCTCTCGGGGGTTGAAGCGCCCAGATGCGGCATAGCGACGATGCCGTCGACGTCGGCCGTCTTGCCGTTTGCGAAGTCGGTGACGTATTTTGCGACTTTGCCGGCTTTTATCGCCGCGATGATATCGTCGTCAGAAATGAGTTCCGCTCTCGCGAGGTTTATGATGCGCACGCCGTCCTTCATCATGTCGAGAGCGGCCTTGTCGATGAAATGATGCGTCGATTTCATGTACGGGATATGGATCGAAATGTAGTCGCAGTTTTTGTATATTGTCTCAATGTCGTCGGTTTTGATGATAGCGGGATTAAGCTTCCACGCAGCGTCGACGGAGATAAACGGGTCGTATCCGTATACCTGCATACCGAGCAGGACAGCCGCGTCGGCAAGCTTTGCGCCCACGGCTCCGAGGCCGATAACGCCGAGTTTCTTGCCCATTATTTCAGGACCCGTAAACGCGCTTTTGCCTTTTTCAACGAGGGCGGCGACTTCGTCGCCCTTGTCGGCGATCGATTTTACCCAGGTAACGCCACCGTAAACATCGCGCGAGGCCATAAGCATGGCGCAGAGGGCGAGTTCCTTTACCGCCTCGGCATTCGCGCCGGGGGTGTTGAACACGACAATGCCGTTCTCGGCGCATTTGTCGGACGGGATGTTATTTGTACCCGCGCCGGCTCTTGCTATGCACAGAAGCTCGGAATTAAAGCTGTAATCGTGCATTTTGGCGGAACGCACGATAATCGCGTCCGGATTTTCACACTCGGCGGATACGGCGTATTTCGACTTATCGAATACGTCAAGGCCGATTTGAGCGATGTTGTTAAGCGTTTTGATGTTGTACATTGTAGTCCCTTCTTTTTTAAATTATATTTTGTGCTTTATTATAATAAATTTCCTGCTAAATCACAAGAGGATATCGCCAAAAAGGACGCCGTTTCCCGCGCCTTTTATTAAAACGCGGCGAACCTGATTATGAAGATCCTCACCGCGGCAGGTGACCTCGCAGTAATTTTCGGCGTGACCGGTAAAATATCCGTCCTTTCCCTGTTCGAACAGGACGTTTACCTCCTTGCCGACGCACGAGGCGAGATAATCTCTCTCCATACGTCCGGCGATCTCCGCGGCTTTTGCCGCGCGGTCTTTTCTGACTGCTTTTGGGACGCTGTCCGGCATGGATGCGGCCGCTGTTCCCGGCCGCTCCGAATACGGGAATATATGCATAAACGCGAAATCGCATTTTTCGATAAATTTCAGTGTTTTTGAAAATTCTTCGTCGGTCTCGCCCGGGAATCCCGTTATAAGGTCGGCGGCGACGGCACAGCCGGGGAAATAGCGGCGCAGAAGCTCTACCGACTCGTAAAAACGCGCCGTATCATACCGCCTGCGCATGCGCGAGAGCGTCTCGTCGCATCCGCTCTGAAGCGAGAGGTGAAAGTGCGGACAGATGTTGCCAAAGCCGGATATGGTCTCGCAAAAATCATCCGTTATCACGCGCGGCTCGAGTGAGCCGAGCCGCAGACGCGTCTCGGGCGCGGCCTTTGCGATCGACGATACGACGTCTCCAAGCATGTATTTCGGTGTTAGATCGCGCCCGTATGAAGCGATTTCGATCCCCGTTATTACGATCTCCTTATATCCGTCGCGGCTCAATTGATAGGCGTAGTTTGCTGCCTCGTCATGCTCGAGCGAGCGGGACGGGCCTCTGGAATACGGTATGATGCAGTAGGCGCAGTAGTTTGAACAGCCGTCCTGTATTTTTAAGAGTGCGCGCGTCTTACCGGACAGATTGCCGGGCGAGAGACGCTCGAACGAGCGGCGATATCGCGACTCGTCAACACTTTTAAGTTTTATATTCTCATCGCGAAGCTTTTTCTTCTCATCGTATGCGCGCAGTACGTCGTCTATGAATGGGAGTTTTGCCCCGCTGCCTGATATTACGTCAGCGCCGATCTCCTCGGCGGAGTCCGGACTTATCTGCGAAAAGCAGCCGCAGACGGCGATGACGGCGTCGGGACATTGCCGACGCAGTTTCCTTACTGTCTGACGCGATTTTCTGTCGCTTTCCGCCGTGACGGAGCAGGTGTTTATAATTATAACATCGCAGCTGCGGGCGTCGGGGGAAGAGACATGCCCCTGCTCGGTCAAAAGCGTCTCAATGGCCTGGCTTTCGTACTGATTCACCTTGCAGCCGAGCGTATGTATGTAAAATTTCATGACGTATATCCCCTTGTAATGGCGATAAGCCTGATGATATAATATCCGTTAGCCGGATATTATATTTGATTTAAGTCCTTTTTCTCGCCGCTTGCGCGGCAACCGAAAAAGGCGACAATTATACCATTCCGTCTAAAGCCGGTATGGTATAATATCTATTGCACGGATATTATAATTAAGTCCGTTGTGTGCCGGTAAACACAGGCAAGCGAAAAGACGGATGTAACACTGCATTGTGCCGTCGTCCGGCAAAATGATATCCGCATGGCGCAAAGCGCATAAGGCGCGGGAGTGTTTTGCCGACAAAGGGCATATAGCATTCAAAATGCGCATACCGACAATATTTTACCACAAATAAAATTACTTTAAAAGTACAAAAACGGAGAAAAGATGACAGTATATTTCGACAATTCCGCAACCACCAGAGTCAGTGACGAGGCGGCGGCGGCCGTGATGAAAATGATGACCGAGGAATACGGAAACCCCTCGTCAACGCACACACTCGGAAGACACGCAAAGGCGGCGCTTGACGAGGCCAGAAAAAATGTGGCGAACGCCATAGGCGCATTGCCGGAGGAGGTGTTCTTCACCTCCGGAGGGACGGAGGCGGACAACTGGGCGCTGATGTCGGCGGCGGAGCTTATGCGCCACCGCGGCAGGCATATCATAACTACGGCGGTAGAACATGACGCGGTGCTTAAAACCGCGGCAAAGCTTGAGAAAATAGGCTATGAGGTGTCGTATATCGGCACGGACGACGCCGGCAGGATAGATATGCAGGCGTTTAAAGCTGCGCTCAGAGACGATACGGTTCTAGTGTCCGCGATGCTTGTAAACAATGAGACGGGCGCCGTAAACGACATAGCTGCGATCTCGCGGGAGCTTCGTATGCGGCGCTCGTCTGCACTCCTGCACACAGACGCGGTGCAGGCGTTTTGTAAGATACCGTTTACGGTAAAGTCGCTCGGCGCTGATCTTGTCACGCTGAGCAGCCATAAGATACACGGTCCTAAGGGCGTCGGCGCGCTTTACGTCAAAAAGGGACTTCGCCTGCCTCCGCTGCTTCTCGGCGGAGGTCAGGAGCGCGGATACCGCTCCGGCACGGAGGGGCTGCCGAATATAGTGGGATTCGGCGTCGCCGCGAAAATAGGACGCGACCTTTTGCCGCAGACGGAGAAAAAGCTGCGCGCGCTCCGCGAATACACGAAAAACAGGGTGACCGAGCTTATACCCGAAGCCGTGACTATAGGTGAGGGGGACGCTCCGCATATTTTGAGCATATCGCTGCCAGGGTATAAAAGCGAGGTGCTTATGAACTATCTCGATGCGGAGGGTATATGTGTCTCGAAAAGTTCCGCCTGCAAAAAAGGCGGGCGCAGCCATGTGCTTGAGGCGATGCGCATCCCGAATGAGATCATAGACGGCGCGCTAAGAGTGAGTTTTTCGCGCATGAACACCATGGAAGAGGCTGAGTATTTTGCCGTCAAGCTGAAGGCCGCGGCGGACAGGCTCATAAGAGTGAAGTAAGGAGAAGTTGAGTATGTACGAGCTTATACAGGCGGGGGAGAGGACTTATTACATCTCGTGCCCGACAAATATAGGAATTTACAAGATAGACAATACCGGTGTCTGTGTCATAGACAGCGGTAACGACAAGGACTACGGCAGGAGGATACTGCGCATTCTGGAGGCGAACGGCTGGGAGCTGAAAATGATAATAAACACACATGCCCATGCCGACCATATCGGCGGTAACGAGTTTCTGCAAAAGCGCACCGGCTGTAAGATATACGCGCCGGAGACGGATATCGCACTCGTGCACGATACGATACTGAACGCGTCACTGCTGTACGGCGGCTCGCCGTGCAGGGATATGCTCGGCAAATTTTTCTACGCAAAGGGCACAAATGCGGAACTGTTGACACCGGACGTGCTTCCCGACGGAATGGAGATGACGCTTGTACCCGGGCACTCGCTCACGGGAGTCGCGCTTAAAACGCCGGACGGCGTGTGGTTTCTCGGTGACAGCGTTATCGGCGAAAATATCATACAAAAGCACCGCGTGCAGTTTCTGTCCAACGTCGAAAACGCGCTCGATTCGATCGAAAAGATCAAGACGTTT